>FR901424.1 GCA_000438355.1 Clostridium sp. CAG:273
TAGTTCTAATTGTTCTCTTACTTGGGATATTTCTGTTTGTTCTTTTGCATTTTTACTTTTACTTATTATTCCATTTTCACTAAACACTAGACTTATTGTTATTCCTGCTAATAGTTAAAAGAACAACAATTGTTACAACCAGTGCTATTAGTGTTATTCCTTTGTTTTTCATCCTCTGTTTCCTCCTTAATTTTATGCTATAGTTATTTTTAACTATAACAAATTGTACCTATATTATATAAATGGTGACATTTAATGTCAATATGATTATATGACAAATTATGACATAATTTATATGGTGATGTTACCATGATTAAAGAAAAACGTAAAATTATGGGTTATACCCAAGAAAAAATGGCAAATTTATTAGAAATAAGTTTAAGGCAATACATAAGAATAGACCAAGAAAATTGCCTTCCTAGAACTGATATCTTAAAAAAACTAATTGATTTATTACAACTTTCTGACCAAGAATTAGGAGAATATATTAAAGTAATAATTAATAAAAAAGCTTCATAAAAACATAT
>FR901425.1 GCA_000438355.1 Clostridium sp. CAG:273
TAATAATTTTTATCATTATTATATTTATTAATTACATGTTGTTTATTTTTATATTACTTTCTAAATTAATTAGATTTTAATTAGTTTAAGTAGTCTTTTCTCTTTAATATAATTGTTACTATTATACCAATTAGTATAGATGCTATTAAAATTATAGCAAATCCCCATGGATTGTCTTGCATAGGAACTTTTACGTTCATTCCCCAAAAACTAGATATCATTGTTGGAACTGAAATTATAATAGTAATTGCTGTTAATATTTTCATAACTCCATTTAAGTTATTTGATATAATTGAAGAATAAGCATCCATAACTCCAGATAAGATATCACTATATATTTTGCTCATTTCCATTGCTTGTTTATTTTCTATAAGTACATCTTCTAATAAATCTTCATCTTCTTCATATAGTTTTATAACTTTGCCTCTGTTCATTCTTTCCATTACAACTTCGTTTGCTTTTAGTGATGTTGTAAAATATACTAAACTCTTTTCTAAACTTAAAAGTCTTAATAATGATTTATTTTTTCTTGTTTGTCTTAATTCCTTTTCTGCAATTTCTGTTTCTCTATTTATTTTTTTTAATAAATTTAAATAAATTTCAGAATTTACATATAAACATTGTAAGACAAGTCTACTCTTTTTATATGTAGCAACCGATTTATTTTTCATTGGATTCATTCTTCTTATTACTTGATTTTCCATTAAAGAAACTGTAATAAAATATTCGTCTCTTACTATTATAAATCCAACTGGTATTGTAGAATACTCTTTCTGGTCTTCGTCTTTCTCAATAATAGGAACGTCTGCTAAAATTAAAGTTGTTCCATCATCTTCTTCATAGTCTATTCTGGCTCTTTCCTCTGGGTCTAATGCATATCGAATAAAATCTTCTTGAATATTTATATTTTCACAAACTGTTTTTATTTCATCGTCAGACGGCGCTATCATGTTAATCCAATTTCCCCTCTTATATTCTGTTACCTCTTCTGTTATATTTGTTATTAAATCTGTATTATACATTTTAAACATGATATCACCCCTCTTAAATTTCTTACATCTATTTATTATACTATATTAGAGGGCTTTTTTCAACCCTAAAATTTTCGTTTATTTTTCAAATTATTTCTTACAGAATTTTACATTATATATTTTTTTAGTTTATAACGTAAAAAAAGTTACCTTAAATATAATGAAAAACTTTTACGAATATTTATATTTCACTATATATAAGGTAATTTATATTATATATTTGTATTTTTACAGGTGTAAAATAGTCGAGCTTCTATTTCGCGTTTTAAGACGTTTTGCCACACTTTTGAATGATTTATCATTGGTTTTGTCGTTTTTGAGCAGTTTTAGTGCCTTTATGTGTGTTTTAGAGGTATATTTCAAGGTCACATTAAAGTGCGACCAAGACCGGACGGAACGAATAGATGCCGCTGCTATTACCACTGCCGTCGGCGAAATAGAACACGCCTGCATCCGTACCACCATCGTAATAGCCCCCGCGCCCGAAGAAAGGATTGCTCGAGGAAGGAAAGTCAGAGTAATCGCCGTACCACGA
>FR901426.1 GCA_000438355.1 Clostridium sp. CAG:273
TTGGTCAAGTTGCAAATTTTAAAACAAACTCTAGTATTCCTATAAACAAAATGGCTACAGCGATTAATTCTCAATTAAAGTATTCTATAAGAATAAAAAATGCAGAAGAAGTAGATATAGGGTTTCACAGCAGATACAATTGTAAAGAAAAGACATATGCTTATGTAATAAATAATGAAGAACAAGCAAGTGCAATATTTAGAAATATGGAATATCATTTTCCTAAGAAGTTAGATGTAGAAAAAATGAAAGAAGCTGCAATATACTTTATAGGAGAACATGACTTTGCAGCTTTTAAGTCAAGTGGAACCAGCAGTAAAAGTAGTGTTAGAACAATATATAATGCAGAGGTTGTAGAAAACAATGGGAGAATTATAATAAAACTTACAGGAAACGGTTTCTTATACAATATGGTTAGAATTATATCTGGAACACTTCTTGAAGTAGGGCAAGGAACAATTAAACCAGAAGAAATAGAAAAAATAATACAAGAAAAAGATAGAAAAAAAGCTGGAAAAACATTA
>FR901427.1 GCA_000438355.1 Clostridium sp. CAG:273
ATAAATAATTAGTTTAGTTACCTATTTATTAGTTTTTATTATATTTTAGATTATATATATAGTTTATATTTTGTTTTTATTTTTTTCTTCTCAAAATCCATCCATTTTCTACTTTTATAGGTAAATGCATTTTTACGCTTTGTCCTGCTTTTCCTGGATTTACTGTTTGGATTTCTTCATCTGTTTCTGCATCCCATAATTTATCTATTGTAAATGTTACAACATCTATTTTATTAGGAATTAATATTTCCATTGTATCACCTACACTTAATTTATTACGTATTTCTATCAATGTTTTGTCTTCATTATATTCTGTTACTTTTCCTCCAAACTCATAGTGTGCATTATATTGTTTTCCTTCATAATCTTGGAAATCCTTATTATTTCTATCATTAAAATAAAATGTTGTAAGTCCACGTGTTTTAGTCTTTTCTAACTCATTTAAGTATTTTGTATAGTCATATTTTTCCGGATTACTACAATAGTCGTCTATTGCATTTCTATATGCATTTACAACAGATGCTAAATAATACTCTGTTTTTAATCTTCCTTCAATTTTTACACTGTCTATACCCATTTCTACAATTTCTGGTATTTCCTTTACTAAACACATATCTTTAGATGAAAATATATATGTACCTTTTTCGTCATGTTCTACTGGCATTAAATTTCCTGGATTGTTATGCTCTTCTACATATACATTATAAGCCCATCTACAACTTTGAGCACAATCTCCTAAATTTGCACTCCTATTTGCTAAGAAATCACTTAAAAAGCATCTTCCTGAATATCCAAAGCAAATTGCACCATGAATAAAAATTTCTACTTCTAAGTTTTTCTCTCTGTTTTTTATTATATCTCTTATTTGTTCTTTGTTTAATTCTCTACCTAATATAACCCTTTTAGCTCCATTTTTATACCAGAAATTTGCTGTATGATAACTAACTGTATTAGCTTGTGTACTTACATGTATTGGTACATCTGGTGCTTCCTCTTTTATTACATCAATTACACCACCATCTGCTGCAATTATTGCATCTACTTTTAATTTATTTAGCATTCTAGCTTGTTTTCTTATTTCTTCATATGTATTATCCCAAGCATAAATATTAATAGCTGCATGTACTTTTTTACCTATACTATGTGCATATTCTATTGTCTTTGCTAGATCATCATCATCAACTTCTGCTCTACTTCTAAGTGACAAAGAAGATGTTCCACAATATACAGCATCTGCTCCATACATAAATGCTGTTTTTGCTTTTTCAAATGAACCTGCTGGTGCTAATAATTCTGGTTTTTTCATATATTATTTCTCCTTTTATTTTGAAATTAGTAATATCTTTTGATTTTTTATTTTTTATATATAATTATCTCATAAAATAAGCAATTATAATAATATCATAATATACAATTATTTTCAAGTTTGGAGAAGTATTATAGGTATATTAATTAATCGTTATCACACTGTTATATATAATATATCTATTTAAAACGTATTTTTCATATTTAAATTTTTGCAGCAGTATAGAGAAAATTTTAAACTTTCTACCCTTCATTATCTTAATGTTTTTATATTTCTTCAATGTCTCTAATATGCAATTCAATTTCTTCTACTTTTGGTAATTGTGATTTTAAATATTCTGGTATATCTTCTAGTAGTTTATATTCACTAACTCCAATTGGGCTACTTATATTTCTTAATGCATATTCTGCTGTAAAATTATCTTTATTTTTGCATAATAATAATCCTATGGTCGCATTATCTGTTTTATCTTTTACCAAATCATCTATTGCTGATAAATAAAAATTAAGTTGTCCTGCATCTGTAGGCTCAAATTCTCTTGCTTTTAATTCAACAACAACATAACATTTTAATTTTAAATGATAAAATAATAAATCAATATAATATTCTTTCTCACTTACGGTTATTTTATACTGTTCTCCAACAAACGCAAATCCTTTTCCCAATTCAATAAGAACATCTTTTATTTTGTCTATCATTGCCTTTTCAATCTCTATTTCTTTTACTTTTCCTTTTAGTGAAATAAAGTCAAAAAGATATGGATCTTTCATTGTCTGTATTGCTAAATCACTTTGAATGTCTGGCAAAGTTGCAGGAAAGTTGGTTACTTTTTCGGCAACTACTTGCCTTTCATATAATTTGCTTTCTATTTGCATTGTTAATAAACTTCTAGACCAACCATTTATAATACTTTGCTTTATATACCATTTTCTTTCTTCTATATTTTTTACTTTATCCATCAAAATTATATTGTGTCCCCACGGAATTTGTGCAACAACTTGTTGCACAAATTCAAAGTCTGGATATTCTTCTGCTATTTTTTTCATATATTTTAGATTTCTTACAGAAAAACCTGTAACCTTTGGAAACTCTAATTTTAAATCTATAGATAAACTATCAATGAATTTATTTCCCCATTTGCTGTTATCTCCTATAATTTTCCCAATATGCCAATACATAAATATTAATTCTTTATTTACTATTTGCATTGCTTTATATTGTGATTTTAATACTTCTTGTTTTATATTTTCAAAAATTTGTTTATATTTGCCTATATCTATTTCATTTTCCATCTTTTACCTTCTTTCTAATTTTGCAGACATCCCTGTAAAATTAAATAATGTTACTATTAAAAGCATTATATCATTTATTTTATCATATTTCATTAAAATTCAAAAGAATTTTCACTTTGTTAGTATAAATTTACTCTATGATATTCTTATCTTAAAATTTATTTAAGATAATTTACTTTTTAATAAATTTCTGCTATTATAATATTATTGAGTAAAAGGGAGTGAAAAAAATTGGCTGATGATGAAAGCTTAAATGAAACAAATGAAGAAGAAAATATCAAAACTAATAAATTAGTTGTAATAGATAAAAATAGTGAAAAAAATAAATTGTACAACTTATTTTTATTTTTCCTTATATTTTCAATAGTTGGTTGGATTTTCGAAACTGCATATACTTCTATTCAACTAGGTTTAACTAAGAGAGGTTTTTTGCTTGGTCCTTATTGTCCAATATATGGTTGCGGAGCAGTAATGCTTATTATTGCATTATCTTACATGGAAAAACAAAATACTTCTCATAAATATTTAAAATTATTTATTGGTTGTATGATTGTTTTTACTTTATTTGAATATGTTACAGGATATGCTTTAGAAGCACTTTTCCAAATACGTTGTTGGGACTATCCTAATGATTTTATGAATATTAATGGTCGTGTTAGTTTATTATATTGCTTTATGTGGGGAATTGCAGGTATTTTATTTACAAAAATTTTATACCCATTTTATAAAAAGGGTTGTAAAGCATTAAATAAATTAAACTTTACAACTAAAAAGGCAATAGTATATATGTGTGCATTTATATTTATTTTAGATATTATACTTTCTTGTATTAAATATTTATCCTAAATAATATTAAAATATTAAAATTTAAAATCAAATAATTTATAAATTTAATTATTTAATTTTAAATTATCATAAAAAGTTTAAATTTTATACAGACTTTACGATATATACAAATTTTATACAAGTTTTTTATATACTATATTAGAAAAAAGACATTAAAATATCTTTTAAAGATACTTTAATGTCTTTTTTATCTTACTACTTTAGTTATTGCTAACCCATCTCCTACTTCCAAAATTTCGGTTTCTAAAGTAGGATTTTTGGTTATCTCTGCAATATATTCTCTTAAATTTCTTACAGCAGTTCTTTGTTTGTGCTTATTATAGTCACTCATTACATAACCTTTATATAAAACATTATCTGCTATAATATAGCCATTTTTGTTAATTAATCTTAAAGCTTCACTTAAAAAGAAAGGATATTTTCCTTTTGCAGCATCTATAAAAATAGCATCATATTTTTTGTTAATTGTAGGTAGAATCTCTACTGCATCACCTTCTATAATATTAATTTTATCTGCAATATCTACAAGTTTTATATTCCTTTTTGCTTCTTCTACTCTATCGTGTTCTCTTTCTATTGTATCTATTATTCCACCGTCTAACAAGTATTTCGAAAAACATATGGCAGAATAACCTACAGCTGTACCTATTTCTAATATTGCATTTGGTTTTATTTTGCCAAGTAAATTTCCTACAACCTTTAAAGTGTCATCCATAATTATCGGTATATGCTCTTCTAATGCTTTTATTTTTATTTTTTCTAACTCTGCTTCATTCATTTTTTATCTCCTATAATTTTATTTATAGTTTCTTTCTAATAATTTTTATTTTATTCTAGTATTATTTTTTTAATTTTATTTTTAGTTCCAATATAAGTGTGACTTTTTTAGTATATATTACTAATAATTTTTAATTACAATAATTAAAGACAGACTTTTAATAAATTATATAATCTGTCCTCAATTTTTTCATTTAAAAAAAGTGATATAATATCTATTTTTTATGCTGATTCTGTCTTTTTGGTAGATTCTCTTTTTGCTTTTTCTTTTTTAGTTACTTCTCTATTATTGTTTATTACCAGTCTTGGTGCCTCACCATTTTTTACAGTTTCTTTTGTAATAATACATTTTTCTATATTTGGATTTGATGGTATTTCAAACATTATGTCTCTCATTATTTCTTCTATTATTGACCTTAAACCTCTAGCACCAGTCTTTCTTTCTATTGCTTTATCTACTATTAAATTAATAGCTTCTGGCTCAAATTCTAATGTAACATTGTCTAATTCAAATAGTTTTTGATATTGTTTTACTAATGCATTTTTTGGCTTTGTTACAATATTAGCTAAAGCTTCTCTATCAAGCTCATGCAAAGTTGCAATTATTGGAAGTCTACCAACAAACTCTGGAATTAATCCAAATTTTAATAAGTCTTGTGGTAATAGCTCCTTAAATATTTCGTATTTGCTTTCTTCCTTTTCGCTTTTTATCTCAGCTCCAAAGCCTATTGCCTTTTGGGCTGTTCTTTCTTTTATAATTTTTTCTAAACCTTCAAACGCCCCACCACAAATAAATAATATATTTTCAGTATTTATTTGTATTAATTCTTGATGTGGATGTTTTCTTCCACCTTGTGGTGGAACAGCTGCTGTTGTACCTTCTACAATCTTAAGTAATGCCTGTTGTACTCCTTCTCCACTAACATCTCTTGTAATAGATGGATTTTCTGACTTTCTTGCTATTTTGTCAATTTCATCTATATATACAATTCCTTTTTCTGCTTTTTCTACATCATAGTCTGCAGCTTGAATTAGTTTTAATAAAATATTCTCAACATCTTCTCCTACATAACCTGCTTCTGTTAATGTTGTAGCATCTGCTATTGCAAATGGTACTTTTAAAGTTTTAGCTAGAGTTTGTGCAAGAAGAGTTTTACCACTTCCTGTTGGTCCTAGCAATAAAACATTACTTTTTTGTATTTCTACATCTGAATCTTTTTGATTATTTATACGTTTATAATGGTTATAAACTGCAACAGAAAGCGTTTTTTTAGCATCCTCCTGTCCTATTACATAAGAATCTAATACTGCTTTAATTTCTTCTGGAGTAGGCAATTTTTCTTGTTTATTTATTGTATATTCTGTTTCATTATTTTCATATAATTCATCTTCTACTATGTTTGAACATACTTTTATACATTCGTTACAAATATATACTCCAGGACCTGCTATAATTCTTTCCACACTATTTTGTGATTTACCACAGAACGAACATCTAATTTCTTTACTTTTTGTGCTTTTAGCCATTTTTAGCTTCCTTTCTAAAATTTATGTTTAAATTTTATATATGATTTTTCTTAAGTTTAACTCATAAACTTTTAATTTCTTTTTACATTTTTTTAATTTTTTATACTTAAATAAAATTTACCTTTTTATCATTTGATATTATTTTAACTTATACTATTTTATATAAGCTTAGTTGTTCTTTGTTTTCTTGATTTTTATTTTAAAATTCCGATTTTTCTTCTGCATTTTTATTTTCTTTTTTCCATAATTCCATCTATAAGTCCATATTTTAATGCTTCTTCTGCTGTCATATAGTGGTCTCTTTCTGTATCTCTATTAATTACTTCTAATGGTTGACCTGTTTTTTCACTTAGTATTTTATTTAACTTTTCTCTTGTCTTAACCATATGGTCTGCATGTATTTTTATTTCTGTAGTTTGACCAGAAAGTCCTCCTCCAGCTATTAATGGTTGATGTATTAATATTTCTGAATTTGGTGTTGCAAATCTTTTACCTTTTTCTCCACAAGCTAGCAATACAGAACCCATACTAGCTGCCATTCCTATACAGATTGTAGAAACTGGACATTTTATGTAATTCATTGTATCTACTATTCCCATTCCATCTGTTATAGAACCACCTGGTGTATTTAAATATAAACTTATTTCTTTATCTGGGTCTTCTGACTCTAAAAATAACAATTGTGCAATTACTAAACTTGCTGTAGTTGCATTAACTTCCTCACCTAAAAATATTATTCTATCTTTTAAAAGTCTAGAGAAAATATCGTATGATCTCTCTCCTTTTGCTGATTGTTCAATTACATATGGTACTAAACTATTTCTTTCTAACATATTTATCCTCCTATTAATTATATTAATTTTTTTACAAAAGGTTATTGTAATTTTATTTTGTATATATTATACCATTAAATTAATATAGTCAAACATTAATTTTAAAATATTATATAAAAAAGTTAGTGGTTTTTACTAATACTTAAAATATTAAAATTACCCCTAACTTTTATTTCGACTATTTCTTCATTTTTGCATTATCTAAAATAAATGCAATTGCTTTTTCATATTTCATATTGTCTACTATATAACTCTTAAATCCTTCATTTTTTAATAGCTCTTCTTCACTTCTGCCATAATTCTTAGCCATTTCTTTTACTTTTTCTTCTACTTCTTTGTCTTCTGGTTTAATATCTTCAGCCTTAATAATTGCTTCTAATACTAATCTAGATTTTACAGCTTTGTTAGCTTGCTCATCAAATTCTTTTCTTAAACTTTCATTTGTTTTATTTGTTAATTTTAAATATTGGTCTAAAGTTAAACCTTGATAAGAAAGTTTATTCTCTACATCTTTTACCATGTTGTCTATTTCTGTTTCAATCATTCCAGATGGAATTTCTACTTCTACATCTTTGCAAACTGCTTCTATAGCAGCTTCCTCTGACTCATATTTAGCTCTTTCCTCATTTTCTTTTTCCATTTTTGACTTAATATCTGCTTTTAAATCTGCTAATGTATCAAATTCGCTAACATCTTTTGCAAAATTATCATCTATTTTTGGTAATTCTTTTTTCTTAATTTCATGTAATTTTACTTTAAATGTAGCTTCCTTTCCAGCTAAATCTTTAGAGAAATAATCTTCTGGGAAAGTTACTTTTATATCTTTTTCTTCATCTATTTTCATTCCTATAACTTGGTCTTCAAATCCTGGTATAAATTTATTACTTCCAATTTCTAATTCTTGGTTTTCTGCTGTTCCACCATTAAAAGCAACTCCATCTATTGAACCTGCAAAATCAATTATAGTAATATCACCCTTTTCTACTGGTCTATCTTCTACATTAACTAATCTTGCATTATGTTCTGCCATATGTCCTAACTCATGTTCAATATCTTTGTCAGATACAGTATACTCTATTTTCTTTAATTCTATACCTTTATATTTTCCAAGTTTAACTTCTGGTTTAATTTGAACAATAGCTGTAAATTTTAAATCTTTACCTTTTTCCATTTGACTAATATCAATTTGAGGTGTACTAACAGCTTCTATTTTATTTTCCTTAATAGCCTCATCATATATTTCTGGAACTAACTCATTAAAAGTATCCTCGTAAAAAATGCTTGAACCATATGTTCTTTCAACTATAGCCATTGGAGCTTTACCTTTTCTAAAACCTGGTATAGTAAAATATTTAGCAGTTTTTACATACACTTTCTTCATAGCTTCTTCAAACTTTGCAGCTTCTATTTCAAAACTTAATTTAACTTCATTTTTGTTTTCTGTCTTTTCTACTTTTACACTCATTTCTTTCAACCCTTTCAAAATAATTAGCTTATTTATTATATCACAAAAATAGGTTATGTCAATACTTTTCGGCATATTTAGAAATTCAAACAGTCCATTTTTTCCCAATCTG
>FR901428.1 GCA_000438355.1 Clostridium sp. CAG:273
CGGAGATAGCTGGTTCTCCTCGAAATAGCTTTAGGGCTAGCCTTGAGGGAAGATATGTGGGGGTAGAGCACTGAATGAGGTAGGGGCCTAACCAGGTTACTGAACTCTATCAAACTGCGAATACCATGTATTAATACTCAGGAGTCAGACTACGGGAGCTAAGTTCCGTGGTCAAAAGGGAAAGAGCCCAGACCGACAATTAAGGTCCCAAAGATATAGTTAAGTGGGAAACGATGTGAATTTGCGTAAACAACCAGGATGTTGGCTCAGAAGCAGCCATTCATTCAAAGAGTGCGTAACAGCTCACTGGTCGAGTGAATTTGCGCGGAAAATTACCGGGGCTAAACTATACACCGAAATTACGGATTTGTAAATGAAAATTTATAAGTGGTAGAGGAGCATTCTGTGGTAGGGCGAAGCTAAAGCGAGAGCATTAGTGGACGAAGCAGAAGAGAGAATGCTGGAATAAGTAGCGAGAGCGAGGTGAGAATCCTTGCCGTCGAAAGTCTAAGGTTTCCTGGGGAAGGTTCGTCCGCCCAGGGTAAGTCGGGACCTAAGGAGAGGCCGAAAGGCGTATCTGATGGATAGCAGGTGGAAATTCCTGCACTATAGCCATACTTAAAAGATGCAAGGGACGCAGGAGAGGAAGATAACCGAGGAAGAGGAAAAACTCGGATCGAAAGATGGAGTGAAAATATAAGTAACGAAGTATCAAGAATCACACTGACGAGAAAAGCTTGTAGAGATTGTATGGAAATACCCGTACCGCAAACCGACACAGGTAGATGAGGAGAGGATCCTAAGACGAACGGGAGAAGCATTGTTAAGGAACTCGGCAAAATAACCCCGTAACTTCGGGAGAAGGGGAGCCTATGTAAAAGTAGGCCGCAGTGAAAAGGCCCAAGCAACTGTTTAACAAAAACACAGGTTTCTGCTAAATCGAAAGATGAAGTATAGGAGCTGACGCCTGCCCAGTGCTGGAAGGTTAAGGGGAAATGTTAGGAGCAATCCGAAGCATAGAACTGAAGCCCCAGTGAAC
>FR901429.1 GCA_000438355.1 Clostridium sp. CAG:273
CCCCAACTAAAATTATAGAACCTAATTAATGAAATTATTCAGTCAAAGAATTATAAATCAATTTTAAAACAAAACGGTAAATAAATAAAAACATCAAAATAATAATCAAATAAGAGATAAATGAAATTATTAAAACAATTATAAAATTAAAAATCAAATGAGATTATCAAAATATTTGTCAAAATAAATAAAATCGGCTAAAATAATAGATAAATTCAGAGTAATAAATTGACTTTTTTGTTGTTTAATTATATACTATTAACGTGTTTACAAAAGATAATAACAATTAAAATAAATAAGGAGCGATTTCTTTTATGAAAACACTAAAAAAAGTAATATTAATGGTAGCAATATTTTTAGCAGTATTAATAATTTCAAATGTATCAAATGCAGCTACAGTAAAAGTTACAGGAGAGACTTTAAACGTAAGAAAAGAGGCTTCAACATCTTCAGATGTAATTGCCATGTTATCTAAGGATATAGAGTGCGAATTATTAGGAGAAGAAGGAGATTTTTATAAAATTAAATATAAAAATTATGTAGGTTATGTTAGCAAAAAATACGCAGAAGTTATAGGGAAAAATGGAGATAATACTTTAGTAGAAGGCAATACAAATGAACAAAATACTATTAACAACGAAAATGTGAGTAATAGTGAAAATATTGATAATAGTCAAAGTTCTAGTGTAGAACAGGAGAATACAATAGATAATAATCAAAATTCTTCAAATACAGTAGAGAGCAATTCTAACAATGAAAATATAAATAATGAAGCTACAGAAAGCTATACAGGAACAGAAAAGACTTTACCAAAAAACACAGATATTAGAATATTACCTTTAATATATTCAAGTGTGTTAGAAAACAGTAAACAAGATATAAGTGTTTTAGTAATTACAGAAATTAATGGTTGGTCATATATTCAAACAGATGAGATAAATGGATGGGTAAGAACTGACAGATTAAATGGAAAAAGTACAAGTAGTAAAAATGAGCAAACAGACAATAAAAAAGATGATGAAACAACCGAAAATAAAGATAACAATTCACAAACTACAACTAAAACAGGATATATAAGCGAAGAATATGTTAATGTAAGAAGTGGACCGAGCACAGAGGACAAAGTTATAAAAATACTAGTATTAAATTCTGAGGTTACAATTATTGGAGAAGAAGGAAGCTGGTATAAAGTAAAATCAGGAGAAGATCAAGGATATATTTCTAAAGAATTTGTTTCAGATAAAAAAAGAGAAACAGTTTCTAGAAGTTCTGAAGCAAGAACTACAAAGAACGAAACTTCTAATAAAAACATAGAAGATAGCAAAAAAGAAAATAGTAATAACAATAAAAATAACAATAACAATAATAAAACAAATATAAGCAATGTTTCTTCTAAAGGAGAAGATGTTGTAGCATATGCAAAGCAATATTTAGGATGTCCATATGTATATGGCGCAGCTGGAAGTAAAAGCTTTGATTGCTCAGGATTTACAATGTATGTATATAAACATTTCGGAATAAGTTTACCACATGGTGCAACTTCTCAATCTAGATATGGAACAAAAGTCAGTAAAAGTAATTTAAGAGCTGGAGACATTGTTTTTTTAACAGATTATGAAACAGGTGTGGGAATAGGACATTGTGGAATATACATAGGCAATGGAAATTTTATTCATGCTTCAACTACAGGATACAAAGTAAGAATATCTAGTCTAAACGTAGAATATGCAGGAAGATTTTATTCAGCGATTAGATTATTATAATACAAAAACAATTATTATAAAATTTAAGATTAATAAAAAATGGGGGCAGTAAGGAGGTTAATATAAAAAGACCAATTTGCATAGTCACCATTTTTTTTATATTAGAAATATTAATGGGGCTATATTTAAAAAATATAGTCTTTTCTTTGGGCACATTATATATGCATACCTTAAATAATTATTATGATGAAAAATATGAAGAGTTAGAAAGTTTAAATGGAAGTTACTGCACAGCTATAGTTGTTTCTGAAGGAGAAGAAAAGGACTATAAAGATGTTTACGAAATAGAAATTAAAGGAATTAAATTATTACTAAATCTTAAGAAATCAAAAAATAAAAGTTTACAGAATAAAGAAAATAGATATTTATCAAATAAAAATTCAAAAAATAGCAGTTTTAAATTAAAGTATGGAGATAAAATAGAGTTTTATTTGGAATATGAAAAGCCATCTACAGCAAGAAACTATATGGGATTTGATTATAGCAATTACTTAAAAACAAAGAAGATTTTTGGAACTGTTAATTTGAAAGAAGAAGATGTAGAAATTATTTCTCATGATAACTCAAACATTATTTTAAGAAAGATATATGAACTTAGAAATCTTATGAAGACAAAAATAGAAAAGTTACTACCAAAGGAAACTTCTGGACTATGCCTTGGAATGCTAATTGGAGAGACAAGTGGAATAGAAGAAAACATGCAAGAAAATTTTAGAGATAGTAATTTGTCACACATATTAGCAGTTTCAGGAGCAAATGTCTCCTATATTATAGTTAGTATTACATATATTTTTAATAAAATGTGTTTAAGAAAAAGACTATCTAAAATAATTAGCATTATTTTATTAATCTTGTTTATGTTATTAACAGGTTGTACATCATCTGTGAATAGAGCATGTATTATGGCAATATTAATGTTAATTGCTGAGCTATTATATAGAAAAAGTGATGTATATAATAATTTAGCAATATCTGCATTAATATTGTTAATAATGAATCCATATAGTTTGTTAGACATAGGTTTCCAACTTTCATATATGGGGACTATAGGAATAGTTTTTTTACATGATAAAATAGGAAGTTTTATAAAAATAAATAATAAAATTGTAAAATATTTTTTTGAAATGATAGCTGTCACAACTTGTGCAAATTTAGCTATAATACCAATTATGATGTTTCATTTTAATACCATTTCATTAACTTTTTATTTTTCAAATATAATTGTAGGACCTATACTAGGAATTGTGGTTATAATAGGTTTTATAATGTTTTTTATTTCACTAATATTTACACCTATTTCTAGCTTGATTGCAATTGTTTTAAATTTAATGTTAAAGTTTATTATAAAAATAGCTGAAATTACAGCAAATATGCCATTTTCTAAAATAACAATTATAACTCCTAGTTTTTTCTTTATTATAGTTTGGTATCTTATAATAATTTCTATTTCATATAAACAAAAAGTAAAGATTTTTTACCATAAAAACAATAAATTAATAAAAAAAATAGTATCCTGTATTTTAATTATAGTTTTAATTGTAAATTTGATAATAAAAGTAGACAAAAAGTTAGAAATACATTTTGTAGATGTAGGGCAAGGAGATGCTTGTTTAATTATAACACCATTAAATAAGAAAATTTTAATAGATGGTGGTGGAAGCGAATTTGGAAGTTTTAATGTTGGGGAAAAAACATTATTACCATATTTATTAGATAGAAGAATAAATAAATTAGATTATATAATAATTTCTCACTTTGATAGTGACCATGTACGGTTCTATTCTATATTTGCTAAAAGAAATAAAAGTAAAAAATATAATAATAGGGAAACAGTTTGATAGTTCAAAAAATTATGAAGAATTTTTAAAATTGATAAAGAAGAATAAAATTAATTTATATGCAGTAGAAATAGGAAGGAAAATAAAAATTGAAGAGGGTTTATATTTTAATGTATTGTGGCCAGATTCAAAAAATATAATTAGTGAAAATGGTATTAATAATAATTCATTAGTTTTTAAAATGGAATATAATAAATTTTCAATTTTATTTACAGGGGATATAGAAAAAGTTGCAGAAGAAGCAATTTTACAGAAGTATAAAGATGCAAATGTTTTAAAGTCAACTATTTTAAAAGTTGCACATCATGGTTCAAAGTCTTCTTCAATAGAAGAATTTTTAGAAAAAGTAAAACCTAAAATTGCATTAATTGGAGTTGGAGAGAAAAATACATTTGGACATCCAAATGTAGGTGTCTTAAAAAGACTAAGGAAAAATAATAGTAAAATTTATAGAACAGACTTAAATGGAGAAATAACCATAATAACAAATGGAAATACTATTACAATAGATAAATTTATAAAATAAATATTAACTAAGAAAAATGATTAATATCGTTTTAGTATTCAATTTATTCATTAATATTTTAAAATAAAGTAATGTATTTAATTAATGTATAAATTTTACAAAAATAACGCATAATAACAATAAATAATAGTAATTAGAACGGAGGAATTTTACTATGAAAAAGTGGATAATAATTACTTTATGTGTGTTATTTTTATTAGGAATAGGAATAGTTTTTGCAATAATTCAAAGTAATAATGAAACAAAAGGAACAGAAATGAAAGAAGAAACAGAATTAGCTAGTAATGAAACTAATACAACAAATACTATAGAAACTTTAGCAAGAGAAACAAAGATATCTCCAAATGCAAAAATAATTAAAAAGGAATATTATAAAAAATGTGACCATTTAAAAAGAGATATAGAAGATGTACAAAAGCAACTTATTAACAAAAGTGAAGAAGATGTGGAAAGATTATATTCAGATTGGAAAATAGAAGGTTATTCTCCAAATGAAATTGTTATTTATAAAGAGTATGATGGAATTTGTGGAGATCACTATATAGTAAAAGAACATAATGGAGTAATTGGGATATATAAGTTAGATTCAGTTGGAAACGAAATATTTGTAGAAGATACAGAATTACAAATTCAATATTTGCCAGAAATAGATATAGTAAAATTAAAAGAAGGGATAACTGCTTTAGGACAAGCTGAGCTAAATAGTGTTTTAGAAGATTTTGAATAATATTATTTATAATTTATTTGCACTATGAATTTTATTTATTATAATTTTATTAGTATAATGAAATTAATATAATGTGCAAAAATGAATTATAAAAAATAAATAAATCCAACTTTATAAAAGCTGGATTTATTTATTTTTTAACTAACTATTTATTTTGTAATTTAAAATCTTCTTTTTTAATATATCCTTTTTTAGAAAATGTAAGAAAATACATTACTAAAGAGAATATAGAAGATACTAATGCCAAATAATAAATATATTGTGCAAAATCTGGAAGCGGATTATTTACATCTATTGACATGTTCCAATATGAAATAAAGCAAGAACATACAATTGCTATAAAGAATAATACTGTAGCAAGTTTTCCAAACCATTTACTAGAAACTACAACATCTCTTCCATAAAGGAAAGAGGCACCTGCTATCATTACAGCTTCTTTAGCAATTACTATTGCTAAAATCCATACAGGAATTAACTCTTTAATCATTAAAGTAGCAAGTACTGAAATTTGAGTTAATTTATCTGCAAGTGGATCCATAAGTTTACCGAAGTCTGTTATAAAATTAAATTTTCTAGCTATTGCTCCATCTACAACATCTGTTATTCCAGAGATTATAAATAGTATAACTCCAACAATATATTGATTTATTGCTAGAAAATATATTATAAATGGAATTAATAAAAAACGTATTATTGTTAATATATTTGGTACATGTTTAAACATAAATTTCTCCTATTTTACTGTAAATTTTAATTTATTATCACTATTTTCAATTTCTACTAAAACTGTTTGACCATTTTTTAATTCAGATTTTAATATCATGTCAGAAAGTTCATCTTCTACATATCTTTGTATAGCTCTTCTTAAAGGTCTAGCTCCATATTTTATGTCAGTACCTTTATTAAGTAGCCATTTTTTAGCTTCGACATTTACTTCCATTGAGATATCTTTATTAGCTAATGCTTTTTGAGTATCATATAACATTAAATCTGTTATTTGTAATAATTGTTCTGGTGTAAGCTGTTCAAATAGAACTATTTCATCTATTCTATTTAAAAATTCTGGTCTAAATGTTTCTTTTAAGCTTTCTAATATTTTATTTTTGCTAACAGAACTTCCTCCAAAACCAATTGAATTTGTATTTGTGTTAGAACCAGCATTTGATGTCATTATAATAATGGTGTTTTCAAAACTAATAGTGTTTCCTTGAGCATCTGTTAATCTTCCGTCATCTAAAACTTGAAGTAATATATTGAATATATCTGCATGAGCTTTTTCAATTTCATCAAATAATATAATAGAATATGGGTTTCTCTTAACTTTTTCTGTTAGTTGACCTGCGTCATCATATCCAACATATCCTGGAGGTGACCCTATTAGTTTTGATGATGAATGACTCTCCATATATTCAGACATATCTAGTCTTATTATAGAATTTTCATTTCCAAACATTTCATATGCTAAAGATTTAGCAAGTTCTGTTTTACCAACACCGGTTGGTCCAACAAATATAAAAGAAGGTGGTCTTTTTGTACTTTTTAATCCAGCTCTATTTCTTCTTATAGCTCTTGCAACTGCGGCGACAGCTTCATCTTGACCAATAATTCTTTTATGTAAGTTTGACTCTAAATTTAATAGTTTTTGAGTTTCAGCCTCTGTAATTTTTGTAACTGGTATTTTAGTCCAATTTTCTATTACTTCTGCAATATCTTGTATGGTAAGGTTTTTTAGTTTAATTTTTTTATTAAGAGCTTCAATTTGTTCAGTTAAACTACACTCTTTTGCTTTTAACTCAGCAGCTTTCTTATAGTCTTCTGTAGAGTCTGCAAGTGCTGCTTCTTCCTTTTCTTCTTGTACAGAAGTTAATTGACTTTTTAAGACTTCTAATTGATATAACTCTTTATTATTTAAATTTATTCTAGAACATGCTTCATCTAAAATATCTATTGCTTTATCTGGTAAAAATCTATCATGAATATATTTTTCAGACATTTTAACAGCTTGTTCTATAACCTCATTTGAAATTTTAACCTTATGGAAGTCTTCGTAATATTTTTTAATTCCCTTTAAAATTTCAATTGCATCATCTACAGATGGTTCTTCTACAATAACTGGTTGAAATCTTCTTTCTAAAGCACTATCTTTTTCTATATATTTTCTATATTCTTTTAAAGTAGTTGTTCCAATTAATTGAATTTCTCCATTAGAAAGAGATGGTTTTAAAATATTTGCAGCATTCATAGAATGTTCTGCATCTCCAGCACCAATAATATTATGTATTTCGTCTATAACTAAAATAATGTTTCCTAAATTTTTGCATTCATCAATTATAGACTTCATTCTTGCTTCAAATTGACCTCTAAATTGTGTACCTGCAATAACTGCTGTCATATCTAGTAAATATACTTCTTTACTTAACAATTTAGCAGGAACTTTTCCTTCAGCAATTTTTATCGCTAAGCCTTGTGCTATAGCTGTTTTACCAACACCAGGTTCACCAATTAAGCATGGGTTGTTTTTAGAACGTCGATTTAAAATTTGAATTATTCTTTGAATTTCTTTATTTCTACCAATAACAGCATCTAACTGACCATTTTTAGCTTTATTTGTAAGGTTTGTTCCAAAAGTATCTAAAGCTTTTCTTTTTTTATTTTTCTTATCTACTTTAACTTTTTTTCTTTCATTAGAATTTGAAGAAGTTTCTTCTTGTTGCTCACTATTATTTACATCAGATGAACCAAACATATTAGAAAATATTGAACCTAGAGGAATTGCTCCAAAACTAGAAGCTTGATTATCTAAATTATCATCATCATTTGATTCTTCTGCAATTTTAGAAAGTGTATCAGGATTAATTTCAGCTAAATTCATATTTGCTGTCATATCTTTAAACATTTCCTCAAATTGGTTAGTCATGTCATTTAAGTCTTTTTCAGATAAATTTGCTTGTTTCATTAAGGTATCAAATGGATTAATTCCCATTTTTTTAGCACATTCATAACAAAGACCATCTAATTCTTGCTTTCCTTCATTATTCTTTTTATTTATAAAAACTACTGCTGTATTCTTTTTACAGTTTGAACATAACATAATTAATTATTCTCCTAACTTATAACTCTATTTGTATTAAACATTTTAATACATTATAATAATACCGCAAAATTGCGATATAGTCAATTTAATTTGTATTTTTCAAAATAAAATGATATAATATAAATGTATTCTTAATATTTTAACACAAATTAGTATTAAATTACTAATATTAATAAATAATTAAATATTTTATTGAAAGGACGAAGGCAAAAATGAAAAAGCCAATAATATTATATATAATAATTACAATAATTTGCGTTATTGCATTAATAATGGGTATATATTATCAATTTTTTAAACAAGATACACAGGATGTAGGGACTCAAGGAAACATTTTACCAGATAAAAATGGAGAAGAAACAGAATTAACACAAGAAGAGTTAAAAGCAGAGTTTAGCGAATTATTTACAAATAAGTTAGATAAAAAAGGATTTAATACTGAAAATATAGAAAAAATAGATGCAAATAAAGATATAATATATCCAATTACAATGGTAAAAAATGAGGCATCTTATGAAATGGACTTAAATATACCAGTATTTAATATTACAGGAGACGCTCCAGCAGAGTTTAATAATACAACACAACAAAGTTTTATAAATAAAGCAAACCAAATTATGACAGGAGAAAATACTAATTCACAAAATTCAGGAGATGTGAAACCAAATACAAATCAAAATACTAATAATGCTACAAACAACGAAAGTTCAAATAGCACAACAAATGAAACAAATACAATAACTATAGACACAACAGCTAACACTAGAGTTTTATATGATGTTAGTTATCAAGCATATATAAATGGAGATATATTATCTGTAATAATTAAGTCTTCTTTAAAAGAAGGAAATAACCCACAAAGAGTAATGGTGCAAACATATAATTATAATTTAGCAACAAAACAATCTATAGAATTAACAGATATTATGCAACCATATGGACTAACAGAAGATGAAATAAATTCAAAAATAAAACAAGTTACAGAAGAAGCAGTATCTCAAGAAGATGCTTTATCAAGTGCAGGATATGAAACATATAAAAGAGATTTAGCAAGTCCAATTTATCAAATAGAAAATATACACACATTTTTCTTGGGAAGCAATGGAGACTTATACATAATATTTGCATATGGAAATAATAATTATACATCAGAAATGGATATAATAAAAATGCAAACATATCCAGACATTGGAGAATAGAAATAAAAGTATATATTACAATAAAAAATGGGGGAACTAGACAATAGTTCCTCCATTTACATGTATAACTTGACCAGTTACATATCTAGAATCATCAGAAGCTAAATACAAATATGCTGGTGCAATTTCAAATGGTTCGCCAGCCCTTTTTAAAGGTACATCTGTTCCAAAAATCTCAACTTGTTGCTCACTAAAACTAGAAGGAATAAGAGGAGTCCAGACAGGACCAGGTGCTACAGCGTTTACGCGAATTTTCATATCTGCTAGAGATAAAGAAAGTGACCTTGTAAAACTAACAATTGCACCTTTTGTTGAAGAATAATCTATTAAATCTTTTTTACCAGCAAAAGCTGTAATAGAAGCGGTATTTATAATGCTTGAATTTGCCATTAAATGTGGAAGGGTAGCTTTTGTTAAATAAAAGTATGAGTAGAAGTTACTTTCAAAAGTATTTATTAATTGAGCTGAAGTAATGTCTAAAATACTGTTTTGAGGAAATTGAACAGCACAATTATTTATCAAAATGTCAATTTTGCCGAAAGAATTTATAGTATTATCAACTACAAATTTTGAACATTTTTCATTTTTTAAATCACCTTCTATAATAATGCAACGTCTTCCTAATTCTTCTATTCGAGCTTTAGTATATTGAGCATCTTGTTTTTCATTTAAATATACAATAACAATATCTGCACCTTCTTTAGCAAATAAAATTGCGATTGCTCTTCCAATTCCACTATCTCCACCAGAGATAAGCACAACTTTATTTTTTAATTTGTTGGAAGGTATATAATCTGGATCTTCAAAAATTGGACCAGGGTTCATTAAATATTCCATACCAGGTTGCACATTTTGATGTTGAGCAGGAAATGTAATTGGAATTTTACAATTTTCATCTTTGTAACCAAAATATTTACGTTCAGGATACATGAAAAAACTCCTTTCTTATTAATTGTAGTTTTAAAATCCCCTCAAATTTTTCAAGGGAAATATTGAATTTGGTTAACAAGTTTACTTATAAAACTATTAATTATATAAAAGTATATCCAGTTTTTTTAAAAATATGCTTGTATATTAAAAGATTAAGATTTAATTTAACTTTTTTATATAAAAGAGAGAATATAAAATAAGAAGTGGAATAATACTAAGGTCAATTGAAAAGTTAAATGTAATTTTTGAATAATACTAAAATTTAGATTAAATTTACTAAACTTTGAATTTAATTTATATGTTTACAAAAAAATAAAAATTGGATATAATAGGAAAAAATAACAATGTAAGAGAGGTTTTTTAATGAAAATTGGTATTGCTTTGTCAGGTGGTGGAGTAAAAGGTGCGACACATATAGGGGTGCTAAAAGCACTAGAAGAAAATAATATAAAAATAGATGCGATAGCAGGCACAAGTATAGGAAGTGCTATAGCAGCTTTATATGCAATGGAATATAATACAGATGAGATTTTTAAGTTAATAAAGTATTTTGCAAAAAGTGTTTTAAAAGCAGATCCAAAATATTTATTAACAGGGGTTAGGTCTACAAGAAGTATATTTGGAACAGGATTTATTTCTGGCGAAGCAATAGAAGATGCAATAGATGAGTGTGCAAGACTAAAAGGTGTAAAATATTTAAAAGACTTAAAAATGCCAATAGCAATACCAACAGTAGACATAAAAGAAGGAAAAGAATATGTGTTTACAAATAGACAGATAGATAAGACAAAGAAAATAGCTAAAGTTGATGGGAAAGATGGAGAATATATTACTTTAGCAGAAGAGGGAAAAATACAATATATAACAGATATGGAAATAGGAAAGGCAGTACGAGCAAGTTGTAGTTACCCAGGAATTTTTTCTCCATTTGAATATGATAAATATAAATTTGTAGATGGTGGAGTTTTGGATAATATACCTGTAGAAGAACTAAAAAAATTAGGTGTAGATAAAAAAATAACAGTTACATTTCCACCAAATAAAGAAGAAAATCCTAGAAATGCCATAGATATATTTATGAGATGTATAGACATAGTGTTTGATGATAGAGATTCAGAAAGAATTATTAATAGTGATTATATATTAAAAGTAGATGTAGCAGAAGCTAGTGTATTTGATATAAAAAAATTAGAATTTTGTTATGATAGAGGTTATGTAGAGACAATTGAAAATATAGATAAAATAGAAAAAGCATTAATATAAAAAAGTTCTAAAATTTTAATGACAATATTAAAATTTTAGAACTTTTTTACTATTAGTTTATTACAAAAATAGTTACACTATTCACCTTTTATGTTAAGAAAACATAAAATATAGCAAATAAATAAGAAAATTTAATTTGAAAGGGTGAATATAATGTCTAGTTACATAATAGAAGGCGGTAAAAAATTAAGAGGAGAAGTAAGTGTTTCAGGATCAAAAAATGCATCTCTTCCGATTATTGCCTCAACAATTTTAAATGGAGGAACTACAAAGTTATATAACATACCAGACATAAGAGATACAAGAATTACTTTAGAAATATTAAAATATTTAGGATGTAAAGTAAAGAAAAGTCATGGCAAAATAGAAATTAATACTAAAAATATGTCAGATAAAGAGATACCAGAACATTTAATGAGTCAAATGAGGTCAACTGTTGTTTTAGCAGGTGCAATACTTGGAAGATTTAAAGAAGCAACGTTTTCATATCCTGGTGGATGTGATATTGGAGCAAGACCAATTGATTTGCATTTAAGTGCTTTTAAAAAAATGGGAATAAATATTGAGGAAAACTATGGATTTATTACATGTAAATGTGATAAAATAATAAGCGCAGATATTAACTTAGATTTTCCAAGTGTAGGCGCAACAGAAAATATTATTTTAGCTGCAACATTTGCAGAAGGAACAACTAAAATTACAAATGCCGCAATGGAGCCAGAAATAGTAGATTTAGCAAATTGCTTAAATAAAATGGGTGCAAAAATAGAAGGTGCAGGAACTAAAATAATAAAAATAACAGGTGTTAAAACATTAAAAAATATTAGCTATACAGTTATGCCAGACAGAATAGAAGCAGGAACACTTCTTTGCATAGGAGCTGCTACAGGAGGAAATTTAAAATTAACAAATGTAAATGCAAACCATATTAGTCCTATTATTGCAAAATTAGAAGAATGTGGTTGTAATATAGAAGTAGAAAAGAATGAAATAATTCTAAATAGAACTAAAAAAATTAAAGCAGTAGATATAAAAACAATGCCATATCCAGGTTTCCCTACAGATATGCAGTCTATATTTGCTAGTATGCTTACAACTGCAAAAGGTACGTCTGTTGTTGTAGAAAATATATTTGAAAATAGATATAAATATACACAAGAACTTAATAAAATGGGAGCAAAAATTACAACAGAGGGAAAAACTGCAATTATAAAAGGTGTAAGAAAACTTTCAGCTGCAAAAGTTAAAAGTACAGACTTAAGAGGTGGAGCTGCAATGGTTTTAGCGGGGTTAGTGGCAGATGGAATTACAGAAGTAACAGATGTAGAGCATATATTAAGGGGTTATGAAGGGTTAGACAAAAAATTAAGAACATTAGGAGCAAATATTATTGTAAAAGAAGGTGAGTAAATGGCAAAACAAGCAAAAGAAAAAGAAAACTTAGATTTCTTTTATTTAGGAGAGAAAAAAGTAGAGCCAAACAAATCAAAGAATAAAAATGTAGTAAAATCTAAAAATAAGACAAAAACTGTATCTCCAAAAAAGAAATCTAAGAATAAAAAGAATGAGCCAATGGATTTAGACAACGAAATAATCATTGGCTTAAAAAGAATTGAGGACAAGCCAGTAAAAAAACAAAAAAGTACTAAAAAAAGAAACAGTAATATAAAAAGTCAAAACAGTAAAGATAAAAACAAAAGTAAAATTACAAAAAATAAGCCACACAACTCTAATACAATAAAAAATAAAAAACAAACAAGTAATAAAAGCACTAATGTTAAAAACAATAAAAATGTAAGCAAAAATGATTTACAAATTGAAGAAATAAATATTAGCGATAAATTATATGATGATGAACAAATAAAGGGATATGAGTCTCCAAAAGAAAAGGAAAAAAAGAAGAAAAAGAGAAAAAAGATTTTCAAAACAATAAAAATACTAATGATGATTTTTATTTTAGTAGGAGGAGTAACATTTTTCCTATTATCTCCAATATTTAATATAAAAAATATAAATGTTAGTGGAAATAGTAAAATATCATCTGAGGAAATTTTAAGTTTGTCACAATTAAGGAAAGACGAAAATATTTTTAAAATAAATAAACAAGATACGAGAGAAAAAGTAAAGCAAAATGCATATATAGACACTGTAGAAATAAAAAGGACATTACCAGATGTAGTAACAATTGTTGTAACAGAAAGAACAGCTACATATCAAATAAGTTTTTCTAATATGTATATGTTAATTAATAACCAAGGATATATGTTAGAAACTACAGAATTAGATAAAAGTATGCCATTAATAGTTGGAGTTACAACAAAAAAGGAAGAAATAAAGCCAGGTAATAGACTATGCTCAGATGATCTAGAAAAATTAGAAGATGTATTAAGGATTTTAGAATCTGCAAAATCAAATAACTTAGACAAACTAATTAATAAAATAGATATAACTAATAAAGATGACTATGTAGTAGAAATGAAGAAAGAAAAGAAGATAGTTCATTTGGGAGATGTTACTAATTTAGCTTTAAAAATGTTATATGTTTCAGATATAATTAATAAGGAAAAAGACGAAGGAGAAATTTTTGTTAATACAGACTTAGAAAATAAAGGTGCAATATTTAGAAAGAAAGTGTAAAAGTATATAGTTAAGGAGGAAAATTTTAAGTGAATTTAAATAGGAGAGTAATAGCAGCAGTTACATTAGGATTAGTTTGTTTTGTTTTGACTATAGCTATATTTGTGCAAGTAAAGACGACTAATACTTCAAATTCAACAGTTGCGCAAACTATGGAAGAAAACGATTTAAGAGACCAAGTTTTAAGAATGAAAGAAAAATATGACAATGTTTATGAAGAATTAGGAAATGCAACTAAAAGATTGGAACAAATAAGAGTAGATGCAACAAAAGACGATAGCGAAGCTAAAGAAAAACAAAAAGAATTAAGTTTAAATAACATGTTGCTGTGTCAAACAGATGTAACAGGAGAGGGCATTATAATAACATTAAAAGATGGAACAACAAATAATTCTGACATATTATCATCTTCATTAATGGCAACAGATGTTATAGTACATAATTCGGATTTATTACAAGTTGTAAATGATTTAAAAAATGCAGGAGCAGAAGCTATATCAATAAATGGAGAGAGAATAGTTCAAACTTCTTCTATTACATGTGAAGGAATTATAATTAAAATAAATAATAAAAAATTAGGGTCTCCATATGTAATTAAAGCAATTGGATCGGCAGCCACTTTAGAAACATCATTAAATATACCAGGTGGATATTTAGAAAGAATGAAAGATGATGGAGTTATAGTAGATGTAAAAAAATCAGAAGGTTTAACAGTAAAAAAATACGAAGGAATTATAACAACTAAATATTTAAAAAATGATAATTAGTTCATACATAATATAAGGTATATATGCTAGAAAGGAATGAAATAGTTTGAATAAAGAAAAGATTAATAAAATAGTGTTATCTATTATAATTGCTCTAATTTGTGTTGTACTTATAGCAACAATTCTGGTACAATTTAAAACTGTAGAAGAAACAGACATAACAGCAATAGAAACAATGAGGGAAGCGGAATTAAGAACATCATTGTCAGAATGGAAAAGCAAATATAATGAGGCAAGTGAACAATTAGAAGAAACTAATAATAGAATTTCCGAATATGAGCAAAAAGCTAATGACGAACAGGAAACTAAGAACTTAGTTGAAAGCGAGCTTAAACAAACTAATATGATTTTAGGAAAAACTAATGTAAAAGGACCAGGAGTAATTGTTACTGTAGAAGATGGAGAAAAAGAAGTACAAGCTTCTTATCTAGTAGATTTAGTAAATGAACTTAAATATGCAGGAGCAGAAGCTATATCAATAAATGGTTCTAGAATAATAAATGCTTCAGAAATAGCAGAAATTAACAATTCATATATCATTGTAAATGGGGCAAAGAGGATTGCATCACCATATGAGGTAAAAGCAATAGGAGATCAAACATATTTAACAAGTATACTTAGTTTAAAAGATAGTGGTTTTATAGATAAATATACAAGTGGTGGATTAATAGTAAGATTAGAACAAAAAAGAGAAGTACAAATTCCAAAATATGATGGAGAAATGAAATTTAATTATGCTTACGAAAAGGAGGAGAAGGAATAATGGTTTTAATAGCAATTGTAGTTGGATGTTTGGTTGGAGCATTAATAGGAATATATGCACCTATTATACCTTATACATATTCTGGATATTTAGCAATAGCTATAATAGCCGCATTAGATTCTGTTTTTGGAGGAATTAATTCTTTATTAAAGAAAAACTTCGATTTAAAAATATTTGTAACAGGATTTTTCGGAAATGCAATACTTTCAATTTTATTAACAATTCTAGGACAAAAATTAAATGTGGATATATATTTGGCAGCAATAGTTGTATTTGTAGGAAGAATGTTTAATAATTTAGCAAGTATAAGGAGATATTATTTGGAAAAATGGACGAATAGAAAAAATGCAAAAAAAGAAGTAGAAACTACAAATGTATCGGAACAAACTAGAGAAAAGGAAAAGCAAGAATAGTATATAAAATATGTTACAGAAGTTTTACGAAAATATTACAAAAATACGACAAATCCTATTGACTTTTTTAGAAAAATGTAATATTCTTAGACAAGTATTAACATTAGAAAAGAATTTGTAATAAGAGGACGAAAAAATGGAGGAATGAGTCTTGGCAGTAGGAGATATAATTGTAGGAATGGACATTGGCACCTCAAAAGTAAGCTTAGTAATAGGTGAAGTTAACAGCTTTAACCAAGTCGAGACATTATATACAGGTACACAAAAATGTAGTGGAATAAAAAAAGGCAAAATAATAAGCGAAGAAGAAATAATGTTATCTATTAGTAAGCTTGTAAAAGATGCAGAAACAGAACTAAACTTTGGAATAAATTCTGCTTATGTTACTATACCAGGTAAGTATGTTACAATTGTACAAAATACTATTACTAAAGATGCAAAAGATAAATATGCGGGTATCTCCGCAAAAGATGTATCATCTTCTATCATGCAAGTTAAAGATATAACAATACCAGAAGGCATGCAACTAATTGATATTGTAGAAGATGAATTTATTTTAGATAATGGGAAAGTAGTACAAGATCCAATTGGAAGCTTAAGTGCATCATTTACATTAAATGCTCAGGTAATATTAGCAGATAAAGAATATATAAGAAAAATAGCCAACATATTTAAAAAAATAGACATAGATATAGATGGATTAATACCAGTTAGCTTAGCAGAAAGAAATCTAATATTAGATGCTAATGAATTAACAGACAATGTTTTATTAATTGATATAGGAGCTGGAAATACAGAACTTGGAGTATTCGAAGGTAATGATTTTATATATACAAATACAATTCCATTAGGTGGAGACAACATTACAAACGACATATCTATAGTACTTGGTATTTCAGAAGAAGAAGCAGAGAGACTAAAAAAGCAATATAGTTTAGCTATGAAGTCATATATAGACAATGATAATGAAATATTATTGACTACATATAAAGATGATTCTAAAAAAGTTATAAAAAGTTCTGAATTAATAGAAATAATTGAAGCAAGAATAGAAGAGATATTTTCATTAGTAAATAAAGATATAACTACAAAAGGAATTAAATCTAGGATAAATAATGTAGTACTTACAGGACAAGGTATTACAACAATAAGCAAAAGTGATGTTGCAGGAAAGATTATATTAAACATACCTGTAAAAATTGCAACAGGAAGACTAGTAAGTACAATAAAACCAGAATATAGAACAGCATATTCTTTAGTAAGATATATTGCTTCTAAACCATTTGTAAGAACTGTATCAAGCAGTATAGATACAGACTCAAAAGAAAATATATTTAAAAATATTGCTGAAAGAATAAAAGAATTCTTTTATAGTTAAATTTAGTTATTAATTTTAAAAAATATATAGTATTAAAGAGGAGGAATAGACTTTATGTTGATGGATAATAACAATATGGATGATAATACAATGCTAGATGGAACAGCAACCATTAAAGTTATAGGTGTAGGTGGAGCTGGAAATAATGCAGTAAACAGAATGGTTGATTCTGGAATTAAAGGAGTAGAATTTACTGCAGTAAATACAGATAGACAAACACTATTAGTTTCAAAAGCTGCAACAAAAATACAAATAGGAGAAAAAATAACAAGAGGTTTAGGAGCTGGAGCAAACCCAGATATAGGAGCGCAAGCTGCAGAAGAAAGTAAAGCTGAAATAGCAGAGGCATTACGTGGAGCAGATATGGTATTTGTTACTGCTGGAATGGGCGGAGGAACAGGTACAGGTGCAGCACCAATAGTAGCTGCAGCAGCAAAAGAAATGGGAATATTAACAATAGGAGTTGTTACAAAACCATTTACATTTGAAGGGAAAAAGAGATTATCTCAAGCAGAAAGAGGAATAGAGAGTTTAAAAGGTAAAGTAGATACATTAGTTGTTATACCAAACGACAAATTACTACAAATTATAGATAGAAAAACATCAATAATAGAAGCTTTCAAAATGGCAGATGATGTATTAAGACAAGGTGTACAAGGTATATCTGACTTAATAGCAATTCCTGGATTAGTAAACTTAGACTTTGCAGATGTTAAAACAATAATGTTAAATACAGGAATGGCACATATGGGTATTGGTAGAGCATCTGGAGAAAATAGAGCAGAAGATGCAGCAAAACAAGCAATTCAAAGCCCATTACTAGAAACATCTATAGAAGGTGCAAGAGGAGTTATTATTAATATTACAGGTGGAACTAACCTAGGATTACATGAAGTAAACACAGCAGCAGAATTAATTCAACGCAGTGTAGACCCAGAAGCAAATATAATCTTTGGTGCAGTTATAGACGAAAGTTTAGATGAAGATATTTTAGTAACTGTTATTGCAACAGGATTTGAAAATGATAGAAATCCATTATCTTCAGGAACACCAGTAGGAGACATAATAGATAAAGCCTGGGACAGAAAATTAAATTCAATCCCTATGTCAACAGATAGCTCAAATTCATCAGACAATTTAGATATTCCATCTTTTTTAAGAAAAAATAAGGGAATGAACAAATAATTTGTAATAAATTAAATTATAAAATGAAATACAAAAAGAAATAATCAAAATTTGTTGATTATTTCTTTTTTTTATGCCTATAAAACGACAGCTTTTTAAGAGTACAGGTTGTAAAATAAATATAGTTTTTTACATTATAAAATTATTTATATAGTAATAATATATAAGTAAATATTAAA
>FR901430.1 GCA_000438355.1 Clostridium sp. CAG:273
TTATTTTTTTTATTTAATTATTAAAATTTAAAAATAATAACATATATAATATTATTAAATTTATTTGTCTATTTTAACAAATGCCTCTGTAAATTTAATTTTATTATCTTTAAATGCTTTATCTTCTTCTCCATCAATTAATATTTTTACTCCATTTACTTCTGTTAATTCTGTTAAAGTATTTACAATAGAATAAATAGTAACTGTTTCTTCTTTTTCTCCATTTATATGTTTTTCTATAAATTCTTTTGATAAATCTAAGTAAACTATATCATTTTTTAGCTCAGCTTTATTTACCTTTGTTTCATTTGGAATAGCACTTTCCAATTTATCATTTTTAGGTTGTTCAATTAATAACTCCACTAATTTTTTATATGGATTTCCTAATAATTCTTTTGAATCGATAATTCTACCTTCTGGCATTAATTCTCCTGTTTCTTTATTTTTATAGTATAATGATACTATAGTTTGCCTCATTTGTTCATTTGAAATTTCTTCTTCTGGTTGATATTCCTCTATTGTAGCATTTTCCTTTTTAAAATAAAAATATAGCATTATTCCTGTTATAATAATAACTATCAATGTTATTATTATAATTAATTTTCTCTTCATGTTTTCTCATCCTCCTAACTTTTTATAAAATATTTTATTATAAAAGTTTATAACATTTTGTATAAACTTATTTTTGTTGTTACATAACTATTATAGACAAGTAGTTTTTAGAACTTTTTGTTGACATTTTCTTGAAATTAGTTTAAATTATAAAAGAATTTTATTTCATATACTATATGTTTATTAGAAAGGATTGAAACTTTTATGGCAAAAATTAAAGATCCAATTAGTGGATTTTCTCATGCTTTTGGTGCAATTTTATCTATAGCTGGTTTAGTAATATTAATAGTATTTGCTTCATTATATGGAAATGCCTATGACATTGTATCTTATACTATATTTGGAGTTGGACTTGTTTTGCTTTATACATTTAGTAGTTTATATCATCTATTAAATTTAAAAGAAAAAGCAACTAATGTTCTTCGCAAGTTTGACCATATTATGATATACATTTTAATTGCTGCTACATACACCCCTATATGTTTAGGAGTTTTAAGAGGTCCTTGGGGTTGGAGCATATTTGGAGTAATATGGGGACTTGCAGTTCTTGGAACTATACTTACATCTGTATGGCTAAAAGCTCCAAGATGGCTTACTACTGGAATTTATTTAGGTATGGGATGGATGGTTATTTTGGCCATATACCCAATGTTAAAAACTTTTGCAGTATTAAATGCTCTAAATTTACTATGGTGGCTTCTTGCAGGCGGAATACTTTATACAGTTGGTGGAATAATATATGGCCTAAGATGGCCAAATTTAAAAAACAAATACTTTGGTTTTCACGAAATTTTCCATATTTTCATTTTATTAGGTAGTGCTTGTCATTTTATATTTATTTTATCTTTACTAAGCATATAATTAATTGTAACTAATAAATTATATATATTTTATTAGTTACAATTTTTTTATAAAAATTCCTAGTCTAAAAGGTCATTTTTATTTGACAAAATTAGCTTTTCCGTATACAATTAAAGTTGATTAGAATTGACTTTATGTAAATTTTAGAGGAGAGATTATATAATATGGAAAATTTATTACATGTAGGTTTAGATGTTGGCTCTACAACTGTAAAAATAGTTGTAATGAATGAAAACCGAAATACAATATATAGAGATTATCAAAGACACTTTTCTGATACAAAAAATACAGTATGTAATGTATTAGAAAACTTAGCAACTAGATATCCAAATAGTCTTCTAACTATTGCACTAACTGGCTCTGGAGCTATGAGCGCAGCTAAATTCTTAGATTTGCCTTTTATTCAAGAAGTGGTTGCTTGTAAAAGAGCAGTAGAAAAATATATACCACAAACAGATGTAGTAATAGAACTTGGTGGAGAAGATGCTAAAATTATATATTTTGACAAATCTATTGAACAACGAATGAATGGAACTTGTGCTGGTGGAACAGGTGCATTTATAGACCAAATGGCATCATTATTACATACCGATCCAACTGGTTTAAATGAACTTGCAAAAAAATACAAAATGATTTACCCAATAGCTTCTCGTTGTGGCGTTTTTGCTAAGACCGATATTCAACCTTTATTAAATGAAGGAGCTGCAAAAGAAGATATTGCTGCATCAATTTTTCAAGCAGTAGTAAATCAAACCATAAGTGGTTTAGCTTGTGGTAGACCTATAAGAGGCCATGTTGCATTTCTAGGAGGTCCTCTTAATTATCTTTCAGAATTAAGAAAAAGATTTATAGAAACTTTAAAATTAACAGATGAAAAAATAATCGTTCCAGATGAGGCTCACCTTTTAGTCGCCAAAGGAGCTGCATTAGATTCTGTAAATACTAATGCTATTACAATAGAAAAATTAAGAAGTAAAATAGGTGTCTTAAAAGTTTCTCATGATGATACCTCAGTCCCTTTACATCCTTTATTTACAACAGATTTAGAATATGAAGAATTTAAGAAGAGACATGAAAATGATAAAGTTGAAAATAAGGACTTAAAAACCTATAAAGGTAATGCATATATAGGAATAGATGCAGGTTCTACAACTACTAAACTTGTTTTAATCGATGATGATGGTCACTTGTTATATTCATTATATGGCAGTAATGAAGGAAACCCTCTACAAAGTGTTATAAATTTTTTAAAAACTTTGTATAATGAACTTCCACAAGACGTAACCATTAGATTTAGCGGAATTACAGGTTATGGTGAAAAGCTAGTTCAAACTGCTTTAAATATAGATTTAAATGAAATAGAAACTATTGCTCATTATACAGCTGCGAAAAAGTTTATGCCTGAAGTTACAAGTATTGTAGATATAGGCGGTCAAGACATGAAATATATAAAATTAAAAAATGGAGCAATTGACAATATAATGTTAAATGAAGCTTGTTCTTCTGGTTGTGGTTCATTTATTGAGACCTTCGCAAAAAGCTTAAATTTATCAATTGAAGAATTCGTACAATCTGCTATTGAGTCTAGACGTCCCGTTGACTTAGGTTCTAGATGTACTGTTTTTATGAATTCTAGGATTAAGCAAGCTCAAAAAGAAGGCTATTCTGTTGGAGATATCTCTGCAGGTCTTTCATATTCTGTTATAAAAAATGCTATTCAAAAAGTTATGAAAGTCAGAGATACTGCTACTTTAGGAAATCATATCGTCGTACAAGGAGGAACATTCTATAATGATGCAGTTTTAAGGGCTTTTGAACTAATTGTCGGTAAAAATGTAATAAGACCAAATATTGCAGGTCTTATGGGCGCTTATGGTGTTGCATTACTTGCAAAGGAACAATTTGAAACTAATAATGATAAAGAATACACTTCTACAATATTAAAAAATAATGAATTAGATAGTTTAAAAATAGATTCTTCTCATGTACGTTGTGGACTTTGTGAAAATCACTGTTTACTTACTATAAATAAATTTAGTAATGGTAAAAAATACATTTCTGGTAACCGTTGTGAGAGAGGTGCTGGAAATATTAATGGTGATAAAAACTTACCAAATGTAATGAAATATAAGTTTAATAGACTATTTAACTATATACCACTAGAAGAAAAAGATGCTCCTAGAGGAACTATTGGAATTCCTAGAGTATTAAATATGTATGAAGATTACCCCTTCTGGTTTACATTTTTAACAGATTTAGGATTTAGAGTAATAATTTCTGAGAAAACAACAAGAAAGACATACGAAAAAGGTATGGAATCTATGCCTTCTGAATCCGTTTGTTTTCCTGCAAAACTTTCTCATGGGCATATTATAAGTCTTATAGACCAAGGTATAAAAACAATATTTTATCCTTGTATGCCTTTTTCTAGAAAAGAATTTAAACAAGCAGATAACAAATATAATTGCCCAATTGTTATTTCATACTCAGAAGTATTAAAAAATAATGTAGAAGAATTAAAAGAAAATAACATAAAATTCTTAAATCCATTTTTACCTTTTGACCCAAAAACACTCGCAGAAACAATTTTGGATTTACCAGAATTTAAAGAATACAACTTTACTAAAAAAGAATTAATACAAGCAGCTAAAAAAGCAGAAAAAGAATATCAAAACTTTAAAAATGATATTCGTACAAAAGGAAGAGAAGCTTTAGAATATATGCAAAAACATAACTTAAAAGGCATTGTTCTTGCTGGAAGACCATATCATACAGACCCTGAAGTTAATCACGGTATAGATACTTTAATTACTGGACTAGGCTTATGTGTATTGACAGAAGACAGTATTGCAGATATGGCTACATTAAAATATCGTTTAAGAGTTGTAAATCAATGGGTATATCATGCACGTTTATATGCAGCTGCAGATTTCGTTGGAAAACAAAAAGACTTGGAATTAGTACAATTAAACTCTTTCGGCTGTGGCGTTGATGCAGTTACAACAGACCAAGTTGAAGAAATTCTTGAAAGTTATGGAAAAATGTATACACTTATAAAAATAGATGAAGTTAACAATTTAGGAGCTGTTAGAATACGTATACGTTCTTTACTTGCAAGTATGAAAAAGCGTGAAAAAGAAGCCAATTCTCAAAATCTAAAAGAAGCTTAAAGCTTACTTTAAGGAGGTTATATAAATTAATGGAACTTGGAAACTATGAATTACATAGAGAAATTTTTACAAAAGAAATGAAAAAAACATATACAATATTAGTCCCACAAATGGCTCCAATACATTTTGAATTATTAGAAACAGCTGTTAAGTCTTGTGGATATAATGTAGTATTATTAAGAAATTGTACAAACCATACTGTTGAAACAGGATTAAAATATGTTAACAATGACGCTTGTTATCCATCAATATTAGTTACTGGTCAAATGATAGAAGCTCTTCAATCTGGAAAATATGACCCAAATAAAACAGCATTAATTATGTCTCAAACAGGTGGTGGATGCAGAGCAACAAATTATATTGGATTTATTAGAAAAGCATTAAAAGATGCAGGATTTCCTAATGTTCCTGTTATATCTTTTAATGTTGTCGGTATGGAAAAAATGCCAGGATTTAAAATTACTCTTCCATTAATAGAAAGGTTATTAAAATCTGTTGTATATGCAGACTTACTACAAAAAATGTTAACTAAAAATAGAGCTTATGAAATAAATAAAGGTGAAACTAAAAAATTATTTGATATTTGGTTAGATAAATGTAAAAAATTAGTTGTAAAGTCTAGCATGAAAGATTTTAAAAGCAGTATTTATGAAATGGTTGAAGATTTTGAAAAAATAGAATTAGATAAAACTTTAATAAAACCTAAAGTTGGTATTGTTGGTGAAGTATTAATTAAATATCATCCTTTTGGAAATAATTATGTTGCAGAAAAATTAGAAGAAGAAGGTGCAGAAGTAATTTTACCAGACTTTATGGGATTTGTTAAATTTATTGCAACACATAAAATAACATTTAATCAATTAATAAAAACAGACAAAACAAAAGCTAAATTGTTTAAAGCTGCAATTAAATTAATAGATATATTAGAAAAGGACTCTGTAATTGCTCTTTCTAATTCTAAAAAAGAATATCTATTACCATGTAATATTTGGGAATTAGAAGATAAAGTAAAAAATATTTTATCAATTGGAAATCAAACTGGAGAAGGCTGGTTTTTAACAGCTGAAATGATAGAATACATAGAACATGGAATACCTAATATTGTATGTGTTCAACCATTTGCTTGTTTACCAAACCACGTTGTAGGAAAGGGTGTTATAAAAACAATTAGAGAAAAATATCCTGAAGCTAACATATCACCAATAGACTATGATCCAGGAGCAAGTGAAACTAACCAAACAAATAGAATTAAATTATTAATGACTGTTGCAAAAGACAACTTAAAAATGAAATTAAAAGAAAAAGCAGCAATCGAAAAAGAAAACATTAATACTAACACAATACAAACAAAAAATAAATTAATAAAATAAATAAAAAATAAAATCCAAAATAAATTGGATTTTATTTTTTTAAGACTTCTCATACATCTTTACACTAAGTAAAAAATTCATATATATTATCTAATTTAGAATATTTATATTTTATAGTTT
>FR901431.1 GCA_000438355.1 Clostridium sp. CAG:273
ATCCGAATTGCCTAAAGACCTTACAATGATTTTTCTCCGCTGATTCATAAAATCAGTCCTTTCTCTGTAGATAAAGAATATTATAACATACTCTTATTACAATTGCAACTAATATTGTTTATAAATTCGCTTTTCTCTAATATTACATTTACTTTTTCAAAATTGCATTCAACTTTTCAATTGACCTTTTTTCTAATATTATTTATTTATAAATCCTCTTTTCCAAATGGATATGGGCAAAGTTGTTCTACTTTATATTTTTTAACATTTCCATTTGTGTCATAACAATATACATTATTATCTTTTTCAAACATTTCACTTATTACCTGTCTACATATAAAACAAGGCATTCCTATCTTTCCACTTCCAACCATAACATGTAACTCTTTAAAATCTCCTATTTTATATCCTGCACTTACAGCGCTAACAATAGCACTACGCTCTGCACAAATTGCAGCTCCATAACTTGCATTTTCTACATTAACACCCTTAAATTCACTTCCATCCTTCATTACAACAATTGCCGCTACTTTAAAATTTGAATATGGACTATAACTATTTTTCAATATCTCTCTTAACTTTTCTTGCATATTATAATTCCTTCCTTATATAGCTTATTAATATCCAAATATATGTTTTAAAAATTAACTATTATTTGATTATATTCCTAAATTGCTATTTTTCTAAACATATATTAAATATTTTTTCTAAATGATTAGTGTCCACAATAGACTCTATACTAGCATTTAGGACCTCTTCTGGCATTACTTTTTTTAAATTTAATTTATATCCATTTTTTAATGCTAATTGCCTTATAAATTCTCTCGTCGTTCTTCCATTTCCTTCTCTAAAAGGATGTAAAACGTTTAACTCAGATAAATAATATGCTAATCTTTTTGCTAATTCTTCCTTATTTAATCCTTTTAAGTAATTTTCATTTTTTAATTCTCTCATAAGTCTATTTAATTCTGGTTCTATATATTCAAAACTTGCAAATCTAAATTCACCTTTGCAAATATTTTCATCTCTTAAAATTCCAGCAAATAAATAAATATCTTCAAATAAAAACTTATGTATTGATTTAAAATGTTCAACATCGAAATTTCCAGTAATCCCC
>FR901432.1 GCA_000438355.1 Clostridium sp. CAG:273
ACTGTAACAGATTTTGCCAAATTTCTTGGTTTATCAACATCCAATCCTTTATTTTTAGAAATATAATAAGAAAGGAGTTGAAGAGGAATAACAGATAATATAGGTGATAGAAAGTCACTAGTATTTGGTATATTTATTACGTAATTAAAGTGGTTAGAAGGTAATATTTGATTTGTAATTATTAATGTTTTGGCTCCACGAGTAATTACTTCTTGAATATTACTTAATGATTTTTCAACTAAGTTAGGGTCTGTTACTATTCCTATTACAGTTACATTATTTTCTATTAATGCAATTGGTCCATGTTTTAATTCCCCTGCAGCATAAGCTTCAGAATGTATATAAGAAATTTCTTTTAGTTTTAGAGACCCCTCTAAAGCTACATTGTAGTCTGTTCCTCTACCTAAGAAAAACATGTCTTTTTCAATATATACTTTTTTCGCAAATTTTTTTATTTCTTCTGTATTATCTAATATATTGCTAATTTTTACAGGTAAATCTAGTATTTCAGATTTTAAATTTTCTAAAACATTTTCTGGAGTACTATTTAATACTTCTGCAAAATATATAGCAAGAATAGCAAGTAATACTACTTGAGAAGAATATGCTTTAGTAGAAGCAACTGCAATTTCTGGACCAGCATGTGTATATATAGTATAATCTGCTTCACGAGTTATAGAACTTCCTATAACATTTGAGATTGCAAGAGTTGTAGCACCTTTCTGCTTAGAAAGTTTTAAAGCTGCAATAGTGTCTGCTGTTTCACCAGATTGGCTAATAAAAATACATAAAGTATTTTCATCTATTATAGGATCTCTATATCTATATTCAGATGCAATATCTACAGTTACAGGGATTCTGCAAAGTTTTTCTATAATTGTTTTACCAGTTAATCCTGCATGCATAGCTGTTCCACATGCTACTATATAAATTTTATTAATTTTAGATAAAAATTCTTTAGTAAAGTGTAAATCGTCAAAGTCACATTTTTCACCAAGTTTAAATCTAGATCCTATAGTTTCTCTAATTGCATTAGGTTGCTCATAAATTTCTTTTAACATATAGTCTTCAAAACCATCTTTTTCTGCGGCACAAGCATCCCATTCTATATTTTTTATAGCTTTAGAATGCTCTACTAAACTTGAATCATAAAACCTAATTGTATTTTTAAAAATTTCTACAAATTCGTTATCATCTGGAAGATAGAAATCTCTTGTATATGGTAATATGGCAGGAATATCAGATGCAATAAAATTTTCTCCGTTTCCTTTACCTATTACTAATGGACTGTCCTTTCTTACAACTATAAGTTTATCTGGATATTTGTAAGAAATTACACCAATAGCATAACTTCCTTTTAAATCATCTACTGCAGATTTTACAGCACGCAAAAATGGATTTTCTCCTTGTATACCATTTTCATAATAATAGTGTATTAAGTTTGGTATTACCTCAGTATCTGTTTGAGATAAAAAATTGTAGCCTTTATTTTCCAAGAAGTTTCTTATTTCTGTATAATTTTCGATAATTCCATTATGAACAACTGCAAAAGTATTACTGTTATCCATATGAGGATGTGAATTTTCTTTAGATGGTTTACCATGTGTTGCCCATCTAGTATGAGCTATTCCAATATTTCCTAATAAATCATTAATTCCATCTATATCATATAAATTATTAACTCTTCCTTTATTTTTCATTACAGCAATTTTATTATTATCCAAAACTGCTATTCCTGCAGAGTCATAACCTCTATATTCTAAACTTAAAAGCCCATTAATTAATATTGGAGTAGCCTTTTTATCTCCAATATATCCAACAATTCCGCACATAAAATATACCTCCTAAAATTAATAAATAAAATTTTTAAGAAAGCAATACAAATTAAGTTACCCTATTAGATTTGTTATATTATATTACTATAATTTTTTGTCTAATATTTAATGGCAGTAACATGCCATAGGACCATCCGCCGAGTCTTTCGATAAATCCTAACCTCGTCAACAGAAAAGCTCTGTCCAGGCGCTAAAACACAGTCTATCCTCCTTTATTAAATTGTAGAAAATTTGTAAACTTTCTAATGTTAATATATTACTATAAAATTATAAATGTGTCAAAAAAAAATTATTATTTTTTTACAAAAACTAGAAAGCTCAAGAATATTGATTTTTAAGCTTTTTTGTGATAAAATATATAAAGTTTTATAAAAAAATAAGGAGAAGAAAATGGTAAAATTAAATGGACAAGAGCAATTAGATTTAATTTATGACCTTTTACTAAAAGGGGTTGGAACAAGTGAATTACAAAAGTTGGGAATTAATATAAGTAAGCTTTCTATTGTAAGACAGTGTAAATTAGCAGAAAAATTAATAAGAAGCGGATATTCTAAAGAAAATTTATCTGGTTTAGGAATTAGTATGGATAAATTTCCTATACAAGAGCAAATAAAGTTAAATACTATGGATGCTAGACTAAAAAATCAACAAAAAAAAGAAGCTGCACTTGAAGAGGAAATTGAAAAATAAAGGGGAAGGAGAACATAGTAAGTTTACTATGATAAAATAGCATGGCATATAAAACAGATAAAACTTCTAAGGAATTAAAAATTATGCTAAATGAGAATACTGCTGAGTCTAAGGAACTTAAGGAACTAATAGTTGATCTTGTGCAATTTTCTATTATAATAGGTAAATCAATAAATAAAAATGATGTGATAAAAGCAGTTAATTTAGCAAAGAAATGGAAAGTAACAACTGGTAAGCAACCGAAAAGTATAGCTGACTTTCAAAGAATTAAGCAAAAGGCTAATTTTGATTTAATGGGTTTTATAAACTATGAAGCAAGTATTTTAACAAACTTAGATTTTTTTGATATACAACATGATTTAAAACGGAATTTTTGAAACTTATATGAAGAATTTGCAAGAAATAAAACCAGATGCAACTAAAGAAGAATTATTTTGTGTGAAATATACTGTAAAAGATTATAGTAAGCAATTTACAGATATAAGACAAAGAGAACCAGCAGAAGTATATGCAAATTTAATGTATTTGTCTAACCAATTAGCACATGTTTTTACAGTAAGAGAAAATGGCAATAAGGCATATTTTGACCAAATGTCATTTATAAGAGAATCTTTTATGAAAATAAAAGACTGGTGTATACATAAAATAATAGATGAAAAAAGAAAAGGGGCAAATATAGAATTAGTTATTGATAGAAAAAATACATCATTTAAATATGACTCTGTTTTGTCTGTAGCCTTACCAACTTATTTTGAGCCTTTTAGAGTTCATATTCCAAATAATTTACTTTCAGAAGAAGAAATAAATTTATGTATGGATGATAGTAATAAAATTTGGAGACAGGGATTAAAAACTACTTTTCCATCTTATATTTCTGACGAAAAGGCAGAACTTTTACAGAAAATTTATAATGAAAAATATTTAAAGATAAAAAAAGGTGCTAGAGTAGATACAAATAGTAGGGAGAGATTAAAGTTATTTTTAGGCACAAGAAATAGAATATTAAAACGTAAAACAATTAAGGGAGCAACAACTGCAAGGAATATGCAGAAGAAATCAAAACAAGTTGCAATACAAAAAGATAATAATATTTTATTTAAAGAGTTGGCTCAACAATTGAACATACAATTTCCGAAGTATTTTAAAAATGGTTTCTTAAAAAGGACAAGCTATTCTTTAGGAGATGTACATGGAAAAATATATGAATTATCTAAAGAAATTTTAAAGAAACATGGTATAAAAGAAGAAAATATGGATAGCGAAATTGCAAAATTGTTTATTTACATGAAAGTAACAGAGCCATTAAGTTCATTTATGAAGTTAGCAGAACAAGAAAGAAAAGATATGGTAGAACAAGATGCTAAACTATATATAGATGGATTTGAATTTATTACAAATAATTTATCGATAGAAACAAATTATAATACACTAAGAACAAAAACTAAGAATTTAACAGCTTCAAAAGGTACAACTATTAAGCCAGATAATAAATTATTATCTGAAAATGCAGAATTAATAGCTGAAGTACAACAATTAAGAATAGAAGTAAATAGACTTACAGAAGAACTTCAAGATTGCAGAATAAAGCTTGCAAATTCAAGAAGATTACTAAATGCAAGCAGAAAAGATAATAGAAAATTAAATAAAAATAACGAACAACTAAGACAAGAAAATATAAGACTTAAAACACAAGAAGCATCGACTAGAGCAAGAACACAAAGAAGCGGAGGAAAATTACAGAAGAGTGAGAAAGAAGCGCAAGGAGATGACGAAAATGAAAAATAATTTCGAAAGTGAAGTAAATAGTAAGTCAAGCCTTACAATTAACAAAAATATTGCCCTATTTTTGTATGAGAAAGTAAAAAATGGTGACCTTGACCCAAAATATGTTCCAGATAAATATTTAAATATAATAAAAGAGCTGTTATTGGAAGAAAAAAGGCTAAAAACAGATAAACTGAATAAATTTAATAAATTATAAATTTTAACAAGGATAATTTAAGTTTTATGATTAATTAATGAGTTATTATAAATTTAAAACAGATTAAATATATACTTAAAATATTAAAGTACTAAAATATTGGAAGTATTAATGTATTTTAAGTATATATATTTTAAGCATAGTATATTTAAATAAACTAAAGTATAGGAGTTATAATGTTTAATATTGAGGAAGAACTTAAGAAATTGCCAAGTAAACCACGGAGTATATATAATGCATGATAAAAATGATAAAATTATATATGTTGGAAAAGCAGTATCTTTAAAAAATAGGGTAAGGCAATATTTTAGAAAGACAAATAAGACCAAAAGAATAGAAAATATGGTTGCTTTAATAGACCATTTTGAATATATAGTAACAGATAATGAGGCAGAGGCGCTAATATTAGAATGTAACTTGATAAAAAAGAATATGCCTAAGTTTAATGTACTTTTAAAAGACGACAAAACATACCCATATATAAAAGTAAATATAAAAGCAGACTATCCAGATGTATATATAACAAGAAGGATTTTAAATGATGGAGCTAAATATTTTGGACCATATGCAAATGCAGGCAGTGCAAAAGAGATGGTGGATTTCATAAAAACAAAATTTAAAATAAGACAATGTAAAACATTTAAGTATAAAGATAGACCATGTTTAAATTATCATATAAAAAAATGTTTGGCACCATGTATGGGATATATTAGCAAAGAAGAATATATGGAACAGATAAATCAAATTATAGATCTTTTAGAAGGGAAAACAGACAAAGTTATTAGACAACTAAAGAAAGAAATGGAAGAAGCATCCATAAAATTTGAATATGAAAAAGCAGCATACATAAGGGATAAAATTTTAGCAATAGATAATATAAGCAAAAGGCAAAAAGTATCTAATTTATCTGAAAACGATATAGATGTAATAGGAATTGCAAAAAGCAAATATCAAGTTTGCTTGGAAATGTTTTTTATAAGAAATAGTAAAATGATAGGAAGAAAACATTACTTTCTTGCAAATATACAGGACGAAGAAGATAGTGAAATTTTATCTAGTTTTATAAAACAGTATTATGTTGGAAACCCTATTTTGCCACATAAAATTATGATAAAGGAAAACATAGAAGATAAAGAAATAATAGAAAAGTCATTAACAGAACAAGCAGGGCGAAAGGTAGAAATAAAAGCTCCACAAAAAGGAGAAAAATTAAGATTAGTAGAAATGGCAGAAAATAATGCAAAAATAACATTAGAAAATAAAGAAAAAGACAAAACAACAATATTAACAGAACTAAAAGAAGCTTTAAGTTTGGAAAATATACCAAGAAAAATAGAATGTTTTGATATTTCAAATATATCTGGTACAAACGTAGTTGCAGGTATGTGTGTAATGCAAGATGGTGTTATAAAAAAGAATTTATCTAGAAGATTTAAAATAAAAACTGTAATTGGTCAAGATGACCCTGCGTGCATGAGAGAAGTTGTAACGAGAAGATTAAAACATTCTATAGAAAATTCAGAAGGAGGTTTTGGAAAACTTCCAGATGTTATATTTGCAGACGGAGGAATTACACAAATAAGAGCAATAAAACAGGCAATTTCTGATGTTCAAAAGTGGATAAATAGCGAATTGAGTGGAAGTGTAAAATTAAATATTGCTGTATTTGGAATGGTAAAAGATGACACACATTCAACTAGAGCATTAATAGATGAAGAAAGAAACGAAATACAAATATCTGAAAAGCTTATGAATTTAATAACAAACTTTCAAGACCAAGTTCATGAAACAGCAATAAGTTATCATAGAAAATTAAGAGATAAACAAATTACAAAATCTGAATTAGATGAAATAAAAGGCATTGGAGAAACTAAGAAAAAAGAACTTTTAAAAAATTTCGGAAGTATTAATAAAATAAGAGAAGCAAATATAGAAGAAATAGCAAAAATAAAAGGAATAAATTTAGAATTAGCAAAAACTATAAAAAATAAACTAAAATAATGGAGTAATATGTAAAAAAGTTAAGTACGATATTATGCATAAACTGTAATAAATGTTCATATATAATAATAAGCAGGTAAAAAGTGCTTAATTATTTATAGGGGGAATTTTATTATGGAGTATGCAAAAGATGTTTCGTTTAATTTAAAGTGTGGAAATAAGGAAAATATAAAAACACATAGGACAAACCTTATTTCTAAATGTATGTTAAAAGCTAAAAAACATAAAACAATAATTTCTATTGTAATTTTAACTATTTTAATGATAGCATTAGATTGTTTTTTAATAGCAAATTTTATTAATGTGTTAACAAGTTTATAAAATGTTAATCATTAGGAGAAAAATACAAATAAAAAGTAAAAAAGAAATACAAATATATAAATAAAAAAAGAAATGAGAAAATATTAAAATAAAAAAACAAATGTAAGAACAAGAAATAAAAGTAACATAAAAAAATAAAATTAAGTAAATTATAAAAATAATGAAGGAGTAATAAGCTAGTTTAAACTAGTAAAAAAGTTTAGTTATGGAAGTAGCAAAAAATTGGAAAGATTATGAAATAATAGATATGGCAAATGGCGAAAAGTTAGAAAGATGGGGAAATGTATATTTAATTAGGCCAGACCCACAGATTATTTGGAAGGAAAAAACATTTGCTAATAAATGGAAGATGGCAAATGCTAGATATAGTAGAAGTTCAACAGGAGGAGGTAACTGGAATTATATAAAAAAAGTTCCAGCAAATTGGCAAGTAAAATATAAAGAATTAACATTTAATATAAAACCAATGGGGTTTAAACATACAGGATTATTTCCAGAGCAAGCAGTTAATTGGGACTGGATGATTAATAAAATAAAAAATGCAAATAGAGATATTAAAGTGTTAAATCTATTTGCATATACAGGTGGAGCAACAGTTGCTTGCAGCTATGCAGGTGCTTCTGTATGCCATGTGGATAGTTCAAAAGGAATGGTAACATGGGCAAAAGAAAATATAGTTTCGTCAGGGCTAAAGGACAAACCAGTTAGATTTATAGTAGATGATGTTGTAAAATTTGTAAATAGAGAAATACGTAGAGGTAATAAATATGATGCTATAATAATGGATCCACCATCATATGGTAGAGGAACTAACGGAGAAGTATGGAAGTTTGAAGAAAATATAGGAAGTTTAGTAGAACTTTGCACAAAAGTTTTATCTGATAAGCCATTATTTTTCTTAATTAATTCATATACTACAGGAATATCAAGTATGGTTTTAGAAAACATTTTAAGATTATCTATTAATAAAAAGGGGAAATTGAGCTGTGGAGAAATTGGACTACCCATGTCAAACTCAGATTTAATTTTACCATGTGGAATTTATGCAAGATATGAGGGAGAGTAGACTTAGAACATAACATGTTGGCGTTTAATTAAAAATAAAGTTGTAGTAATAATAAAGCATAAAATAAGGAGAAAAAATTGGAAGAGCTAAAAGTAATATATGAAGATAATCATATAATTGTAGTAGAAAAGCCTGTAAATATACCTTCTCAAGGAGATAAAACAGGTGATATAGATATGCTTACAATTATTAAACAATATATTAAAGAAAAGTATAATAAACCAGGAAATGTGTATTTGGGATTAATACATAGGTTGGATAGACCAGTTGGTGGAGTTATGGTGTTTGCAAAAACTTCAAAAGCAGCATCTAGGCTAAGTGAAGAGGTAAGAGAAAAGATTTTTCAAAAAACATACTTAGTTATAGCAAATGGAAAATTTGAAGAAGAGAAGCGGAATATTTGAAGATTATCTAATAAAAAACGAAAAAAATAACATTAGTAGAGTAACAAATAACCAAAAAAAAGGCAAATTTGCAAGTTTGGATTATGAAGTTTTAAAATATAATGAAGAATTAAATCTTTCAGTTGTAAAAATAAATTTACATACAGGAAGACATCATCAAATAAGAGTACAATTATCTAGTAGAGACCATAGCATATATGGTGACCAAAAATACAGTGGAAGAGGTCATGGAAAACAAATAACTCTTTGGGCATATAAACTAAAAATTATTCATCCAACTACTAAAGAAGAAATGGAATTTACTTCTGTGCCAGAAAAGATAGGAAGCTGGAAAATATTAGAGGGATTAGAACTTTAGAATAGCATATTATTTATAAATATTATATAAAATACTTAGTATTAGATTACCATAATTTAATACTGAGTGTTTTATTTTTGGATTAAATATATTTTGACAAATGATGCTGTATTTAAATAGAATTAATAGTTAAAAATTAAATATTAAATAAGTAGTAAATAAAAAACAGACTAATAAGTTAATAAATTAATAAGTATTATACGAAAATAAAAAAATACTATATAAAAAATAAAAAACTAGATTTTCGTATATTTTTTTATGCTTTTCATATAACTTTCATAAAAAATAAAGTTGAAAGATGTATTATTGTGTCAGAGCAAATGAGGTGAACAAAATGATAGATAAATTTTGTGACTACATAACTAAAAAAATTAAAGAGAAAAATCCAGATATGGATGAAGAAAAAACATTAGTAGTAGACTTTGGTGTAAAATTAATTTTTGGGGAATTACCTAAAATTTTATTTTTATTTATAATTGGATTTTTACTTGGTATAGGATGGTATACACTACTTGCATTTCTATTATTATGCCCATATAGAAGCTTTACAGGAGGATTTCATTTAAAAACTCATTTGGGATGTATGATATGTACAATAGTATTGTATTGTGGACCTGTAATACTTGCAAAATATATAACAATTGAACCACTATATATAAAATATACAATAACAGCTCTAATTGGAATATTAGCAATAATATTAATTGCAAAATATGCTCCAGCAGATACGGAATATATGCCAATTATTAGCAAAAGCGAAAGAAAGCGTAAAAAAATAAGTGGCTTTATATCATTAGCAATACTAATTACAATAATTATATTTGTACCAGATAAAGTAATATCAAATATGTTACTTTATGGAGTATTTATGCAGACATTAACAATTACAAGAATAGCATATAAAATTACTAATAATAAATATGGACATGAAGAATATGAAAAAGAGCAGCAAATAGCTGCATAAATTTGGTAATAGACATTGCCGGCAATGTTTTATTATATATTTACTTTTAAGGGGGAAAAGAACATGTTAAAAATATTAGCAAAGATAGCTGAAAAATATGCAAAATCTACTAATACAGCATGTTGGATTTTAGGAATTGTACATCAACCTAAAATGCCAGCATCTTTAATAAAGAAGGACTAGAAAATTCTTCTATTTCAACATATTAGACAAAAGAAGACTCTTTATAAGGAAAGAGTCTTTAAAATTTTAATAATATATTTCTAATTGTTGTTTAAAATACTCACTATTTTTAGTAGTAAATAAATTTAAATTATTATTTCTACTTAATATTTTTCTTACTTCATATAATCCAAGTCCATGACTTTCTTTATCATTTTTAGAAGTATAATTTTTCTCAAAAATTTTATCTATATTAACATCTTTATTTTTATATGTATTTTCTACTATTATTAATAATCTATGTCTATTTAATTCTTTTCTAAAATATACATTTATTTCTTTTTTATTACATTCTTTTGCAGCTTCAATTGCATTATCCAATAAAATTCCAAACATTCTAATAAACTCATATATTTTCATATTATCTTCTATTTCTTTTAAATTTAAGAAAGATTCAATATTCATAACTATATTATTTTCATTTGCTTTATAATATTTAGAAGAAAGAATATTATAAATTGCAGGACTGTTAATAACATTTGGATCTAATGCTGCTAAATTAACTGTAATTTTGCAATCTGCAAGTAAGCCTGAGTAGTATTTTCTTAATCCATCCATATCATCTTTATCTAAATAACCACCAATACTTTGAATAATATTGTTAAAGTCATGTTTAAAAGTTCTTAAATTATCATGCATATCTTGTAATTCTTTATTATGCCAATGTTGTACTTCTAAATCTCTAGTAGTTAATTCTAATTTTGTTACATTTAACATAGAATATAAGCTTAAAAATAAATAACTTGCTAAACCAAATATGCTGACTAAAGTTATAATAACAGG
>FR901433.1 GCA_000438355.1 Clostridium sp. CAG:273
AAGACTTTACGGGGGTAAAATCTCTAAATGTTGGGATAGTTATATCAATTTTTCAATATTTTAAATATATTATATAAAATTATTAATAAATTCTATTAAAAATAATGGAATATTTAAGATTTTTCCATCTCTAGCTAAGTTGTTCATAGAAAATCTTATCGATAATTCATTATTATTCTTTTCATTATATCTTGTTAAGCTAATATTATTAGTTGTTTTATTTGATTTTACTTCTATAGGAATTATCTTGTTCTTAAACTGAATAATAAAATCAATCTCATGCCTATCAAATGTATAATAATTTGGAACCATATTAAATGTACTGCATAACATATTTAGTACGAAATTCTCCGTAAATGCCCCTTTAAATTCTTCAAATAGTCTGTCACCTTCTGCAACTATTCTGCTATCTAAATTAGACATTCTTCTAAGCAATCCGATGTCGTTAATAAAAATCTTAAATGCTTTTAAATCATTATATGCTTTTAAAGGAAAATCTGTTTTTGTTAAGTTATATACTTTATAAATTAGATTAGCATCATTTAACCAATTTAAAGCCGATTCATATTCTCTTGCTCTTGCACCTTCTTTAATTGTTTGATAAAGAAACTTTTTATTTTCTTTTGCAAGCTGTGAAGGTATATTGTTCCAAATTAAAGAAATTTTGTTTGCTTCATTATTACTAGTATGTTTTGAAAAATCACTTTCATATGCTTTTAAAATATTTTCTTGAAAACTATTTACTAATTCAATATTTTTTTCTTCTGTCCAAATTTTTACTGCTTCTGGCATACCACCAATTATGAAATAAGCTTTTAGCTTTTCTTCTAGTTGATTAAAAAATATATCAGGAATTTCTTCTACTTTTTCTATACTTTTCATGTATTCAACTAAATTTTCACAATTATCTGCAATTAAAAATTCAGTAAATGTCATTGAATACATATTTAAGAAATCAACCTTTCCAACTGGAAAAGATGTATGTGACAATCTTATTCCTAATAAGCTACCCGCACAAGCAATATGATATTCATTTGCTTCTTCTTGAAAATATTTTAAACTATTTAATGCATTTGGACATTCTTGAATCTCATCAAAAATTATTAGTGTTTTACCAGGAATTATAGCCTTTCCATATATAAATGACAATTGTTCTAAAATCCTCTTTGGATCTTTCGTATTACTAAATAAGTTATATAAGTCTTCATCATGATCGAAGTTAAAGTATGCTACTCCTTCATAATTTTCTTCGCCAAATTGTTTTAAAATATACGTCTTTCCAATTTGTCTTGCACCTTTTAAAATTAGTGGTTTCCTATATTTACTTTCTTTCCATTTTATTAATTCTTTTAAAATAAACCTTTTCAAAAAAATCATCTCCTATAACTAGTATATGTTCCTTTGTACTAATTATACATCTAACATCACACTTTTGCAAATATATTTGAACAATTTATCACATTTTTGCAAGTATTTTCGTGAAAAGCATCACACTTTTGCAAATAAATCGTTTTTAAACATTTATATATTTGTGTGTTTTAATTTATATTAATTTTTCAATATCCACTTTTAAATCAAATTTTACAATTTTATCACTATAAATCCATATCATATCAATTATATTTTCTAAAACATGTCTACTAGGAACATCTAATGATATAATCTCTTCAAAATATTCCATTGCAGTTTTTAGTTTTTTTATTTTTTCTTTTGAAATTTCTAGTTCTGATTTATTTAGAATTTCTTGCAATTTTTCTATTTTATCTGTCTTTTCTAGTTCTAATTCTTTATATGATTTTTCTATCATCTGTTTTTGATACTCATTTGTGATACTTGTTAAATCTTTTATTTTTTGATTTAATAACACTTTATACTCTGCTTTTAATGTTTCAATTTCAAACTTAATTTTTTCTTTATTTGTCTGTTCTTTATTAGTTTTAACCTCAATTTCTATTTTATTTATCTCATCTTGATATTTTTGTTTAGTAAATTTTAGAAATTCTTTTAAATGAATAATTATATCACTTTCCTTTATTTCGTGGCATTTACATCTTGCTCTTCCATAAGTTCTATATTGTGAACATTCATATCCTTTCTGCTTTTGCTTTCTATTCATTGTGATTCCACTTACTCCAAAACCACAATCACCACATCTAATTAGCCCTGAAAAAGCATAATTTCTTTTTCTTGTTCCCGCAGTAGTATTTGATTTTGCTTTTCTTTTTCGTATATTTTGTGCTAATTCAAAAGTTTCTTTTGAAATAATTGCCTCGTGATGATTTTCAAATACAAAATGTTCTTCTTCAGGAAGTTTTATTGCCCTACCTCTTATAGAAACAGTTTTTTTCTTATGAGTTCTTAAATTTCCTGTATATACATCATTATTTAAGATATTACTTATCATATATGTTGACCATAACTCTTGTACTGGATGCTTATATATTCTCCCTCTTTCTAAATGTTTTTGTCTGTAATATACTGATGGCGTTGGATAATTGTATTCACTATTTAAAATATCACAAATCTTCTTTATACCTAATCCTTCGTAGGCATATAATCTGTATATTAATACTATAACTGGTCTAATTTCTTCATCTACATATAACTTTGTAACATCTTCTTTATCTTTTACATATCCATAATAATTACCCATTACTAATCTTCCAGTTTTTTGTTTAGAATACATATGGTCTCTTGTTTTCCTTGAACAATCTTTTACGTATCTTTCATTAAACCAAGTTGTAATTCCAATAGTATCATCTCTATCATTTAAGACATCATAAGTTCCACCCATTTCAGAAACTAAAATTAAATTTTTCTGCATATTTTTGAATTCATCAACAAGTACTAAAACTTTTCCATTGTTTCTTCCTATTCTTGATAGGTCTTTTGCTATAACTACATCTATCTTTCCCTCCTTTACTTTTTCTATCATCTTTGTGAATTCAGGTCTATTAAAGGTATATCCCGAAACATTGTCATCTATGTAGAAGTCCTTGTCTTCGATAGTCCAATTACGAGAAGATACATATTCTTTAATGATTCTTTTTTGTTCCTCTATGCTCGAATAATTTTCTTTATCTTCATCTCTAGACAATCTACAATATCCTACAACTGTTATTTTCTCTCCTTTTGCCTGATATTGCTCTTGGTCTATGTTAGCATACATTGTTTGATAGTTCCACTTGTTTTGTAACTATTTTTTTTAGAACTTCGGGATAATTCTCTTGACCTGCTACAAATATTCCTAACTTGTATTTTTGCTTTTTATATTCATTTATTTTTTCTTGTGTTTCTTGAGCCTTCAGCTCTTCTTTTGTTAGATAAATTTGTACATATTGCTCTTTTTGAATTTTTAAAATTGTACATTGCATTCCTTTTAGACTCCTTTATAACACTTCTAATAAATGTTATTCACAATAGAGATTGTCCTATCTCTCTATTTATATATAAGTCCAAGATGTTATGAAATTTTCTCATTCTTGAGAAAAAAGTTTAAAATTTATAAAAATACAATAATACAAAAGGTCATGATATGTCAAACATTCATTAAATGCACATTTTCTATTTTCTTTGCCTTCCATTAGCTTTAATATTCCTTTTATTCCTATTGTATCTTCAGTATTAATCACTTTTTCTTTTATTAATTTCTATTATGAATTTAATATCTTCTATTGCTTTATCTATATTCATCATTCCATTTCCAATAGGATAGTAAACTGGATATATTTTATAATCTTTTCCTCCAACTTTTTTAGAAAAGTTTTGCTTTCTACATTGTGATACAGATATATTTTGTTTTAATATAATAGAACTAACCTGATTTCCCAATGTTATAATTATTTTTGGATTAATTATCTCTATTTCTTTGCATAATAAATCTAAATATTCACTATAAACAGAATTAGGTAATACTCTTGCATCTACTTGAGTGCATTTTCCAAGATTAGTTATAAAGTACTTATGTTTTTCTACATTTTCATATACTAAATCTGCAAATTTTTCATCCCATTCTTGAGGCTTTCTTGCCATAATATTCTCATATATTTCTTCATCAAGTAAGCCTACCCTATAAAATAATTTCCATATATTTTTAGTTCCTATCCATGGTGATTTTCTGCCTTTCCAATTTGGATCTGATGCAATATTTCTACCTGTAGGATTCATAAATACAAAGCAAATATCTGGGTTATTAGTGCATCCTCCATTATATATTGAGGTTAATTCTTTTGCTCCATATTTTATTTGTAATTTATCATATTGAGCTTTTAAATCTTCTAATTGCATAATTTAATACTCCTATTTACAAGTTATTTACTATAAAATTGATAACATCATCTTCTTTATAATTTTTTATATTTTTATTTCTATCGTCTTCTGTTAAATCAACAAAATATTTGTTGCATTCTGGCATAATTGACATTGAATCCAATGGATAACCTGGATTTCTTCTTTCACATGGCTTGTCTACGAAATAAAATTCACCTTTACTCCAACTATATTCTTTTGGCTCTTTTCCATCATATATCACCATTCCGTATACCCATTTAGCTGTTAGCTTTCTCCTATAACTTACTATACTATTTTACTTGTTCTATATCTACTAATTCATTTTTCCTAAATGTCATTTTCAATAAACAAGGCGATGTTATATCTAAAACTGTATCCTTATATACTAACTTAACATCTTCATTTACTTTACACCAATTTAGTAAATAGAATTTTATAGAACCTCCGATGAGTTATAACTGCGATTCTCTTTCCTTCATATTCTTTTAATATTCTATCAAAGAATTCAGTCATTCTTTGCCTTGTATCTTCTGCACTTTCTCCATCAGAAGTTTTAAATTTTCTATCTAACAATTGTTCTTGCGAAGGATCTCTT
>FR901434.1 GCA_000438355.1 Clostridium sp. CAG:273
AGGAGCCATAAAGAATAACAGGTAAGAAATTATCTGTTATTTTTTTATTTATACTTCGAAATAACTTGTCTTTTTTTGTCGATAATGGTATTATTATAGATACAGAATATATAAGGAGAAAGAGTATGAGACAGCTAAACAAATTAAAAGTTGCAATAACGGCAGGAATTATATTACTTATAATAATTGCAATAGTTGCGCTTGTTTTAAAATTAAATAATAATACTTATTTTTCAAAAGAAGCAAGTATAGATACTGTTATAAATAATGCTAATGAAAATATACCAATAAAAAATGAAAATAATTCAGGAAATACAAACAAAGAATTTATTATAATAGATGATAATAAAAACTCAAATAATAATAACGAAACCAATAATATAAATAATGAAAACATAGATAAAAATGGTAAAAACAAAGAAAATGAAGAATTTACAAATATAAATGAAACAGTATATGCAATGTCTTCTATTAATGTAAGAGATAGAGATAGTAAATACGCTAATAAGATTGGTATGTTAAATTATGGAGATAGTGTAAATCGTACTGGAATAGGAAAAAATGGATGGAGTAGGGTACAATACAATAAAAAAATAGCTTATGTAAGTTCTGAGTATTTAAGCAAAAATAAACCTAAACCAATAGAACATCATGATATAGAGTTTAATATAAACAGTAACAGAAAAATTGATCCTAACAAGCCAATGGTAGCATTAACATTTGATGATGGTCCAAATCCTATAGCTACACCAAGAATTTTAGATACTTTAGAAAAACATAAAGCTGTAGCTACATTTTTTGACCTAGGTACATGTATGAGATCTTATCCTAATATAACTAAAAGAGAAAAGGCAATAGGTTGTGAGGTTGGTTCACATACATATTCTCATAAAAATTTAAATAATTTAACAGAAAAAGAAATACAAGACGATATTAATGCAGCAGCATCAATATATGAGAATACATTAAATGAAAAGTTAAGACTGGTTAGAACTCCATATGGAAATGCAAATAATACAGTAAAAGCAACTTTAGATTATGCTTTAATTAACTGGGATGTTGACACACTAGATTGGAAAACAAAAAATGCAAATAGTATATTAAAAGAAATAAGAAGTTATAAAAGCTTAGATGGAAGAATAATTTTAATGCATTCTATTTATAATTCAACTGCAGATGCAGTTGAAACTTTGGTTCCAGAATTAAAAAATAAAGGATATCAGTTGGTAACAGTATCTGAGCTTGCTAAATATAAAGGATATAAATTAAAAACTGGAAATATTTATTATAATTTTAGATAAATAAAATAGGGCAAATTATTAAATAAAGTAGGACAAATTATTTAAATATATAAT
>FR901435.1 GCA_000438355.1 Clostridium sp. CAG:273
AGAAATTGTTGACTATTGGATTGCTTTCTAATTATTCAAACTTTTTATTTATATATTTTTATAAACATAAAAAAACAATCCATGTAGTAATTTAGCAGTGAAACAAGGTCTTACTACAAATTTACTACATGGATTGTTTAAATATTTTACTCTTAGTTAATTACATTTTTTCCTAAGTTTATAAAAAATTATTTGTATTAATTTCCACTTTTTATAATGTTTTTGCTTCCGAAGTAAGTTGCTAAGAAATAACCTCCATATATTGTTACAATAAGTATTGCTGTAGTTATTATTCCTCCTACAACGTCTTGCTTACCAAATACTGCTAGTATTTTTCCTGCTGTAATTATTCCAAAAATCGAATGAATTATAGCTAAAGCTAGTGGTATCATATAAAATATCGCAATTTGTTTAAATAATGCTCCATTTATCATTTTTTCGTCAGCACCTATTTTCCTTAATATGTCATATCTTTCTTTATTATCTGCACTTTCTGAAAGTTGTTTAAGTGCAAGTATTGCTGCACATGATATTAAAAATATTACGCCTAAATATAGTCCTATAAATATAACTATACTTCCTATTCCTTTACTAGCTTCATAATTTGTTAATTTACTTAATGCCATCATATCTCCTACATTTGAGGCATTTATTGTTTCATCATCTGATAAATTTACAATTTTCTCTTCTACTATTTGCTTTTCTTCTTCAGTTTCGCCAATATAATTTGCATTTAAGTAATTAAATTTTCTCCATTCTTCTTTTACTGCACTATCTGGTACTATAAATATTCCTGTTTCCATATGTTGAGTTGAATCACTTATAAATCCATATACACATTCATTATATGCTGGCTTGTATGTCTTTCCATCTAAAACGATTTCATGTCCTATTGATAATGATTTGTTTCTAATCTCAACAACTGCATCATAGTCTCCTATAATCGCATATTCATTACTGTCTATATTTATTTCTTGCTCTCCAAACATTCTTGCAATTTTATTATAGTCAGATACTTTCATAATTCTTTCTAATTGATCATCTCTTATTCCAGAAAATTCTAGTTTAGCACTGTTAAATATTTCTTCTCCTAATCCTTTTCCAATAGTTAACTCTTCTGTTACATATACTGGTGTTTCTATATATTCACTAAAATATTTTTCTGGATCTATTCCTACTAATTTCAATGTTTCTGCTACTGTTTTTGGTTTTCCATTATCACTCATATGATTAGCACTTCTATATACTGTAATATCTACTGGATTACATTCTTCTAGTTGTTGTGTCATTGTATTATTAAGTGATATTGCTGATGAAAATATGCAAATTGTTAAAAATAGCAAAATTGATATTATTGTCATAGAAAATGTTGTTGTATTTACTTGGCTGTTTACTTGTCTTAATACAAAAATATTTAAGTTTTTCATATATATCTTTTTGCTTGTTTGTATAAACTTTAATAAAAATCCTGATAGAGAATAGAAAAACAAAAATGTTCCTATACATCCTAGTGCAATTGCTATCATAACTCCTGTTGCTTCTACACTAACTATTTCTGTAATTGCTAAATAATAAGCTATTCCTAATACTACAACAGATACTATAAATATAAGTACAGATAATACTGGATTTCTAAATTTTACTTTTTCATTCTTTTTGTTTGCTGTTAATAAATCTATTAATTTATATTTTGATGTTGTAAATAAATTTAATAACATAACAATTACATAAATTATTGCAAAATAGATAATTGTTTTAATTAAAGCAGACTGTGAAAATACAAATTGATATTCCATCATATCTGCTTCAAATAAATTTGCAACTAATACTGACATGAATTGAGATGCAAAAACACCTATTAATAAACCAATTGCTAAAGAAAATGCTCCTATTAATAAAGTTTCAATTAATAAGATTTTAGAAATTCCGCCTTTTCCCATCCCTAAAAGCATGTATAACCCAAATTCTTTTTTCCTTCTTTTTATTAAAAAGTTATTTGCAAATACAATTAAAAATCCTAATACAAATGATACAAAAACTGAAACTCCTCCAAGCATTTGTATCATTAAATCTATAATATGTCTTTTAGACTCAGACATTTCTAACATTGCTTGTTGTGCATCTAAGCTATTAAATATGTAAAATATTGCTACTCCTAAAACTAATGTTAAAAAATATATAACATAGTCTTTCATATTTTTCTTCATACTTTTAAAGGCAAGTTTAAATGACATCATTTAAATCACCTCCAAGAAGAGTTACAACTTCAATAATCTTCTCAAAGAATTGTTTTCTGGTATCATTTCCTTTTACTAATTCATTAAATATTTTTCCATCTTTAATAAATAAAATTCTATTAGCATAACTTGCTGTAAATGCATCATGTGTTACCATTAAAATTGTAGCATTCATTACTTTATTTAAATATTCAAAGTTTTCTAATAGCATCCTTGCTGCTTTTGAGTCTAACGCTCCTGTTGGTTCATCTGCTAAAATAAGTTTTGGATTTGTTATTATAGCTCTTGCAGATGCAACCCTTTGCTTTTGTCCACCAGAAACTTGATAAGGATATTTTTTTAATATTTCTGTAATTCCTAACTTTTCTGCTACATCATCTACTCTTTTTTGAATTTCCTTTGCAGGAACCTTTTGAATAGTTAATGCTAGCGCTATATTTTCATAACAGCTCAATGTGTCTAATAAGTTAAAATCTTGAAATATAAAGCCTAGCTCTTCTCTTCTAAACTTGTTTAATTTATTTCCTTTTAACTTTGTAATTTCTTCTCCATTTACTTTAATATTCCCTGACGTTACTCTGTCTATTGTTGAAATACAATTTAAAAGTGTACTTTTTCCGCTTCCACTTGCTCCCATTATTCCAACAAATTCTCCTTTTGCAATGTTAAAACTAATATTGTCTATTGCCTTTGTTAAATTTCCTTTGTTTCCATAGTATTTTTCAATATTTTTTACTTCCAATACTTCTTGCATAATTTTCCTCCTTGTATATTTATTAAAAATTTAATTCTTAATCAAAACTATTTTTGTTTTTTTATCATATATTAATGTTTAAAACATTCCTTTAATAACATCTCATATC
>FR901436.1 GCA_000438355.1 Clostridium sp. CAG:273
AATATTTTTATTTACTTTTTATGTGAATAAATTAATAAATTGTGGAAAAACTAAGGTTAAAATTAAGTTTATAGAGATTTATTATGTGGAAAAAATTAATTATAGGTTTAATATCAGGAATTGTAAGCGGATTTTTTTCTGCTGGTGGGGGACTTATTTTAGTTCCTGCATTTATTTATTTTTTAAATATGGATGAGAAAAAGGCAAGAGCAACATCACTTTTTTGTATATTGCCAATGGTTTTAATAACTGCATTTTTTTATGGTAGAAATAATTTTATACATTGGGATATTGGCATAAAGTGTGCAATTGGAGGAATTGTGGGAGGTATTATTGGTGCTAAACTTCTCACAAAAATACCAAATAAATATTTAAAAATTATTTTTGCAGGATTTTTAATATATGCAGGAATTAACATGATTATTAGATAGTAAATTATGTAATTTTAATTTATTATACGAGGAAAATATATGTTAGAGGTTTTAATAGGATTAATATCGGGAATTATAAGTGGAACAGGTATGGGAGGAGGTACTATTTTAATACTTCTTCTTTCTATAATTATGGGATTGGACCAGCATGTGTCGCAAGCAACAAATTTGGTATTCTTTGTTCCAACTGCTATAGCAGCAATTTTTATTAGTTTAAGGAAAAAGAATATAGATGTGAAATTAGGAATTACTATTGTAATTGTAGGTGTAGTAGGAGCTACTATAGGTGCAATTATTTCAAGCAAAATGAATGTTAATTTATTAAGAAAAATTTTTGGTGTTTTTTTACTTATTATAGCAATATATGAAATTTATTCTTGGTATAAGATGTATATAAAAAAGAAAAATAAGACATAATAAAGTCAAGAAATAAAATATTTCATATTTACAAAAAATTATAAAATAAGGAGGAATTTAAATGAAATTTGTTAAAGGTATGTTAGTTGGTGGATTATTATCAGCAGGTGTTGCTATGATTTATGCTGGTACAATGGAGCAAAATAAAAAGAAGGTAATGAAAAAAGGAAAACAATTTGCAAAAAAATTGGGAATATTATAATATTTAATTTTAATGTAAAACATAAAAATATATAAATACAAAAGAGTAAATCTAATAATATTTTTTAGATAAACTATTTTTATAATTATTAAAGCACACTTTTTAAAAGTGTGCTTTAGTTATGCTTAATAAAAACGGATAATTTAATATGTCTTATTAATTATTCGTTATTTTTTTGCGTTTATTAATTTAGCATGGTTTTTCAGGCTTACAAGGAAGTTCAGGTCTACATGGCTTATCTGGTCTACATGGTGGACAATCTAATTTTACGCCTTTTAAACATTTGCCTTCATGTTTGCTTTCTACACAAACTTTACAATGTTTTACTTCATCAACCCAAATGTTTATTTCATAATATCTATTTGCGCAAAGTGGTCCAAATACAAATTCGCCGTTTTTATCTGTAAAAGTATGAGAAACAGGTCTTCTTTCTTCTTTTCCACAATCACAAACAACTTCTACTAATTTAACAACAGCATTGTCAACTGGGTCACCATAACAATCTTTTACTATTCCATAAATAACACTACGGTCATCACATGGTAAAGTAATATCTAAATCGAATTGTTTTCCTGTTGCTAAAATACCATCAACATTAACTACAGGGCAAATTCCTTTATCATATTCCATTATAAATTCCTCCTTTTTGATATTTATAATATATAGTATTCAAATATAAATATAATGTGACTAAGTTCGACAAAATAGTATTTGTATGGAAAAATAGCAAAAAATATAAGAAATAATTTTATAAAAATGGAATAAAAATATAAAAACTTTCATAATAATAAAATAGATTTTTGCTATGGAGGAAATATGTTTTTTGTAATTAATAAAAATAAGATGTATACATATATTGTAACTATTTGTATGGTAATTGTTTTATTTGTGTTATCTTTTGCAATGATAACTAATAGTGATGATACTGTTGTTACATCAACTAATTCTATAAGTAATAACACTATTAACAATGAAAGCAGTAGATTAGTAACAAAAAAAGATGCAGAAAATAACAACCAGAATTATTAAAATATGTATAACCAAGAAATTTATGGCTATAATTAAAGTAAAATTATTCTATAATTAATATAATATCTAGGCTAAAACTTAAAGAATAGGGAAAAAGTCGTTATAAAAATAGAAAAATATAACATTTTATGTAGACAAAGCAAGTTAAAAGTGGTATAATATAAAATGTGGCTGGGTTACAGCTTAAGAGATATTATAAATTTTAAGAAACAAATAAGAGGAGGAAATTAAATTGAATACTATTTATGAGGAGAATAACCATATTACATTAATGGGTAAAGTAACAAGTGAAAAAAGATTTAGTCATGAGATATATGGAGAAAAATTCTATGTATTCGACATAAGTGTACCACGTTTAAGTGGAAGTTCAGATATTATACCTGTTACAATATCTGAAAGACTATTAATAGGAGACGACATAAAGGTTGACAGTAAAGTAATTATAGACGGACAATTTAGATCATATAATAGCTATGAAAATGAAAAGAGTAGACTAGTACTTACAGTATTTGCAAAAGATATTAAACTTACAGAAAATCAAGAAGAGGAAGTAAAGGCTGGAAAAGACATAATTTCAAATGAAGTTACTTTAACAGGTTATATTTGTAAGAAACCTATTTATCGTAAAACTCCATTTGGTAGAGAAATTGCAGATGTATTATTAGCAGTAAATAGAGCATACAATAAATCAGACTATATTCCATGTATTGCATGGGGAAGAAATGCAAGATTTTGTGAAAATATGCAAGTAGGAACAGAATTAAAAATAATTGGTAGAGTTCAATCTAGAGCATATGAGAAAAAACATGAAGATGGAACAATAGAAAATAGAATGGCATATGAAGTTTCAGTAGGAAGCTTAGAAGTTGCAGGAGAAGGAAATACAACAAATAAGGCAGAGGAAAATGCCGAAGACGAAAATAAAGAGGCTATATAATATATATCAAAACTAAAAAATTCAGCTGAAAAGCTGAATTTTTTAGTTTTTTAGTGACAGATAATAAACAAAATAATTATCTATCAAATATAATAATTATTTTATTTATTATTTATAATATATTTAATTAAATTTTGTTAAAATT
>FR901437.1 GCA_000438355.1 Clostridium sp. CAG:273
AAAATATTTTATTAATTTTTTTATTTAGTTTGTTATTTAAAATATAATTTTTTAATAATATTTACGTTTTTTAATATCTTAAATATTATTAAGCTTATTAAATTTTTTTAAATTAGATAAAGCCTTAAATTTTCATGTATAATAATTGAATAGTAATTCAACTATTTATATTATAGTTGAATTACTATTCAATTGTCAATACTTTTCTAAATTTTTATACAATTACTAATATAGAATAAATTTAAATTCATGCTCTACATATCCTATAAGAAAATTTTTAAATCTTCTATTACTTCTATTACTTCAAATTAGCTAATAAAAATTTTTTAAATTTTATATTGACATTCTCTACAAAATAAGTTAAAATTATATATGCGTTTATGTAATGCTTATGGTGGATTTAGCGTAGTTGGTTAACGCGCCAGTTTGTGGCACTGGAGACCGTGGGTTCGAGTCCCACATTCCACCCCATAAAATTTTTATTGCTTTTATTATTTTTTTATTGTATAATAATAAAGTAATGATATATAATATATTTATATTGGGCTGTAGCCAAGCGGTAAGGCACCAGACTTTGACTCTGGCATGCGCTAGTTCGAATCTAGCCAGCCCAACCAAATAAAATAACTTGTATCGTAAGATACAAGTTATTTTATTTTTGGGTTCTTTGTCAATAGTTGGGGTG
>FR901438.1:0-3262 GCA_000438355.1 Clostridium sp. CAG:273
ATTTCCATATGCTAAAACCTCATCTACCTTTTCAGTATCTTCTAATTCTTTTAAATATTTAGAAACTTTTTCTTCATCTTTATTGTTATATACAATTGCCATTTGGTTATTTTCAGTAAAAACCTCTGCTATTTTATCTTCATCTGAAGGAGTATATAAAATTTTTAAATTACCTTTTAATATATAGCTACCCAAAAATAAGATAATTAATAATATAAATCCTATACTTCTAAATTTATAAATGAAATTTCCTAAATGATTTAAAGTAATTTTTGGTGCCTTTTTCTTTGTTTTAGTTATTAACTTATCAAATATTAATATTAAAGCTGGTAAACATGTAAATATTACTAATAAACTTAAAAGAACACCTTTAGCCAAAACTAATCCCAAGTCTTTTCCTATTGTAAAGCTCATAAATACCAATGTTATTAATCCTACAATTGTTGTTAATGAACTACTAAAAATAGATGAAAATGATTTATATAAGGCTTCTTTCATAGCTTCAACATTATTATTGTTTTTTTCTTTTTCTTGTCTATAGCGGTTAATTAACATTATAGAATAGTCCATTGATAATGCTAATTGTAAAATGGCTGATATTGAACTTGTAATATTAGAAACTGTACCAAATATAATATTTGTTCCATTATTTAATAATACTGCAATTCCAATACAAACTAAAAATAGAAAAGGTTCTATATATGATTCACACATAATAATAAGTATTATTGCAACTATTGCAACTGCTAAGACTAGAATCCAAGTAGGTAATATTGTCATATTTCTATCTTTAATACTACCACTTGTATAGAATTCATAGTCTTTAAATTCATTATTTACTGTATCATAAACTGTAGCTGCTGTTTTAGAATCATCTGTATCATCAACATTTATAACATATAATGTATATTCATTAGAATTATATTTCTCACTTTCTTTTTCATAGTCAACACTAGAAACTCCATCAATTTCTAATATTTTTTTATACATATCATCTTTTTCTTCTTCTGTTAAATTTTTAAACATTATATTAAGATATGATTCTTTTTCTTCATCAAATTCTTTTTCCATAATATCCATTCCTATTTTTGTCTCAGAATCTGATGGTAAATATTCTGTCATCTCATAATTTATTTTTACTTGTTGAGATAAAAATACTGATACTATGGCGAAAAAAATAAACACTACCATTATAATGTTTCTTCTTCTTACAATAAAATCTGTTATTTTTTTCAAAAAATATCCTTCCTTTCGTTATTTTAGCATTTTCATTTAATTATATGCCGATTACTATAAAAAAACAATAGACAATTTCAGGCATTTGACTAAAACTTTTAAAAGTTATATAATTTAAAATTGAGGTGATTATATGAATAGAAAACAAGATAAAAGAAATTTAAATACTAAAATGGAACTTGCTAATGCTTTTAAAGAATTATCTAAAAAAAAGCCAATGAATAAAATAACTGTAAATGATTTAATTAAATATTGCCAATTAAATAGAAACACGTTTTATTATCATTTTGAAGATATTCATGATTTAATTAATTGGATGTTTAATGAAGAAGTAAAAAAAATAATAGATAATTTTGATAAAAGTAATTACGAAAATTTTTTAAATAGTGTCTTAGACTATATTGAAGAAAACAAACATATTCTAAACTCCGCATATAATTCTTTTGGTAGAGAACAATTAAAAAAAATATTAAAAATTCACTTTTATACAACTTTTGATGGAATTATTACTAATCATATAAAAAGTCGCAATTTAACTATAGATGAAGATTTTAAACAATTTTTAATTGATTTTTACAGTGCAGGAATTGGAGAATTAATAGTTAACTACTGTAAAGAAGAACAATGCATTGATAGAAAAAAATTAATTAGTTATTTATTTGCTTTAACTAATTCTATTCCTATTTTAAGTTAATAAATAACTAATATAATTAAAACTAAAAAAATCTTCTATTTTTTAATCCTGCTATCTGTTAATTAATAGATAATATAATAAAACCTTGTTCTAATTCATAAAAATGATAAAACAAGGTTTTATTATATTATAATGTATTACAAATTTGTTATATTCTTAGTATATTCCTATTTTAATCTCCTAAATTTATACCTATGTGTCTCACTGTTTTTAATAAATGATATTTCATGATAATTCCTCTTAATTATAATTTAATTATTTATTTTCATGTTGTTTTCTTTGTTTTTTCTGCTCAAGAACCTTTTCTAATCTCTCAAGTTCTTGTCTGGTTTCTTCTATTTCCTCTTCTGTCTTAACCATTGGCATAAATTCTTCTGTAAATTTATATTCATCTCTATTTTTAATATATAGAAGGCCTAATATAGAAAATACTACTGCCCCAACAAAATTTACTAATAAATCTTTCATAGTATCATTTATTCCAATATCTAAGTAACCATTATCTATTGTTATTACTGTAGGAGATTTATTTACTGTACCATATATTTGAGTTTTCTCAATATTTTTTATTGTAACAGCCTCATTTTTCTTTTCTTCGTTTAAATTAACAGAAGATATTTGAGAAACCACTCTATCTTTTTGCATATCCATATTAAAAGTTTTATCCATGCCATATTCAAAAAATTCCCATAAAACTCCTATTGTCATAGAAAAACAAAATGCAACTACTGCTACAAACAAAGGAGACAATTTATTTAACGAATTTTTTCTTTTCTTTCTATTTAATATATCTATCATTGAAAAGCCAATTGCTGCACACAAAAATCCATTTAAAGTATGTAAAATTGTATCCCAATGTTTAAACACTCCATAAAAATTTTGGACTTCTCCTAAAATCTCTGCTGAAAAGATAAACAAAAATATTATAATTTCTAATGTATTTGGTAATTTTATATTTAACTTTTGATCTATTATTATTGGTATTGCAAATAATATTAAAGTAAGCAAACACATAAATACATTTTCATAATTTCCTTTTAAAAACTGTAAAATCATTGTTATTATTACTAAAACTCTTAATACTAAATATACTGTTGCCGTTATTTTCTTATTTTTACCTATTACTACTAATCTTTTCATAACTTTTACCCCTTTCAATTCTTTTAATTCAATATTATCATAGATATTAATTAATATCAATTAAATAATTTAATTTAATGTCAAAATAGTTATTGGATAATGTTTTTTAGCCAAAAATGCCAAAACATTATCTAGTAACCAAAATATTGCTTTAAAACTGCTTTTAATCTGTACCTAAGAATTACTTTTATA
>FR901438.1:3302-4443 GCA_000438355.1 Clostridium sp. CAG:273
CACCAATAATTTTATTTATAGTTAATATACTTCAAAATTCTAACTCTAATAAATCTTCAATTAATAAAAAGTACTTGATAAATAGAAGAATAATGATATATTATATATTATATATGTTGAAAGGAGTTAAACATATGATAGATTTAAAAGACAATCCCCCATTTCTAAATGAATTTTTAGAATACTTAACCGGAATATTAAATAAATCACCAAATACTGTTAAAGAATATAATTATGACCTTTCACATTTTCTGAAATTTATAATGTATCATTTTAAATTGGATAATAATGATAATATAAAGGAAATAGATATTCATAATATGGATTTTTCCGTTATAAAACGTATAACTTTAAATGATATACACTCGTTTCTATACTATCTTGCAGATAATTTTCATAGTAAGCCTACTACAAGAGCTAGAAAAGCAGCTAGCATTAGGGTGTTTTTTAATTATTTAACACAAAAAGCTAAATTATTAGAAGTAAATCCTGCTCAGGGATTAGAAACCCCTAAAATAGGAAAAAGACTTCCTAAGTATTTAACTTTAGAGCAAAGTAAAAAATTGTTAGAGGCAACTAAAAATACTTCAGATGAATATAAAGAAAGAGATTATGCTATAATAACTTTATTTTTAAATTGTGGTATGCGTTTATCTGAATTAGTTGGAATAAATATAAAAGATATAAACTTTTCAGATAAAAAACTAACTGTTATAGGTAAAGGTGATAAAGAAAGAACTATATATCTAAATCCTGCATGTATTGCAGCCATAAATGAATATCTTAAAGTAAGACCTCATGATGGTGTAAAATACAACTCAAGAGATGCATTGTTTTTAAGCAAAAGAAAAGAACGTATTAGTAATAGAATGGTACAAGAAATAGTCAAAAGAGAACTTGCTAAAGCTGGTTTAGATATAAATAAGTATTCTGTACATAAATTAAGACATACCGCAGCAACTTTAATGTACCAAAATGGTGTAGATATTAGAGCCTTACAAGTTTTACTTGGACATGAAAGTATTTCTACAACAGAAATTTATACTCATGTAGATAATATGCAAATAAAAGATGCAGTTGCTCAAAACCCTTTAGCTAATGAAATTATAGGTAATACTAATAATGTATAGTCTTTTATATG
>FR901439.1:0-7190 GCA_000438355.1 Clostridium sp. CAG:273
ATATATGTAAGCATAGAGTTGAAAAATATAATTATATATGTGATAAATAAAATTTTAAATTTACTTCTTAATAAAAACTTAATGATTTAACTAATTTTTTCTTAATAAATTATATGGTATTATAAGTTCATAAAATAAAGCTTAATAATTTTAAATATAAAATTTAGTAGGCAGAAAACTAAAAATTTTAAAGATTTTAAAAATTTAAGTTAGGAGGAGATAAAGTGGGAGATGTAGTACTTAAGTGTGAACACTTACACAAAAACTTTGGGAAAAAGGAAATTTTAAAAGATGTTTCTTTAGAATTGGAGAAAGGAGATATTTTAGGTTTTATAGGACCTAATGGAGCTGGAAAAACAACTACTATTAAACTTATTTTAGGACTTCAAAGTATTACTAGTGGAACAGTTAAAATTAATGGATATGATATAACAAGTAATTTTACAAATGCAATAAGAAATGTAGGAGCAATAGTAGAGAATCCAGATTTATACATGTACTTAACTGGATATGAGAATTTAAAGTTAATTGCGAATTTGTATAAAGGAGTTGGAAAAGAAAGAATAGACGAAGTTGTAAAATTAGTAAAATTAGAAAATAGAATAAACGACAAAGTATCGAGATATTCCCTAGGAATGAGACAAAGATTGGGAATTGCTCAAGCTATTTTGCACAAACCTAATTTATTAATTTTAGATGAACCAACAAATGGTTTAGACCCTGAAGGAATAAAAGAAATAAGGGAACTTTTAAAAGATTTAGCAGAAAAAGAAGAAATGGCAGTTTTAATATCAAGTCACAATCTTTTAGAATTAGAGACTTTTTGTAATAAAATTTGTATTATAAAAAATGGTAAAGTAATGGAAACAAACAAAATTGAAGATGTAAAAAATATTGCGAAAAGTGGATATATATTTGAAATTGATAATACAGAAATGATAGATAAAATGTTTAAAAATGTAACAATTGTAAATAGGAATATGTTTAAAATAGCAGTTGATAGAGATGAAGTACCAAGTGTTATAAAAAAACTTGTAGAAAATGACATAAAAATTTATGCTGTAAATGAAAATAAAATTTCATTAGAGGATGCATTCTTAAAAAAGACAGGGGGTAATGTAATTGATTAGATTAATAAAAAATGAGTTTGCTAAGATTTTTAAAAAGAAAAGTTTTTACATAGTTATGCTAGTGACTTTAATTTTTATAGTAGGCTATAATATAATAATGAGAAACATAAGTAATTCAGAAAATATAAACTATTATGGCAATTTAGATGAGCAAATAGATTATGTAGAAAAAGATCTTCAAGAATTAGATCCATTAAAAGAAAGCGATAAATCACAATATATAGATTATAAGTCTAGTTTGGAAACTTATAAGTTAATGAAAAAATATGGAGTAAATTCATGGCAATTTTCAATTGTTCTATCAAAAGTAAATCCATATTTAAGAGAGCTAGCAACATTTGATACAGAGAAAAATAAGGATGAAGTAGCTTATAAAAAAACTTTAGAAAAATGTAATGAACTAATTTCCAAATTAGATAAAGAAGATTGGCAATTTTTTGCAAAAAGTGACTTAGAAGAAGCAGAAAAACAATTAAATGAACAAAATAAAATAATAAAAGAATCAAAAAGTGATAAAGAGATAGCAGAAGCTAACAAAATGATAAAATATTTACAAGTTCAAAAGCAGACATTAGAGTGGAGATTAGAGAAAAATATTAGTTATGAATCTAGTTATTATAATAGGTTAATAGATAATTATTATAATTCAAGTATAAACATTATAGACTTTGAGGCAGGCGGAGGAAAAACAGAAAGCACTTTAATGAAACAAGATTATTATGATGATTTAGAACGTGCAAATAAGGCTAGATATGATATTGAAAATGGTACTAGAACACAGGACGAAAGCAATGCTAGAGGTATGTTAGTAAACTTCTTCTCACACTATGAAATATTTATAGTTATAATAATTGTTATGATAGCAGGTACAATTGTTAGTGAAGAATTTAATAAAGGAACAATAAAACTTTTACTTGTAAGACCATATAAAAGAGCAACAATACTTACTTCTAAATTTATTACATGTTTAATTATGGTTGCGATTATAATAATTTCTATTATGCTAATGCAATTTATAGTAGGAGGTATAATATTTGGTTTTGATAGCTTTGGTACGCCTACTATAGAATATGATTTTAATGCACATGAAATTCAAGAAATGAACATAGCAAGTTATATGCTAATACAAACAATTGGAAAGCTTCCTATATATGTTTTATTAATGACACTCTCATTTGCACTTAGTACATTATTTAATAATAGTGCAGTTGCAATTACATTAACATTGCTAGGTTATATGGGATCTTCTATGATTAATATGATTGGTTTACAAATGGACTTAGACTGGATAAGATATTTTGTTACTCCTAACTGGGACTTAACACAGCACTTCTTTGGAGCACTTCCTATGTATGAGGGTACAACAATTGAATTCTCAATTGTCATAAATGCTATATATTTTATAATTATGCTAATACCAACATATATAGTGTTTAAGAAAAGAAATATAAAGAATATATAAAATGAATATTAAAACAAATTTTTCTATATATTCGTCAATTCAATTATCAAAAATTTTTTAAAGTATCATAAGAAGTTTAAAGTTTGCACAAACTTTCCAATATACTTTTTACAGTAAACTATAATAAATATTGTAAGATATAAAAGATATAAAAGATATAATAGATGTAATAGATTATAAAAGATGTTAATATTGTATTATTATAATATTAACATCTTTTTATGTTTTTTTCCTTTTGTACCTATACCGCTAATTCCTCTTTGACCATCACGAAGCTTATTTTCAAAATCACGAATTGTAACAAATTTAGAGCTATCAGCAGTTGCAATAGTTTCTGCAACAACTAAAGGATCAACAAAATCAATTAAAATTCTTGCAGGAGATGAAGCAAAATTAGCCCCTGCTAAGATTAAGCCTTCATAATAACTTTGACAAGCTCCTGCAAATATGGCTAAATTATTATTTGCTGTATCAAATTCTCTAGCATTTTTAACACATTTTATAAAGTATTTCGAGTTTTTATAGTTATACAAATCATTATAATTAGTACCGTTTTTTTATCATTCCATCATGACCGGTTATTACTAAAATATCTGGATTATATTTTTTTAATAAATTTTTTATAACTGAAGGTTGTCTATATTCTGGTATATACTTAACAATTGCTTGTAAACCAGCTTTTTTATAATATAAACTTGATTTATCTGTGTATCTTCTGTCACCATCTAAGTGCAAAATTTTACCGATATGATTCGTGGTACAGTAATTTGTCCATATAATCACCTCATATAAGCCGACTTAGTATATAATATGTCGAAACTTGTAAAAGGTTCTTATATGTATTATGTATGAAATATAAATGTAATACAAATGTAATATAACGTTAAATAGCTTAACAATGGCTGTGTATAGCTATTTTGATGGCAGTATTATTTTTGACAATTTATGTCGTAAATGGTATAATCTAGCTATATTTTAGAAGTAGGTGATAAAATGATTTGCCCAAATGATATTGCAACACTAAAGACAGATATCAATGAAAAAATAGGACAAAAGATAATAGTAAAAGGTTCCTTAGGAAGAAGTAAATCGTTTGAGAAAGAAGCCACTATACAAAAAGCATATCCTAGCCTTTTTGTCATAAAATATACAGAAGAAAATAGAAATGTAAGTTATAGTTACACAGATGTTTTAACAAGAACTGTTGAAGTAGATGTGTTTAATGGAGAAAGTTATAGTCCATTATTTGTACCTTCAGACACAATAAAAAAGAAAAGAGCTATAGTGTAATAAAATATTTTATAATTAAATTCCTAGAAATAGGAATTTTTTTTATTGTAAATAAATATACATTAACTATCAGAATTTAAGGAGGGATAAAAAATGGCTATTGAGACAGTAAAAGATAGCTTATGTGTAAACCAAGTAATATTACAGAAGACTAATAATTTTATTATAGAAGATGATGTAATAGTTCCAGATATAAAGCCAGACATTATAAATGCAGTAAGTACAAGTGGGACTATATGTATTTATAAAAAAGAGATATCTAATGGAAAAGTTAAAATAGAAGGAAAAATAGATACATATATAATGTATTTAGCAGATACAGAAGATGGATACATAAGAAGCCTAAATACTAGTTTGGAATTTTCACAAAGTTTTAATATATCAGAAGCACAAGATGGAATGGATTTAAATTTAGACTTAAATGTAAGAAGTATAGACTGTAAAGTTTTAAATGGAAGGAAAGTAAACTTAAGAGCAATTGTTGACGCAAATATTATTATATCTGCTAATGAAAATGTAGATTTTATAAAACAAGTAAATAACGTAGGTGATGTACAGGTATTAAATAAGAAATTTAATGTAAATTCACTTGTAGGGAGTGGAGAAACAAAAACATATGCAAAAGATACAATAAAATTAAATGAGACGGATAATTTAGCAGAAATAATGAAATGCAATTTTAGAATATTAAATAAAGATGTAAAAATAAGCTATAACAAAGTTTTGGTTAAATCAGATTTAGAGGCTAAAATATTATATTTAACAGATGATAATAGAATAAACTCTGTAGAGACAATAATTCCTGTTATGGGATTTATAGATGTACAAGATATAACCGAAGAAAACATATGTGATGTAAAATATGAAATATGCAATGTTGTAATAGAGCCAAAAAGCGTTGAAGAGCATGCAATTTATGTGGAAGTTGAAATAAAAATACATGGAGAAGCATATCAAAATAAGGAGTTAAATATAATACAAGATTTATATAGTCCAAATGCTGAGCTTAGTTTTACACAGAAACAAATTCAAGCTATGCAAACAAAGAAAACTATGCAAGATACCTGTAGTATAAGAGATAAGCAAATAATTCCAGAAATGCATGGTGGAAAAATTTATGATGTAGATATTATGCCATTTATTATAAAACAAAGTGTGTCAAACAATAAAATTTTATATGAAGGTGAAGTGAAACTAAATTTTGTATATTCAGTAAATAATTTTTCTGGAATTGATACAAGAGAAATGGTGTTACCATTTAACTTTTCTATGCAAAGTGATGAAATAGATACAAATACTAATATAGATACAGGTATTGAAGTAGGACTTCAAAATTTTGTAGTAACATCAGATGAAAGTATAGATATTAAAATAGACCTTATATTTAAAGTTTCTATGTCTAATAATTCAAGAATAAATGTTATAGATGGTGTAGAAATAGATGAAAATAAAAATATTTATAAATATAGTATGGTAATTTACTTTGTAAAACCAGGAGATAGTTTATGGAAAATAGCTAAGAAGTTTGGAAGCACTGTTTCTGCAATAGCAGAAGTAAACAATATAGAACAAGTAGATAACATTTCTGTAGGTCAACAGCTATTTATTCCAAGGTATAATGGTTAAAAATGATACAAAAATTTATACAAGACATAGAATTAAATTACCAAAGATAACAGAGGATAGAAACAAAAGAAAAATTATAAAAATTTTATTAATACTTGTTATTGCAATTACTATAGTAAGAGCAGTATTGCTTAGTATAAATCCAATAATAGAAGAAAAATGTAAAACAGTTGCAAAATCTATTGCAACAAAAATATCAAATGAACAAGCAACTTTAGTAATGGCAAAATATACATATGAAGATTTAATAAATGTAATAAAAGATGAAAATGGAAATATAAAAATGATAGGAACAAATATAATTTCGGTAAATGAAATTATATCAGACATACCAATAAAAATACAGGAAGAATTGGAGAAAAGTGAAAACAACAACTTTAATATAAAATTGGGAAGCTTTTTTGGAAGTAAAATTTTTTCTGGAATGGGGCCTAACATAAACATAAAGATACAGTTAGATGGAACAGTTGAAACAGATTTAAAATCTGAATTTACATCACAAGGAATAAACCAAACATTACATAGAATATATTTAGATGTAGTGTGTAAAGTAAGCATACTTACACCTGTTAATGTAATAAGTGAGGAAATAAAGAATCAAGTACTTCTAGTAGAAGGAATAATTGCAGGAGAAATACCAGAGAGCTATTATAATTTAGAAGGATTAGAGAAAAAAGATGCAATTGAGATAGTAAATTAATATTATATATGTGTTTCTATTGTTTATGATGATTCAATCATTTACACAAACATAACTTTATGATAATATATTATAAGTAAAAAAGAAAGGAATAGTGTAGATGACAAAGTGGAGAAAGCTTGATAACTCTGCAAAAATATTTCCAATAGATTCAGATAAAAATTTTAGTGCAGTATATAGGATGTCAGTGTTATTAACAGAAGAAATTAAACATGATTTGCTAAAAAAAGCAGTAGATAAGACTTTGGAGAGTTTTACTTCTTTTAAAGTATGCCTAAAAAGAGGATTTTTTTGGTATTATTTAGAAGAAAACACAAAAGAAGTTCTAGTAGATGAAGAAAAGAATTATCCTTGCAAATATATAGATAAAAATACAAATAATGGATACTTATTTAAAGTAACTTATTATAAAAATAAAATTAATGTAGATACGTTTCATTCTTTAACAGATGGCAGCAGTAGTATAGAATTTATAAAAGCAATTGCATATAACTATATAGATTTAGCACATCCAGAAGAAACTAAAAATATTCCTGAAATGGAAATTAAACAAAATATAGAGGTTAATGATAAAAATACAGAAGATAGTTATATTAAAAATTATCAAAAACATTTAAAATTACCAAAAGGAGGAGAAAAAGCCTATATTTTACATGGCAGAAGAATTCCTCTTTATGGTATAGGTGTTGTACATGGTTTTATAAATTTAAAACAAATAATAAAAAGATGTAGAAAGTTAAAAGTAACTGTAACACAATATTTTACAGCAGTTTTAATTTATGCAATTTATCAAGAATATATAGAAAAGAATAAAAATAAAAAACTAAAAAGACCAATAAAAATATGTATACCTGTTAATTTAAAAAAATATTTTGAATCAACAACAATAACTAACTTCTTTTCATATATAAGTATTAATGCAAGTGCCAAAGAAACTAATTTGCTTAGTTTCGATGAAATATTAAAATTTGTGCATGATGAT
>FR901439.1:7228-16418 GCA_000438355.1 Clostridium sp. CAG:273
AAACAGAAATTGCAAGGACAATGATGAAAAATATAAAGTTAGGCAATAACATAGGGGTAAAACTTATACCATTATTTTTAAAAAAGCCAATTGTAAAAATTAGTTATATAGAAATAAGAAAATATAGTACAACAACTCTTTCTAATATTGGAAAAGTTAATGTACTTCCAGAATATCAAAAATATATAGATAATTTTTTATTTTTGATAGCTCCAGATAGAGGAGAAAAGATAAAGTGTTCGACTATGTCTTATAAAGATAACATAATTTTTACAATTACATCAATATTAAAGAATTCTGGGGTTGAGAAGAAGTTTTTTGAATATTTAGAAAATGAAAATACAACATTAGAAATAGAAACTAATGAAGTATGTGAAAACAAAGGAAGCAAATTATATCCTAAAATAATGAATATAAGTACAAGCAATAAAATAATGCTAATTATGACAATAATTTCACTTGTTATAAGTATAACATCAGTAATAGTAAATATTTTTGTAACAAGGCATTTTAAATGGTCTCTTTTGGTTATTGCAGGCGTTATTTATACATGGATAACTGTTATGAATTCTATAAAGAAAAATGTAAATATAGCCTCAAGAGTAATGTTACAGGTTATTTTAATAGACATACTTTGTGTAGCACTAGATTGGATAATAGGATATAGAGGATGGTCATTTACAATAGCAATTCCAATAAGCATTATTACTGCAAATGTTACTATGTTGATTCTATTAATGTGTACTTTTAAGATATATACAAGATATATTATTTATCAATTAATTATATTTATATGGAGTATGATACCAGGGGTTCTATGTTTAATTGGATTGGTACCAAGGAATATTTTAACAATAATTGCTACACCTATAGCGATTATTACATTGTTTATTACAATTATTTTATTTAAAAAGGAAGTAAATGAAGAAATGAAAAAGAGATTTCATTTGTAAATAAAATGTGAAATTAAATTTAGTAAAGGAGGAAATAATGGGATTTGTAAATTTAATGTTAATTATTCTTATATTATTAATTGTACTTACAATGCTGGCATTAGTATATTTATTTACAGGAAATATACAATCAAGACCTCCTAAATCTTTATCTAGAAATTATAACTTAAAAGAATATGAATATCAACATAGGCAAGTATTTACTATAAAACCGGATGAAGAAGAAAATCGTTCTGGCAAGGTAATAATGTATTTACATGGAGGCTCATATGTAGGAGAATTATATAGAGAGCATTGGAGTTTTTTTAGAGATTTAATAAAGGATACTGGAGCAACTATTATTGTACCAGATTATCCTTTAACTCCTCAATATAAATATACAGATGTATTTGGCATGGTTTTGCCATTATATAGAGAAGTTACTAAAAAGGTAAAAAAAGAAAACTTTATTTTAATGGGAGACTCAGCAGGTGGAGGAATAGCATTAGCATTAGCACAAGAAGCGGGAAGAGAAAACTTAAATCAACCTAATAAATTAATACTTATATCACCTTGGCTTGATGTTACAATGAAAAATCCTAAAATAGAAATTGTACAAAAAAATGATAAAATGTTGAATAAAAAAGTTCTTACTATTGCTGGTGTAGCATATTCTGGAGGTAAAGACATGGACAAATATTTAGTAAGTCCAATTAATGGACCACTGGACAAGCTAGAGGATGTAATAATATATACGGGAACATATGATATATTAAATCCAGATGTACATATATTTGAAAAATTAGCAAAAGAAAAGAATTTGAAATTAAATGTAAAGGAAACAAAAGGTGCAGCACATATATGGATAATAAAGAGATATACAGATAAAAAATATAATGATGATAAAGCAAAAAATGCATATAATGATTTAGTTGAATTAATAAATGAAGAAGAAAATTATAGAGATAATGAATAAAATAGATATAAATAATATATTAAAAATTAATAAATAAAAAAAGTTTTATAAAATTAAAATGGATAAAAGAGCAAAAATTGGAGGAAAATATAATGAAGAAAGGTATATTAATTTTTATGATAGTATTTTTAGTATTAATAATATTAGCAGGAATTATATTTATAGTAGTTGGAAATTATTTTTTTGATTTTGCTTTAAGTGCAAATTCATCAAAAGCAATGGTGTTAGATAATAATCAAGGGAATGATGAAAAAGAAAATACAGAGGCAATAGAACTAAATAAATGGTTTAATGAAAATAAACAAGATATATATATTACATCAGATGACAATTTAAAGTTACATGCATATGAGTTTATTAATAGTAAAACAGATATCTGGACTATTGTTATACATGGATATGCAAGTGAAGGAAAAAATATGTCTAGTTATACTAAAAAGTTTTATGATATGGGATATAATGTTTTAACAGTAGATTTGAGAGGGGCAGGAGAAAGTGAAGGAGACTACATTTGCATGGGATGGCTAGATAGATTAGATATAAAGAAGTGGATAAATGAAATTGTAAACAGAAATGGAAATAGTAAGATTATATTATTTGGATTATCAATGGGAGCAGCAACAACAATGATGACAACAGGAGAAGAACTACCAAGTAATGTTAAAGTAGCAATAGAAGATTGTGGTTATACATCTGTATGGGATGAATTTGCAGGTCAATTAGAAAAGTTATTTCATTTACCAACATTTCCGACATTGAATGCTGCAGATTTTGTAACAGGAATTAGGGCAGGATTTAATTTTAAAGAGGCTTCTTCTGTGGAACAAGTTAAAAAATCAAAGATACCAACAGTATTTATCCATGGTGATAAAGATACATTTGTACCATTTTGGATGTTAGATGAAGTTTATAATGCAGCAGTATGTAAGAAAGAAAAACTTGTAATAGAAGGCGCTGAACATGCAGAAGCTTCAGAAGTAGCACCAGAACTATATTGGAGTACTATAGAGAGATTTATATCAGAAAATTTATAGAAATTATTAAATAAAAATATAGAAGTAAATATAAATAAAAAACTTAGTGGAATTGATACCACTAAGTTTTTTAAAATTTCTATTAAAAGAATTTTATCTTTTACTGAATTGTGGAGCTTTACGTGCTTTTTTAAGACCATATTTCTTTCTTTCTTTCATACGAGGATCTCTTGTTAAGAATCCTGCAACTTTTAATGTTGGTCTGTATTCTCCGTTAGCTTGTAATAAAGCTCTTGATATTCCATGACGAATTGCTCCAGCTTGACCGCTAATTCCACCACCAATAACTTTTGCAACTACATCATATTTATCTAAAGTATTTGTAGCAACTAATGGTTGTTTTACGATTACTTTTAATGTTTCTGGTCCAAAATATTCATTTAATTCTCTTCCATTAACTGTTATAACTCCAGTACCAGGCATTAATCTAACTCTAGCGATAGATTTTTTTCTTCTTCCTGTACCTAAAAATACTATTTTTTCTGTTTTTGCTTTAGCCATTTTATTTTACCTCCCATACTTCAGGTTTTTGTGCTATTTGCTCATGCTCACTACCAGCATAAACTCTTAATTTTTTAGCCATTTGTCTTCCTAAACTATTATGTGGAAGCATTCCTACAACTGCATGTGTCATAACTTTTTCTGGGCTCTTGTTCATCATTTCTCTAGCTGTAAGTTCTTTCATTCCACCAATGTATCCTGAAAAGTGTCTGTAAACTTTTTGATCCATTTTCTTTCCAGTTAAAATAGCTTCTTTACAATTAATAATAATAACATTGTCACCAACATCCATATGAGTTGTATAAGTTGGTTTGTGTTTTCCTCTTAATAATTTTGCAGCTTCTGTTGCAACTCTACCGATTGGTTTGTTTGCTGCATCAATTACATACCATTTTCTTTCAATTTCACTTTTTTTAACACTATATGTAGTATTGTTCATGGTAATCTATATCCTCCATTCAATTTTAAACTTTTAATTATATGAAAACAAAACAAAAACCACCGGGGAGAAGCTTTTATTTTTCTCATATTCAAATATGCTATATTATTCTATTACAAAAACATAAAAAAGTCAAGCAAACAGCTAAAAATTGTGAAAATATAATTGAAAAGTGAATTGAAAAATTAAATATTACAAGATTAAAAGTAAATTATAGATGTCGATAGTAATAAATATAAGATAAAAAATGAATTAATGTAAGAGTAAATGTAAATTGCAAAAGTAAAATGTGAAGTGAAAAAATTAAAATCTAATTAAAATATTGCAATTATAGAAAAAAAGTGATAATATATAAAAGTATTTTAAATATGTGCATATGTGTAGGAAAAGTGCATATGTAATATTAAAAGTAATGTATTTGTTATTTTATATATTATAATACATAAAAATTAAATAATTAAGCCGTTTGTAGAAAGCAAAGTAAGTATAAGAAAAAGATATTATAGAGAGATGGGAAAGCTGGAAACCTGTTATATCCTTATATTGAAATTTCACTTTTGAGGTTCTTTTTTGAACAATAATAGTTTAAATATTAAATTAATAGTTGTAATTAAAAAATTTATTATAAGTTATATAATTATAAATTATTAAAAATTGTAAAAGTTTATATTTTAATTATTCTATTATTTAATTAGGAAAAGACGTTGGCTACGATATAGCTATAATGAGGTTAATAATAATTTATTAATAAAAATAGGTGGTACCACGATATCCATTTCGTCCTATTATAAGGATGAAATGGATTTTTTGATACTATTTCTAGTTAAAAATATAAAAATTAGATTATAAAAGTCAATCTAATTAAAATAAAGAAAGGAGCTTTGGATATGAAAGAACAAATCGAAAAGATTAGACAATCAGCATTAGAAGAAATAAAAAATGCAAATGATGAAAAAGTTTTAAATGATGCTAGAGTAAAATATTTAGGAAAAAAAGGTGAACTTACTTTGATTTTAAGGGGAATGGGAGAAATAGCACCTGAAGAAAGACCAGTAATAGGTAGTTTAGTAAATGAAGTAAGAGATGAATTGGAAAATTTAATAGAAGAAAGAGAAATGGAATTTAAAACAGCAGAGATAAAAAGAAAATTGGAACATGAAAAAATAGATGTAACAATGCCTGGGAAAAAGGTGAATTTAGGAAGTGTTCATCCTATAACACAAATAATAAAAGATATGGAAGAAATATTTATAGGAATGGGGTATGAGATAGCAGATGGACCAGAGGTAGAACTTGCAACATATAACTTTGACAAATTAAATACACCTCAAGACCATCCTGCAAGAGATATACAAGATACATTTTATGTAACAGATGATATAGTGTTGAGGTCACAAACATCTCCTGTTCAAGCAAGAGTGATGGAAACACAAAAACCACCAATAAAAATAATTTGTCCTGGTGTAGTTTATCGTTCAGATAGTGTAGATGCTACACATTCACCAGTGTTTCACCAAATAGAAGGATTAGTTGTTGATAAAAATATATCAATGGGAGATTTAAAGGGAACATTAGAGATGTTTGCAAAAAAATGCTTAGGAGAAAAAACACAAATAAGATTTAGACCTCACCATTTCCCATTTACAGAGCCTAGTGCAGAAGCAGATGTATCATGCTTTGTATGCGGAGGAAAAGGATGTAGAGTTTGTAAAGGAGAAGGTTGGATAGAACTTTTAGGTTGTGGAATGGTACATCCAAATGTTCTTAGAAATTGTGGCATAGACCCAGAAGTATATTCTGGTTTTGCTTTTGGTTGTGGAATAGAAAGAATAGCAATGGCAAAATTCGGAATAGATGATATGCGTTTATTATATGAAAATGATGTAAGATTTTTAAAGCAATTTGGAAATTAACGATAAATTCAAATTTGACTAAATAAAAAATATATGGACTATATAAAGATTGGAATAGATTATAATTTCTTGATTAAGGAAATTTAGACATATTATTAATATAACTAATATAAAAAAGCATAAAAATAATAAGAAAAGTTGATAATTAAAATAAGAATATATGAAAGGATGTAATTAGATGAAAGCAAGCGTAGAATGGTTAAATGAATATGCAGACATAGATGTTTCTGCAAAAGAATTAGGCGATATTCTTACTATGACTGGGTCTAAAGTTGAGACTATAGATGACAAAAGTGAAGAGATTAAAAATGTTGTGGTAGGTAAAATTTTAGAGGTTAAAAAACATATTAATGCAGAAAAGTTAGTTGTTACAAAAGTAGATGTAGGAAATGGAGAGATACTACAAATTGTAACAGGTGCAAGTAATATTATTGTTGGTACATCTGGTCAAATTGTACCTGTAGCAAAGCCTAACTCTATTCTTCCAGGAGGAAAAGAAATTAAAACTGGAAAGCTTCGCGGAATTGAATCTTGCGGAATGCTTTGTTCTATTGGAGAGCTTGGAATTGATCCAGCTTCTTATCCAGATGCAATTGAGGATGGAATATTTATTTTAGATAGTAAATATGAAGAAAATGTAGGTGATAATATTGTAGATGTATTAGGTTTGGGGGAGTCTATAATAGATTTTGAAATTACTCCTAATAGACCAGATTGCTTATCTATAGAAGGTTTAGGAAGAGAAACAGCAGTTTCCTTAGATAAGCAATTTAAAAATCCTAGAAAAAATTTGGATGAAATGAAAGTAGAAAATAAGAAAGAAATAGAAGGATTAACAGTAGAAATTTCAGCTCCAGATTTGTGTTATAGATATATAGCGAGAATTGCTAAGAATATTAAAATTGGTCCTTCTCCAGATTGGATGGTAAGAAGACTTAGTGCTTGTGGAGTAAGGTCTATTAATAATATTGTAGATATTACAAATTATGTTATGCTAGAGCTTGGTCAACCAATGCATGCATTTGACATTAATTCTATCGAAGGAAAACATATTAATGTAAGAAGAGCAAATAAAGATGAAGAGATAGTAACTTTAGATGGTCAAATGAGAAAATTAGATGAAAGTATGCTTGTTATTGCTGATAGCAAAAAGCCAGTTGCAATTGCAGGCGTAATGGGTGGCGAAAATTCTGAAATAGAAAATGATACTAAAACAATAGTATTTGAGTCAGCAGTGTTTTATGGAGGAAATGTTAGAAAAACTGCAAAAGCTGTAGGACTAAGAACAGAGGCTTCAAGCAGATATGAAAAAGGTTTGTCTCCTGAAAATGCAATAAGAGCAGTAAATAGAGCAATTGAATTAGTGGAATTACTAGGGGCAGGAGAAACTATAGATGGTATGATTGATGTTTATCCGACAAAACAAAAAACAGTAGAAATTCCTTTAGAAGTAGAAAGAATAAATAAATTATTAGGTATAAATGTATCTAAAGAAGAAATGATAAAAATACTCAACAAGTTGGATATAAAAGTTGAAAATGACATTGTTAAGCCACCATTTTTTAGACAAGATATTGAGCAAACAGCAGACGTTGCAGAAGAAATATTACGTTTTTATGGATATGATAAATTAGAAACAACATTAGTTAGCGCAGATACAACATTAGGTGGAAGAAATAAAAAACAAACAATTGAAGAAAATATATCTAATTTACTTGTACATAGTGGATTATCTGAAATTTGCACATATGGATTTGTTAGTGAGAGTGACCTAAGAAAGTGTAATATTTCTAAAGATAACATTTATGCTAAACAGTCAATTAAAATAAAAAATCCATTAAGCGAAGATTATACAATGATGAAAACAACTTCTGTACCATCAATGATGCAAATGCTTGAAAATAACAATAACTATAAAAATAAAAACGTAAAATTGTTTGATATTTCTAGAATTTATAAAAATGTTAATGAAAACATAGAAAAAGGTGAACTTCCAGAAGAAGATACAATCCTTACAATAGGAATGTATGGAGATGATGTTGATTTTTATGTATTAAAAGGATTAGTAGAAAACGTTTTAAGTATAGCAAATCTTGCAAAATATGATATTGTAAAAGAGACAGAAAATGAAATGTATCATCCTGGAAGATGTGCAAATTTAAAAGTGGGAAGAGATATAATTGGAACAATTGGAGAGGTAAATCCACTTCTTGCAACAAATTATGATATCTCTCAGAGAATATTATTTGCAGAAATAAATATAGATAAAATAATTAAATATTCTAGAAATGTAAAGAAATATATACCAATTCCAAAATATCCTGCTGTTGAGAGAGATATTGCAATGGTAGTAGATGAAGATATTGAAGTTGGACAAATTGAAAAAATAATAGAAAAGAAAGCAAAAAAATTATTAGAGGAAGCTAAATTGTTTGATGTCTACAGAAGTGAAAAAATTGGAGAGAGCAAGAAAAGTGTAGCATATGCACTTAAATTTAGAGTTCCAGATAGAACTTTAACAGATGAAGAAGTAAATGTTGCTATGAAAGAAATTTTAGATTCACTTGAGAAAGAAGTGCATGCAGAATTAAGAAAATAAGCAAATAATGAAAGAAGTATCCAGTAATATTTCCAATAGTATTTATAGAACTAAAATTTAATTAGAAAAAATTATTCTTTATACTTAATTATTTTATATGATTTAAATTATAAAAAACCCCAGTAATTCTGGGGTTTTTTATAAAATGAAACTTTTCAAATCTATTTATAATTTTCATAAATAAAAATGAAAGGTTACCTATTTCTATTTTAGTATTCTTTCTATAATTTGAGTAGCAATTTCTTCTGTTACTCTATTTTTGTCTAAAAGAGGGTTAAGTTCAACTAAATCAAAAGATTTTACAACATCCTTATTAATTTCTTTATTTATTAAATCTGCTATTTTGTAAGCATCGTCTAAATTAATTCCATCAATGGCAGGTATTGATACACCTGGAGCAATTTTAGGGTCTATTATATCTAAGTCATAACTTATATGTACTCCATCAGTTCCATTTGAAGCTATTTCTATTGCTTTTTTAAACATAGCTTCTACACCATATTTTTGTATGTCTTTTGTTGAAATTAATGTAACACCTGCATCTTTAATGTTAGGAAGTTCTAATTCATCAATGTCTCTGCCTCCAAGTATTACAGCATTTTTAGGATTATAGAAATTTCCATTATGAAAATCTGCTAAAAGCTTTTTCTCATAATTTGTAATAACTGCATAAGGTAAGCCATGTAAATTACCAGATTGAGTAGTTTCAAGTGTATTATAATCTCCATGAGCATCAACCCATATAATTCCCATATTTTTATGAGTATTTATAGAAGCAAGAGCAGAAGCAATTGCT
>FR901440.1:0-1793 GCA_000438355.1 Clostridium sp. CAG:273
AACTTGAGCTTGTCCTCAATTTCCAAACTTGCAAATTGGACGTTTGCAAACTGCTAAACGTCCAATTGTAAATATTATTTTCTTAAATTTAATTTTTCAACTATATCTCTGTATCTTTGAATATCTTTCTTAGCTAAGTAGTTAAGTAAGCTTCTTCTTGAACCAACCATTTTAAATAATCCTCTTCTTGAGTGATTATCTTTTTTGTGAACTTTTAAGTGTTCTGTTAATTCTGTAATTCTTTCTGTTAAAAGAGCAATTTGAACTTCTGGAGAACCAGTGTCTTTTTCATCTCTTCTATAAGTTTCAATAATTTCTTGTTTTCTTTCCTTTGTCATTATTTTTCCTCCTAAAATTTTATTTGCCTTAAACTTGGTTATAGTGGAGTATTTTCCTAAAACTAAGTTAAAGGTATTAACATTTGGTATTATAACATATATGTATAAAAAAAGCAAATATTTTTTGTTCCTGAATTTTAAAATTTGCTTTCAAAATTACATTTAACTTTTCAATTCAACAAATTTACTTTTATAATTAACTTTTGCATTTGAAAAACTCAAAGTTAAAATTGAAAGAACACCAATAATGCTCCACCAATTGCTATTAAAAATCCTAATATTTTTAATCCTAGTGATGCATCATTCTGGTCCCCAAAACTAAAAAACCTCTTAGTTAAAATACGTGCATCATATATCATAACAGTTCCTATTGTTGCCATTACAACTCCAGCTACCAATAATATCACTTGCCACATAAAAATCACATCCTATTTTTAAACTTTACTTGCTTTTGTTTTTTATTACTTTTAAACTATGCTTAGAGTTAAAATGATTTACTATATACTAGCTAAAATTAAAAGAACTCTACAGTATACTTGCATTCAAAAGTATCATTTGGCTTTAGTAATATAATATCTTGTTTTTGTGTAAATACTCCTGTACTATTTACATTATCTGCAGTAGATAACCATGGCTCTATACAAATAAATGGTGCTCCTGGCTTTGACCAAATTCCTAAGTAAGTAAATTCGTCAAAAGTCATTGTTAAAATTGGTTTGTTCATATGCTTGTTTTTTAAGCTAATCTTTTTATTTGTAATTCCTTTCATTATAATTGCATCATTATCAAATGTATGTGAATTTATATTAATTATTCTTTTATTTACTAAAATATCTTTTGCGTATTCAGTTCCAACTAGTCCATCTACCAAATATAAAAAATGTATTTTTTCTTCATTTTCTGCAAATTCCAAGTAATAATTTCCACTTTTGAGCTCATTTGCATCTATTTTAAATGCAGGATGTCCTCCGATTCCAAATGGCATAGCAATTAGTCCTGTGTTAATTACTCTATACATAGTTGTAAGTTTGTTTCCATCTAATCTATATGTATTATATAACTCAAAATCGTATGGATATCTAGCAAGTGTAGATGGATTACTTTTTAAAACATATGAGTGGAAGTTATCTAGTTTTGTTATTGGCTCAAATTCCATATCTCTTGCAAAACCATGTTGACGCATTTCATAAGTTCTACCACCTATTAATGTCTGATTTTTCTTTAGTTTTCCTACAATAGGAAATAACACTGGAGAATGCCTTTTCCAATATACTTTTCCACTTTCGTCAAGCACATCTGCACCTTGATGTATTTTTTCTTCTCCATTTACTTTAAAACTAACAAGTTCCCCACCTAGTCTTGATGTTAACATTTGTGTACGCATTGGCAATCCTCCCTCCTAAAAATCTACATATATAATACTTATTTTTTATGTAAATGTCAAGCATCTATTTT
>FR901440.1:1832-5607 GCA_000438355.1 Clostridium sp. CAG:273
ATACTTATACTTTGTATATATTTTAATTTCTTTTATATTTTATAATAAGTATGTATTTACATCTCTACTCTTTTTGTAAATTTTTCCTTAATTAATTTTTTTAGTTCTTTATTTTTATCTAACTCTAGCTTAGGATCTTCCGATTCTATTTTTATTGCAACACTTTGAACTAATTTTAGCATTTCTATATCTTTAAATAAATTTGCAATTTTAAACTCTGGAAGTCCATGTTGTCTTGTTCCAAAAAATTCTCCTGTTCCTCTTAACTCTAAATCTTTTTCTGCTATAATAAAACCATTATTTGTGTCTTGCATAATTTTCATTCTTTCTTTTGCAACAGGTGATGAACCTTTGTATTTTAATATACAATATGATTGATATTCTCCTCTTCCTACTCTTCCTCTTAACTGATGGAGCTGAGCTAACCCAAAGTGTTCTGAATTTTCTACTACTATAATATTTGCATTTGGTACATTTACTCCAACTTCTATTACTGTTGTAGAAACAAGTATATTTATTTTTCCATCCTTAAACTCTTGCATAATTTCGTCTTTTTCTTTTTGTTTCATTTTTCCATGTAAAAGCTCTACTCTGTAATCTTTAAATATTTCGTTTTTATATTTTTCACAAATTTTTGTAACAGACTTCATATTTAGTTCTTCATTTTCTTCTACAAGTGGACACACAACATATGCTTGCCTTCCTTCTGCTAAATTTTTTCTTATAAAATTGTTTACTCTATCTTCTAATCTATATGTTACTGCATATGTTTCTATTTTTTTTCTATTTGGCGGTAACTCATCAATAATAGAAATATCCAAATCTCCATATAAAATTAATGCTAATGTTCTAGGAATTGGAGTCGCTGTCATTACTAATACATCCGGATTTTTACCTTTTGCAATAATATTTTCTCTTTGTCTTACACCAAATCTATGTTGCTCATCTGTTACAACAAATCCCAAGTTTTTAAACTCAACATCTTCTACTAATAAAGAGTGTGTTCCTACCAATACATCTATTTCTCCATTTTTTAACTTTTGTAAAATTTCTTCTCTTAACTTTTTCCTTGTTCCACCTAGCAGAAGTTCACATTTTATTCCATATGGTTCTAATACTTTTTTAAATTCTTCTATATGTTGACTTGCAAGTATTGCAGTTGGTGCCATTATTGCCGATTGGTATCCACCTTTTGCTGCTTTATATGCAGCTATTATAGAAACAATAGTTTTTCCAGACCCAACGTCCCCTTGCAACAATCTACTCATTGGTTTTGTGCTTTCCATATCATTGTCTATTTCCTCTAAAACTTTAAGCTGTGCCTTAGTAAGTTTAAATGGAAGCTCATTTATTACATCTGACATTTTTACATCTTTACTATAACAAATTCCATTTTCGCCTATTGTTTGATTTTTAAGTTGCATAAGTGCTAATTGCATAGTAAGTAATTCTTCAAAAACTAGTCTGTTTCTTGCCCTATTACATGCTGTAAAATCTGTAGGAAAATGTATCTGCTGCATTGCATTATTTATACCATCTAATTTGTAGTCATTTATTATGTAACTAGGCAAAGTTTCTTCCAATTTATTGTTTACCATATTTAATGCATTTTCAATAGCTTGCCTTATTGTATATTCAGATAAATTATAAGTAAGAGGATATATTGGTACAATTTTTCCTGTATTTTTCTTTTCTCCTACTCTATCAAAAACTGGATTTGAAATATCTATTTTTCCAAATGCATTACTAACTTTCCCATAAAACTTATATTTTTCTCCTATTTTAAATGCACCTTTTAGATAAAGCTGATTAAACCAAGTTATTGTAGCAACTCCAGTTTCATCGCCTACAGTAAGTTTTAATATAGACATATTTTTTCTTACAACAGCAACTGTAATGTTTGACATGGCAGTTGCCTCTATTACTGCTTCCTCACCATTTACTAAATCTATTATTTTTTTAGTTTTTGTTCTATCCTCATAATCTCTTGGAAAATATGTAAGTAAGTCATATAAAGTATATATTCCAATACTGTTAAGCACTTTAACCCTTTTAGGTCCAATACCTTTAACATATTGAACATTTTGTTTTAAATCAAGCATAAAATAGGCTCCTTTTCTTTAGACTATTGCTATTATAACACATTTTTTACCTATTTTTACTTTATTTTACAAATTTACAAATTATTTTTTATATAAGAAAAAACACTATATCTAAAATTTAAGATTATTTTTTAATAGTAAAAAGAAAACGAGCTAATTCTCTAATTTTGGAATTAACTCGCTTCCTCTACTGGATTTTTATTTTATATTTAATCATTTATAGTTTTATTAACTTGTTTGTTTATAATTTTCTATTTTCCTGCTTCTATTCTAAAATCTTTAACATTAGTAACATCTGCAGATACACTAGAATTTATTTGATCTGTTGCTCCTGCTTCTATTTTTCCTATTGCTGGATGTAATTCTGTTACTGTGTTTCCATTTTCGTCTAATAATACTATTGTTACTATTTCTGGTTCGTGTGTTGTTGTCCCATTATTTTTTACATCTGCTAATAATGTACTTTTTCCATCTTTTGATGTAAATTGAATATTACTTATTTCTAAGTTATTGTATGTTTTAGCTTTTCCAAATTCTTCACTTGTATTTACTTTTGTTCCATCATCTAATTCTGTTGTAAATTGTTCATTGTTATTGTTTTGTACAGATTGTTGTTGTGTTATATTGTTTTGACCTTCATCTTTTCCTTTATTAATATTTGTGATTACCACAAAGAAAATTATTGCAATTATTACAACTGCCACCAATAAAATTATCCATCTTTTTTCATTATTATTCATTTTAAAATTCCTCCTTATTTAACCTTTGTTATTTTAACAAATTAACTAATATAAATATTTTATACAATTTTTTTGTTTTTATCCATTTTTTCTGCTAACTTCTATATAGTGCCAAGAATCTCTACACATATCTTCCAAGTTTTTTTCTGCCTTCCATCCAAGTTCTTTTTCGGCTTTTGTAGCATCTGCATAAAACTCTGGTAAATCCCCTGCTCTTCTTTGTGTAATTTTGTATGGAACATCTTTTCCTGTTGCTTTTACAAACGTGTTTACTACATCTAAGACACTATATCCAACACCTGTTCCTAAGTTATAAATATACACACCATTTGTTTCATCAAGCTTATCTAATGCTTTTATATGACCTTTAGCTAAATCAACTACATGTAAATAGTCTCTTATGCAAGTTCCATCTGGTGTATTATAATCTCCACCAAATACAGATAATTCCTCTAGCTGACCACATGCAACTCTTACAATATAAGGCATTAAATTATTAGGTATACCTTGTGGTTCTTCTCCTAGTAGTCCACTTTCATGTGAGCCTATTGGATTAAAATATCTTAATAAAGCAATACTCCATTCGCTGTCTGCCTTATATATATCTTTTAGTATTTGCTCTATAAATATTTTTGTAGAACCATATGGACTACTTGCTGTACCAACCGGCATGTCTTCTTTATAAGGTATTGAATTTTCTGGTCCATATACTGTTGCAGAAGAACTAAATACAAACTTTTTAACATTGTATTTTCTCATAGTATCAAATAATACTAAAGCCCCTGATACATTGTTTATGTAATACTCAATAGGCTTCTTAGTTGATTCTCCAACTGCTTTAAAACCTGCAAAGTTCATTACAGAATCTATATTATTCTCTTCGAATACTTTCTCTAGTTTTTCTCTGTTTGCATAATCCATTTCGTAAAATTT
>FR901441.1 GCA_000438355.1 Clostridium sp. CAG:273
CAACCATAAAAATTAATAAGAAAATATAACTTTTAAATTTTTTCATATATTATCCCCTTTTTACCATATTTAATATTCTCCCCACTTCTTTTTGTGTTAAATATTTTCTTAGTCTTTAATAAAATATAGTTTTTCCGCAAAATTTCATATAATATATCGTTCATAAAACATTTGTGAATACATTATTTGCATTTTTATACTATTATTATTCTAATATATTCCAAATTCCTTTCTTTGTAGAGCCTTTTCTCTCAATAATGCCTTTTTCTTTTAGTGCTTTTATGTTGTATGTTATACCATCTCTTGTCAAATCAAGTGCTTTAGCCATTTCAATTTGTGTAATACTTGGATTCTTTTTGATTAAATTTATTATCTTTTCTTGTGTAGTTTCTTGTGTAGTTTCTTTTTGATTTAAAATCATGCTATCTACAGCTTCATTTATAACTTTAAGCATAAATTCAATAAATTCATTTGAATTTCCTGCATTATTGCAATTTTGAATAGCAGTATAATATTCTTCTTGATGTTTTCTTATTATACTTTCTATTGGAATATATTTAAACAAATCTTTCCAATGTGAAAGTATTGCTGTTTGCCATAATCTTGCTGTTCTTCCATTTCCATCTGAAAAAGGGTGTATAAACACAAATTCATAATGGAATATAGAAGATAATATTAAAGGATTAACATCTTCTTTTACATTATTCATCCAATTAAATAAGTTGTCCATTAATATTGGAACCATTGTATGAGAAGGAGCCATAAAAATTTGAATATTTCCATCATAAACAGCCTCTCCATGATTTCTAAACTTTCCACTATCTTCTTCAATAGCAAAAGTTAATATTCCTTGTATCTTTTTTAAATCTTCTAATGAATATGGATTTATATTATCAATTTCTTTATAAGCTTTATATGCATTTTTAACTTCTTGAATATCTTTTTGTTCTCCAATAACTGCTTTTCCATTTATTACTGCTTCAACTTGAAATAATGATAATTGATTATTTTCAATAGCCAATGAAGAATGTATTGATTTTATTCTTGTTTTTCTTCTTAATTCTGGAAATCTATTTAAACTTTCAAAATAATTAGCTTCTCCAATTTTTTCCATTATATTTGTTGCTAAGTTTAGCATTTTATCTGTTATTTTATAAGGTGGGTAATTTATTTCCATTTGAAACCTCCAATTCATATATGTATTATAACATAAACTTATTTATTATAATACCATTTTTTATTTATTTTCCACTAACCATTTATAAATTTCATCTTCTGGAAGTTTGCCATT
>FR901442.1:0-2976 GCA_000438355.1 Clostridium sp. CAG:273
GTATAAAATTACAGGGTTTATAGATAAAACCTTAAAAATCTAAATTTATATAAGGAGTTTATGGAATATTTAAAATAGAAATTTTTATATAAAATAAATTATTATATTTAATCTATTTTTAATAAACCATATATTTTATTTATGGAAAGACTTGGAAAACAAACTATAAAATTTAATACTCCTCCAACTATTTTAGAAACCGCTTCTATTGTTGGTCCTAAAGAAGGACAAGGTCCACTTGCTAAGTATTTTGACCAATGTTTAGAAGATGAGTTTTGGGGAGAAAAAACTTGGGAAAAAGCAGAAAGTAAAATTATAAGAGAAAATGTAAATACATTAATTTTTAAATCTGGAATTCCGATTGAGAAAATAGATTATTGTTTCGCAGGTGATCTTTTAAATCAATGTATTTCTACTAATTTTGGTTTGAGAGATACAAACATTCCATTTTTCGGAATTTTTGGTGCTTGCTCTACATTTGTTGAAGGTTTATGTATTGGTAGCGTTTTTATAGATGGTGGTGGTGCAACAAATGTACTTTGTGCTACTTCTAGTCATTTTTGTAGTGCAGAAAAGCAATTTAGGTTTCCTCTAGAGCTTGGAAATCAACGTACACCTTCGGCACAATGGACAGTTACAGGCTCTGGTGCAGCAATTTTAAGTAAAAATGGTACTGGTCCTTTTGTTACACACATTACTCCTGGAAGAATTATAGACATGGGTATAAAAGATGCAAATAATATGGGAGCTGCAATGGCACCTGCTGCACTAGATACGCTAATTACACATTTTCAAGATACAGGTAGAAAGCCAAGTTATTATGACTTAATAATTACTGGTGATTTAGGCTATATTGGAAAAGATATATTAACAGACCTTGCTAAAACAAAAGGTTATAATATAAAAAGTAATTATAATGATTGTGGAGTTCTTATTTTTAACAAAGATGAACAAGATACTCACTCTGGTGGTAGCGGTTGTGCTTGCATAGCAACAACTTTCTCTGGATTTTTATTTAAACAATTGAAGGATAGAAAAATAAATAAAATTTTGCTTATTGCAACTGGTGCTTTAATGAATGCCACAAGTTCACAGCAAGGAGAATCTATTCCTGGAATTGCTCATGCAATCGCTATAGAAAATTAACAGAAAGGATTATAATAGATATGGAATTTTTACAAAGTATTGATTGGATGTTACTGCTAAGATGTTTTATTGTTGGTGGTTTAATATGTGTAATTGGACAAATTCTAATAGATAAAACAAAATTAACATCTGCAAGAATTTTAGTTTTATTCGTAACCATTGGTGCTATTTTAGGTGGTTTAGGTATTTATAAATATTTAATAGACTTTGCAGGAGCAGGTGCAACAGTTCCCCTTTTAGGATTTGGAGCTAACTTAGCAAAAGGTGCTATACAGGAAGTTCAAAATATAGGATTACTTGGTGCATTTGTAGGTGGAGTTAAAGCTTCTGCTGGTGGAATTGCAGCTGCGATATTCTTTGGTTATATTGCTTCACTTCTAGCAAAACCTAAAATAAAAAAACAATAAGTTTATAAAATATTTTTATATTATTTGTGTTGATACCTAAATATTTTGAAAACAAAAAACAATAAGCTTATAAAATAGGAACCATCCCTATTTTATAAGCTTACTTACATATTATATCAACTATAATTTGTTATATTTTCTAGTTATATGCTTTCATTTTATACACAATATAACATAGCTTTTTTATTTATTAAATATATACAATTTTTAGTTTTTTATAAAGAATATAAATAAACTAAAAAGCAAAAATATCTAATTAAATTTTATTTTATTTTTTTAGTTATTTCTGCAAATGCTTTTGGATCTGTAACAGCTATTTCAGCTAACATTTTTCTGTTTATAACAATGTTTGCTTTCTTTAATCCATTAATTAATTTGCTATATGTTAATCCATTTTGTCTTGCAGCAGCATTTATTCTAGCAATCCATAATTTTCTAAAATTGCTCTTTCTATCTTTTCTTCCTACATAAGCATATTGTCCAGATTTCATAACAGCTTGTTTTGCCATTCTAAATCTGTAATGTTTTGCTCCATAATAACCTTTTGCTCTTTTTAATATTTTTTTATGTTTTTTACGTGTAATTAATGCTGTTTTTACTCTTGCCATTCTATTTCACCTTTCTTTCATTTCATATTTTCATTTTAGTTGCCATATGGCAATAATCTTTTAATTCCTGCTTTACAAGTTTTATCTGCATAAGCATCTTGAACTTTTCCTCTTGATCTTGCTCTTGTTGATTTGTTAGATAAAAGATGTCTTCTATTTGATTTTGTTCTTTTAACTTTTCCAGTAGCTGTATAAGAATATCTTTTCTTAGCTGCTTTATTTGTCTTTAATTTTGGCATATAAATTCCTCCTTTTAATTTTTATAAGTAAGTAATTACTTAAATTTATATTACTTATCAGCTTTTTTAGCTAATATAATAAACATATTTTTTCCTTCTAATAAAGGTTTCTTTTCAACAGTAGAAATTTCTGCAAGTTCTTCTATAAACTTATTTAAAACTTGTTCTCCTAGTTTTAAATAATTCATTTCTCTTCCTCTAAATCTAACTGTTATTTTAACCTTATTGCCATCTTCTATAAATTTTTGTGCATTTTTTAATTTAAACTCAAAGTCGTGTTGCTCTATATTTGGAGTAATACGAATTTCTTTAATTTCAAATATCTTTTGCTTTTTCTTAGCTTCTTTTTCTTTCTTAGATTGCTCAAATTTGTATTTTCCATAGTTCATTATTTTGCAAACTGGAATTTCTGCATTTGGTGCAACTAATACTAAGTCTAATTTTTTTTCATAAGCCAAGTCTAATGCATCATGTATGCCCATTACTCCTCTTTTTTCGCCTTGCTCATCAATTACTTGAACCTTGTTTGCTTTAATTTGTTCATTAATTGGCAATTCTTGTTTAATAATAAAACAC
>FR901442.1:2983-8557 GCA_000438355.1 Clostridium sp. CAG:273
TTCTTGTTTAATAATAAAACACCTCCTAAATATACAAGTGCAATTTTACTGATATTTTTAAACTTTTGACACAATATATATTTTTTACAATATGTAAACTTAAAGTGTAAAAAGCAATAAAAAAATTGACTTGTAAAAAGCCAATCCACACCAAAATAAATATTTATAATATATATTTTATAACCTTTTTCCATTAAGATAAGGTGAGAAGTGGATTGCTTCTTCTTTAAACTACTTTATAATAATACTATATTTTTATTAGATTGTCAAGTATATTTGTTTAGGTTTATATATGTTTTGTTTAAATTTATTTACGTTTCCCAATGACTTTTTCAAAATTGCATTAACTTTTTTAATTAACCTGTTTTCTAATGTATGGTTCTAATTTATTTATAAATTTTTTAATAATTCAAATTATAAAATGTTAAAAACCCAAAATTTATGATATTTATAAATTTTGGATTTTATGATATTTATAAATTATTTTACCTAATTTTGAGGAGGATTTACATATTTTAATGGGTCTTGTGTATATCCATTTACTCTTACTTCAAAATGGCAGTGTGGTCCTGTTGAATTTCCTGTAGAGCCCACTTCCATTATTAAGTCTCCTTGCTTTACTACTTTACCTTTTTCAGTTAATATTTTTTGTCCATGTGCATATAGTGTTGTAATTCCATTTCCATGGTCTATCATTACACAGTTTCCATAACTACCTAATTCTCCTGCATATGAAACTATTCCATCTAATGCAGCAACTATAGGTGCTCCAAAACCTGCTCCTCCTATATCTAGTCCTTGATGTAATTTTACTACTCCTTGTATTGGATGTTCTCTATATCCATAAGGTGATGTTATTACTGTTCCATTTACTGCTACAGGCCAAATTAAATATCCTCCTGTAAATTGTATATTTACATTTGGTGTGGTAGAAATTTGCATAATTAACATTTCTATTCTTAATTGTTCGTTTTTGTAAGCAGTTATTTCGTCATTAAGTTTCTTTTCATTTTCTTGTAAACTATTTACATATCCTTGCTGCAAACTCCTTGTATTATTAAGTACAATAGACATTTGCTCTGCCTTTGCTTTTATTATTTTTGTCTGAGCATTCTCATTTTCTATTTTTTGTTTATATAAACTTATTTCTTCTTTCTTTTTATAAACTTCATTCATGGTGTCAATATCTACTTCTGTTATTTGCCTCATAAAATAAATAGAAGATAAAAAGTCAGGTAAACTTTTTGATCTTAATAAAACATCTAAATATGATACCTCTCCTGCTTTAGATATTGCTACAAGCCTTTTCCTTACTATCTCGTCTTTTTCATTATATTCCTTGGTTGTTTCTTCTAATTCTTTTGTCATAGATTTTATAGATTCTTCATAACTATTTACTTTTTTATTTAAATCATTTATTTGTGCCTCATAACTTCTTATAGAATCATCTAACTTTTGAATTTGAATCATAGTATTTGACATTTCGTTTTGTATATATTCTAATTGCAAACTAGATTGATTTATTTTTTCTTCTACTTCCTCTTTTTGTTGATTTAAATTATCTATAGTATTATCTGTAGCTTGATTTTTCTCTGTATTAGAACTTTGATTATTCTGAGTGTTTGTATTGTCTTGTTCCATGGCTGCTATAAACATATCTGTACTTGTAGTATCTAATTCTTTACCTTTTAAATTGCCTTTGTTTATAATCTCGCTGTTTGCTATAACTGTAGCAGAATAACTTAATATTAAAACTAAAGCAAGGAGAGTGCAAAGTATTTTATTCCTCAATTTTACTTAGCCTCCTCCTTGTATTATTTATAATGTTTAATATGTACATTTATTTAATATTTATAAATTTATTACCAGTGTGCATAATTTAATGGGTTTACCTCATATCCATAATATGGTCTAGTTAATACCTCAAAATGTAAATGTGGTCCACTTCCAATTCCTGAATTACCACTTCTTGCAATTTGTTGTCCTCTTTTTACATATTGTCCTGCACTTACATTTGAACTACTTAAATGTTGATATCTTGTATATAAATTATTTCCATGTTTTATTAATACAAATAATCCTCTTACTCCTGTATATTGGACATCTAGTACATAACCATCTGCTGAAGAATAAACTGGTGTACCTGTAGAAACTCCTATATCTATTCCTCTATGATATGTACTTGCACCTGGAACAGGTGATTCTCTATTTCCAAAATATGATGTAATTGCATTATAGTTTGGTGAACTTGTAGATATAGGCCATCCTAATGTGCCAGAAAAACTTCCTGTATATATTCCATTTTTATTAGCTTCTTCTTCTTTCTTTTTTATCGCAGCATCTATTTGTCTTAGCTTTGTTTTATAATCCTCTAATTCTGCTTGTACTTTTTTATCTTCTGCACTTAAACTTGCAACTTTTTCTTCTTTTGCTTGTTTATTTACAGCTAATTGTTTTTGTTTTGCTTCAACAGATTTTTTTGATGTATCCAATTCTGACTTTTCAGATTCTAATTCTTTTTTTACTTTTTCTATTTGTTTCTGACTTTTTTCTATTTCTTCCATCATTTGATTATCTGCTTCTGTTAACTCTGAAACAATATGTGCATTTGAAATAAAGTCCATAAAATTATCTGAACCTAGTAATACATCTAAATAACTAATTTGTCCATATTTTTGTGCAAATACTAGTTTTTCTTGCAATTGTTTATCTTTTTGTTTATAATCCTCTTCTAGTTGTTTAATTTCTTCTTTTTTCTTTTCTATATCTGACTCTAGTGAAGAAATCTCACTTTCTAGGTTTTCTATCTCAACTTCATATTTGCCTATTGAATTTTCTATAGATTCAATTTCATCTAAAGCTGTTGCCTTTTCTTCCTTTATTTCATCACGTCTAGATTCCGCATCATTTTTCTTATCTTCTAAATCGCTTTTTTGGTCTTGTAAACTATCTGCCATTACAGTTGTTGTAAATCCTAACAGCATTATTCCTGCTAGAAAAACTGAAATAACTTTTCTTTTCATATAGTTTCCCTCACTTTTTATTTTATATACTATTTTTAACGTTTTTAATTTTTAAAATTCTTTTGTTTCTTATTTTTGCTTTTGTTATTTTTAATTTAATTTTACTTAATATTTGAAATTATATTGTATTATTCTGCATTTTAAATTATTTCATATTATATTTTGCTTCTTAATTATTTTCAGTAAATTTCTAATTTCATAATTTACTATACTTCTAAGTATTTTCTCATAGAAATTATACTTCCTATAACACCAATTCCTATTCCAAGGCATAAGTAAACTATTAAAACTAATCCAAACATGTCTGAGAATGAAATAATTCCTAATGGTAATGATGTTGATTGTAATAAGTTTAATACTGCATTTGTTGTACCATTATAAGCTAATCCTAATAATAATATAGATATTAAAGCAGATATAACTCCAATAATAATACCTTCTACAACAAATGGCCATCTAATAAATCCATTAGTTGCTCCAACATATTTCATAATTGATATTTCTTTTCTTCTTGCATGTACTGTTAGTTTTATTGTATTTGTAATAATAAATATAGAAATAAGTACTAATAAAACAAGAATTACAATTGATGCTGTGTTTATTCCATTTGCTATTTTTATAAGAGTATTTATTGTATTTGACCTAATTTCTACATTATCTACAATATCATTTTTTTCTATTGCATCTTTTACTTGTTCACTTTTTTCTAAGTCTGTAAGAGTTACTACATATGAATCTTGCAATGGATTTCTGTCACCCTCATACATTTCTACCATTTCAGGTTTATCTTTAAAAATAGAATCTTTTATTTGGTTTAAACTTTCATCTCTTGTTCTGAAAACTACTGTATTAACACCATCTAAATTTCTAATTTGCTCACCCAATTTAGTTTTTTGTTCTTGAGTTATGGTATCATCATTTTTTATGAATACTTGCATTCCTTGCTGTCTTTCTATGTCTTCAATCATATGATTAACATTTTCACCAATTGCAAAGAAAATACCAAATATAAACATTGTTGCACACATTATAACTAAAGATGCAACTGTTGATTTTTTGTTTTTGAATACATTTCTAAATCCTTCACTTATTAAATATCCTAACACAATTACACCTCACTATTATAGCCACCTTTTTTGTCGTCTCTAATAATGTGGCCATCTTCTATTTGTATTACTCTTTTTTTCATTTTGTCTACTATGTCTTTTGCATGTGTTGCTACAACTACTGTTGTTCCTCTTTTATTAATGTCATCTAATAATGTCATAATATCCCATGCTGTATCTGGGTCTAAATTTCCTGTAGGCTCGTCCGCAATAAGCATTGATGGGTTGTTTACTAAAGCTCTCGCTAATGCAACTCTTTGTTGCTCACCACCAGATAACTCATTTGGATAAACTTTTGCTTTATTACTTAATCCAACAAGAGACAAAACCATTGGAACTTGTCTTCTTATATGCCTTTTTGTTGCATTAACAATATACATTGCAAAAGCAACATTATCATAAACCGTTTTATCTGGCAAAAGTCTGAAGTCTTGAAAAACAACTCCCATACTTCTTCTTAAAAATGGAACCCTTTTTGGTTTTAAATATGTTGTATCTTTTCCATTAATTATAATATTACCAGATGTAGGATTTTCTTCTTTTAATATTAGTTTAATTAATGTTGATTTTCCTGAACCAGAAGTACCTACTAAAAATGCAAACTCTCCCTTTTCTATGTTAAAATTTGCTTTATGCACTGCTTCTGTACCTGTATCATATGTTTTACTAACGTTTCTAAATTCAATCATCAGTATCTCCTCGTCACTTTCTGACATTATTTAATAAATTACAACATAATAATAACAATAAAACCATTTATTTGCAATATATTTTTTAATAAAATTTACAGAAAATTTACATTTGGTTAATTTTAATTTTTTATATAAAATATTATAGTAAAAATTGCCTAAAATATAGGAGTAAATGTTACTTATTAACATTTACTCCTATTATTCCACCTATAATTCCAGCAATCATCCCACATCCTATCATTATGAGTGAACTTAATTCTAAACTAAAATCCATAAATATCATGCTAGATATTATGTATAAAATCAACATATATACAATTCCAACAATAGCTCCATTTAAAATTCCGTTTTGTTGTATCTTTCTTGTACTAAAATAGCTTCCTGTTAAAATACTAATTCCTACTACTGCTAAGACTACAGGTGTTATACTCGTTTCTGATAAATTTGTATAAGTAAGCAATACTGCAAATACTATTAAAAATATTGTAGATGTAATAATTGCAAATAAACTTCCTTTAATAACTCTAATACTATTATCTTTTATATTGCTACCACTTCCATCTCTAAATATATTATCTTTTATATTTTCCTTAGTTTTAGAATTTCTGTTTTCTTTTATATTACTTCCAATTCCCATAAAAACTTATCCCTTCCTGCTTTTAATATTCAAAGATACATATAATATAAAACTATCAAACATATTATATCTTTATATTTTATTTTTCTATATAATTATTTTTGCATCTTATATTT
>FR901443.1 GCA_000438355.1 Clostridium sp. CAG:273
TATATATCATTTGTAAATTTTTATAATAAAATTTATAGATAATAATACAAACAAGAGGGGAGTTATTTGACAGTATACTTAGATGTTATTTTAATAGAAAACTTGTGCATGAACTATATAATCCTTTTTGCAACAGGTTATATTATGAAACTAAAAATGAAACAATTAAGAATAATAATATCAAGTTTAATTGGTGGAATATATGCAATAATTTCCTACATTAATATTATTCCGATTTATTCTACTCTAATAGCAAAAATAATATTATCAATTTCAATGATTTATATTGCCTATTTTCCAAAAAATATAAAACTTTGCTTTAAAGAATTAGTACTATTTTATGTTGTTTCATTTGTTTTTGGAGGCTGTGCATTTGCACTTTTGTATATTATAAAGCCCCAAAATATTTTAATAAAAAATGGTGTATATATAGGAACCTATCCTATAAAAGTTGCAATAATAGGAGCATTAGTAGGCTTTATTTTAACATATTTAGCATTTAAATTAATAAAAGGAAAAATAACAAATAAAAACGTTATTTATGAAGTTACAATATTTTTTAAAGACAAACAAGAGAATGTAACAGCAATGTTAGATACAGGAAATTTATTAAAAGACCCAATAAGTCAGATGCCAGTTATATTAGTACAAAAAGATAAATTAAGTAACATAATTCCTAAAAATATAATAGATAATTTAGAAAACATATTAGGAGGTGATGAAAGTTTACAAATAACTGAAACAGAAAGAAACGAATATTTTTCTAAATTAAAAATAATCCCATTTAAATCAATTGGAAAACAAAATGGAATGTTAATTGGATTAAAAATAGACAAAATACAAATAGATATAAATGATAATACAGAAGAAATAAAAAATGTAATAGTAGGTATTTATAATGGAAAGTTTTCAAGAAACGAAAAATATTCAGCTTTAATAGGACTAGACATACTAGAAAGGGGGAATGAAAATGAATTTGCTACAAATACTAAGGTCTAGTATAAATGCAATATATGCTAAGTATTTAAAAAATGAGGATATAGATAATTTGCCTATATATTACATAGGTGGAAGTCAAACACTTCCGCCACCACTGTCTCCAGAAGAAGAGGAAGAAACTTTACAAAAAATAGCAGCAGGGCAAGAAGAACTAAGACAAGTTTTAGTAGAAAGAAATTTAAGACTGGTAGTTTACATAGCTAAAAAGTTTGAAAATACGGGAATTGGTATAGAAGATTTAATTTCAATTGGAACAATAGGTTTAATGAAAGCAATAAATACATTTAATGTAAATAAAAATATAAAACTTGCAACATATGCTTCTAGATGCATAGAAAACGAAATCTTAATGTATTTAAGAAGGAGTAATAAAATAAAAGGAGAAATTTCGATAGATGAACCATTAAATCAAGATGGAGATGGAAACGAATTATTACTTTCAGATATATTAGGAACAGAAGAAGATATCACATCTAGAAGAATTGAAGATGAAGTGGATAAAGCATTACTAAAAATCTCAATAGAGAAATTAAGCAAAAGAGAAAGAAATATAATGGAACTTAGATTCGGATTTTCTAATGGAGAAGAAAAGACACAAAAAGAAGTTGCAGATATGCTTGGAATATCACAAAGTTATATATCGAGATTAGAAAAGAAAATAATAAATAAAATGAAAAAAGAAATAATGAGCAAAACAGGATAAAAATTAATTGCATAAATAATTAAAAAGAAAAGTAAAATAAAATTGATAAAACAGATAGAAAAGTATAAAAATGGGATAATTAAAAAACAGATTGAATGAAGAAATTCAAAAATAATTTTATAAATAAACTTGTCGAAAAAGAAAAATGAATAAGTGTATAAAAACTATCCTTTTGAAAATAATAGAAGTAACAATTATTTTCAAAAGGAGTTTTATATGAATAAAGTTGAGATATCAGGAGTAAATACTTCTAAGTTACCACTTCTAACAGCAGAAGAAAAAGTAGAGCTCTTGAAAAAAGTTCAGCAAGGAGACAAAATAGCAAGAGAAACATTTATTAATGGAAATTTAAGACTGGTATTAAGTATAATAAAAAGATTTTATGCAAGAGGAGAAAATTTGGACGACTTATTTCAAGTTGGCTGTGTGGGTTTAATAAAGGCAATGGATAATTTTGATATGGAGCAAAATGTTCAGTTTTCTACTTACGCAGTACCTATGATTATAGGAGAAATTAAAAGATATTTAAGAGATAATAATTCTATAAGAGTAAGCAGGTCTGTTAGAGAAATTGCTTATAAAGCATTAGCAATACAAGATAGAATAAGAAGAGAAGAAAATAGAGACGTAAGAATAGAAGAAATAGCAAAAGAGCTAAAAATAAATAAAGAAGAAATAGCAATGAGTCTAGATGCAATACAAGAACCAATTTCATTGCAAGAACCAGCATATATGGATTCAAATGATACTATAAATGTAATGGACCAAATAAGTGACAAGAAAAACACAGACGAAATGTGGACCGAAAGCTTAACAATAGCACAATTGATGAGAAATTTAAATGAAAAGGAAAAATCTATAATAAGTAAAAGATATTTTGAAGGAAGAACACAAATGGAAATAGCAGACGAAATTGGAATATCACAAGCACAAGTATCAAGATTAGAAAAAGATGCAATAAAACATATGAGAAGGCTTTATAAATAATTTAGATAAAAACAATAAATGAGTTTAATAATAAAATGCACTTAAGATATTTTTTAATATCAGGTGCATTTTTGTTAAATTATATTTTATTAATTAAAGTGTAATTTAACATTAAAGTAGGAATATTTGCTGAACTATCAGTTTCACTGTGGTATTAATTAGAGTATAATTTGATTCAAATGGGGCTTTATATATAATATAGAAAACTATTACAGATGTTTATATGAAACATCTTTAAATTTAAGTATTAATATAATATGAAACGAATATAATTAAATATGGAATAATATATATGTAGGAGGATTGAAGTTTGGATAGTAAAGGTATGGACTTTAAACATAAAGAAGTTATAAATATAAAAGACGGAAAAAGACTTGGTTATGTACAAGATGTATGTGCTGACTTAGGAAGCGGATCAATAACTGCAATTATAGTACCGGGTAATAGCAAAATATTTGGAATATTTAATTCTGGAAATGATATAACTATAGAATGGAATAAAATTAAATGTATAGGAGAAGATGTAATATTAGTAGAAATATAACTTAAATAATTGATTAATATGAAAAGAAAGAGAACTTGGTTATTAAAGTAAATAAATTTTAAACTTAATATATAGAAAAAAATTACGGTAAATTGTAAAAGTAAAATATAGTTTGTAAAACTAACATCTATTGTAATATTAATATGGAAAAAAATACTTAAAAAAAGTTATTAAAAACACTTGAAAATAAATTCGAAAAATGCTACAATAAGAATGTACCAAATGAAAGAAAAATTCTTACATAAAAAATCGACAAAAAAATTAAAAAAATAATAAAAAAAGTATTGACTTTATATCCTTCATATGGTATCATAATTCAAGTGCTACAAATGAATAAAATATTTATAGAAAATTTATAAATTAGTAAGAAAAAACTTAACAAAATCACAGCTATACTAGTTTATTATTTTTCTCACAAAAAAGTATTGACAAATAATATTTTTCGTAGTACAATATCAAACATCGGTCACTCAAATGATCAAATAAAGTACATTGAAAAGTAAACAA
>FR901444.1 GCA_000438355.1 Clostridium sp. CAG:273
ATTAAATTAAATATAAGAATAAAATTAATGCTAAAATTAAAAACGAAAGAAAGGGAAGTAAATAATGAATAGTTTATTAGAAAAAAATCAGGAAATAAATAAAGAGTTATCAAATTCAAATAATAATGAATTAACAAATGAAAAGGAGCAAAAAAGATTTTTAGAAACAACTTTAGGAAAAACTATTAATACAGCTGTAGATATTGGATTAAGATGGGTTTTACCAGATTTTATAGAGAATCAAGTAATTGATGTAAAAGATAGTTTAATAAAAGGAGGATTAAAAGAAGGAATAAATACAGTTATAGATAATGCTGTAGATATGGGGAAAAGTGTAATGGGTATTTTTACAGGAAAATTTGATAGTATTTCTCAGGCCCAAGAAGCAGTAAAAAATGGAGGAATAATAGACGGCATTTCAAATGTATTAGATAGTGTTGTAAATAAAACTACTGAAAAAGGTTGGCTAAATTCTAATATAGGAAATTTGATTATAAAAGGGAAAGACGTTATTTTAGATAATGTTAGTAAAAATATCGAAAATAATTTTGCAGAACAATTAGCTGGAATAGAAAAATTATCAAAATACGAAGAAAACTGGAAAGAATTTTTTAATAATAAGGATTTTAATGGAATGGAAAGGGAATATAAAAAAATAAAAGAACAGCTAAATAATTTATTACCATTAGAAATTACATTAAAACAAGCAAGGCAAATAGAAAATTTACATGCATTAATAAAAAATAATGGAAGGAATTTTAATTTAAGTAAAGAACAATTAGAATTAGCAAATACTTTATTATAGATTAACAAGAAAATTATAAT
>FR901445.1 GCA_000438355.1 Clostridium sp. CAG:273
TTGTAAATCGGCAGAAAACATAAAATGCCACCTAATGCAGATTACGGGCAGTGAAAATGAAATGGAAGTTTCTTACAAAAAAGTCTTGCAAAGCAAGACTTTTTTTGATATAATCCAAAAGGGACTAAACTATTACTCTAACTTTCCTAACACGAGCAATCCTTTCTTCAAACGCGGAGGCAATTACAATAATGGTACGAATGCAGGCGTGTTCTATTTCAACAACAACAATGGTAATAGCAACAGCAACAATTCGTTCCGTCCGGTCTTGGTCGCACTTCGATACAACGAAAAATTCAAAAGAAGAATTTTTCTCCTAATAAAATATGTTTACGGACATATTTTAGGAAGTATCAAAGAAGTTTAGTTCCATTGGTACAAAAATTAATAAAAACATAAAATTAAAACTGTAAAATATAAAATGAAAAATAGACGTTACAAAAGTATTAGAGTAATTTTGTAAAGTAAAAAATGTACCATAAACACATTAAACAATAAATTTTAGTAAGTAATAAAATGATGAAAATTAAAGTTTATGAAAAAGTGCTATCTAAATTAAAGATAGTACTTTTATATTAAAAATATATTACTAATGATAAACTAAAAAGTTAATTGTAATTTTACAATGAAAATGCAATTTATGTTATTAAATAACTAGGATATGTTATAAAATTTATAAGAAACTTATAAGAAGAACTATAAAAAATATTGAAAATTATAAAAAAATATGTTATATTTAATTTAGGTAGCAATATTTTTTTATAAATTGCATATAATATTATTGCTAGAAATAGCATAAAAAAGCGGTGAATCCAGCCATAAAATGGAACTTAAAAAAGGGGGATTAGAGTTTTACTCTAGTCCTTTTTAAATAAATTATATGGAGGTTTGAGATAGTGATTATAAATTTAAAAATAGTTAGAGTTAATTCAGAATACTGTGACTATTTAAGGAAATACGATAATAAAGTTGCATATAATAAAAATGAAAAAGAACTAAGACCTTTTATAGGAATATTATTTAAAAAATTTAACCTTGTACACTTTATACATAATTTGATATAATGTAAAAGGGATAAGACTATTACTCTAACTTTCCTAACACGGACTGGCCTTTCTTCAACCGCGGAGGCAATTACAGCAATGGTACGAATGCAGGCGTGTTCTATTTCAATAACAACAATGGTAATAGCAATGGCAGTATTTCGTTCCGTCCGGTCTTGGTCGCACTTCGATACAACGAAAAATTTAAAAGAAGAATTTTTCTCCTAATAAAATATGTTTACGGATATATTGTAGGAAGTATCAAAGAAGTTTTATTCCTTTGGTACAAAATTAATAAAAAC
>FR901446.1 GCA_000438355.1 Clostridium sp. CAG:273
TTCCATTTTCTAAAAAATCATAAATTTTATTAAGTTTAGACTTTTCCATTTCTAATTCTTTTTTTGTATTAGTAATAGATTTTTCAAATATTTTATTATTTTCAGATTTTAAATTATCTTTAAACTTATAATTTATTTTATAATTTTTAAGCCAAATTTTTAATGCTTCAATTATTTTATTTTCTACAATATAGAGTTTAGAACTTATATTATCACATTTAGAATTAGAACACATAAGGATAGCAGGTTTGTTAGTTTTAGTATAAGGTTTTCTTTGCATAGGTTTGCCACATTTTTTACAAAATACTAAGCCAACTAAAGGATTTTGAATAATACTATTATGATTTACTTTAGGAGCGTTTTGCTTTCTTTTTTCTTGTACTAAGTTCCAAGTTTTTGTATCAATAATAGATTCATGTAATCCATCATAAATTTCGTAATTGTAATTACGAGGTCTACTAATAATAAGATGACCATTTTGAGTTTTCTTTTTTTGACATCTCCTATTCCAAACAATTTTTCCAATATATGCAGGATTAGATAAGATATCTTTAACAGAAGAAATAGACCACTCATCTGCAATTCTAGGTTTCAAATTTAAATTATTTAATTTTTTTGCAATTGAGTTTATAGTAAAATTTTCAAATGCATATAATCTAAAAATTTCTTTAACAATAGGTGCTTCTTGGGGATTTATAGATAAGGTAAATCCTTTTGAATTTTTTAGTTTAACCCTATTATAACCAAAAGGAGCAATATTTCCAACATATTTTCCTTCTTGACACGAAAGTTGACGACCCCTTTGAAGACGTCTATTTATAGTCTTATATTCTCTCCTAGACATAAATAAGCCAAATTCAAAATATTCTTCATCAAATTCATTATCTGGATCATATGTTTTAACAGGAGTAATTATTTTTGTATGAGAGTATTTAAATGCTTTTAAGACTAATCCTTGATCTGCAGTATCACCACGAGCAAGTCTTTCTACCTCTACAACCAATATACCAGTCCACATTTCATTTTCAACATCTTTTAGAAGTTTTTGCATTTCTTTTCTTTCACTAATTGTTTCACCACTTACAACTTCCCTGTATATTTTTCCAATAGTTAAGTTTCTTTTTTCAGCTAAAGTAGTTAAAATTTTTTCATGCCTTGCTAAAGTTTCGCCTTCTCCATATTTTTCGGATTCTATATCTTCTCTAGATTTTCTTAAATATATTGCATATATGCCATTTTGCACATTTACTACTCGCATAATGAACTATAACATTATACGAACTCCTTTCTTTTAAGATTTAAAAAATTAAGGTTATATTTTATAGCAAGTTACTATAAAGAAGTATATATTTTTTCTATTAAGTTGATTATGATATTATTTATATATTCTTTTTGATTAGCTGCATTTTCTACTATATAATCATCATAAAATTTTACTTTTGTATTTTCTAAAATATATTCGTCTATTATCATACAAATCGCCCCATTTAACTTTATGAAAAAAACATAAAAAAATACCAAAATATTTAATTACAAAAGTAAATTCCAGTTTTAAAATAAATTTGGAATTTATGTTTTTAATTTATTCAATTGATAAAACATAAAAAACAAGTTAGATGGTTTGAAAATTATCTAACTTATGTGATATAATCCAAAAAAATATAAATAATATTGCAAAGGAGGACAATATGTGTACATGTATAAATTTAAAAACAAAAGATAATTATTTTGGGAGAAATTTGGATTTAGAATATCGTTTTGATGAAAAAGTAGTTATTACTCCAAGAAACTATGAATTTAAATTAAAAAATAAAAAAAAAATATGTACTAAGTATGCTCTAATTGGAATGGCTACAACTTTTGAAGATTATCCATTGTATGCTGAAGCGACGAACGAAAAAGGATTATCTATGGCAGGATTATATTTTCCTGGAAATGCACATTTTTATGATGAGAAAGATGGTAAACTAAACTTAGCACCATATGAGCTAATACCTTATTTTTTAGGAAATTATTCAAGTATAAAAGAAATAAAACAAGAATTAGAAATGTTAAATATTACAAATATACCATTTTCTGAGAACCTACCAACTACTGATTTACATTGGATGATGTGTGACAAAAACGAATGTATTGTTATTGAACAAATGGAAGAAGGTTTAAATATTTATGATAATCCACTCGGAGTGCTTACTAATAATCCGCCATTTAATTATCACTTAGCCAATATTAATAATTATAGTAATTTAACTCCATATTATGAAAAAAGTAAATTTTCGGATAAAATAGAGTTAAAACAATATGGTCAGGGAATGGGAGCAATAGGATTGCCAGGAGACAATTCACCTGCATCAAGATTTATAAGAGCTAGTTTTAATAAATTAAATTCAAATTGCAAAGATGATGAGAAAAGTTCTATAACTCAATTTTTCCATATATTAGATTCAGTTGCTATGGTAAAAGGAACTACTATAACTAAAGAAAACAAGGATGATATTACAACTTATTCTTGCTGTATAAATACAGATAAGGGTATTTATTATTATAAAACATATAACAACAATCAAATTGTGGCAATTAAAATGACAGAAAAAGAAAAAAATATGGACAAATTGTCAATTTATAATTTAATAGAAGAACAACAAATAAAATATGAAAATTAAAAAAAATAATAAGCTTAGATAAATGGAAATAAGTAAAAAATTATTAGTATTGACAACATTGTGGTACAGAAGAATTGGCACACTTAGAAATGGTTGGAACAATAGTGCATCAATTAACAGAAGGGCTTTGCCCAGAAGAAATAAAAGCAGCAGGATTAGGTGCATATTATACAGACCATGGGGTAGATGTATATCCACAGTCAGCAGCAGGAGTTCCATTTACAGCAGCATATATTGCAGCAAAAGGAGATCCTATAGCAAATCTTCAAGAAGATTTAGCAGCAGAACAAAAAGCAAGGGCGACATATGAAAAATTAATTGACTTATGTTGTGACGACCCAGATGTTTTAGACCCACTTCGTTTCTTAAGAGAAAGAGAAGTAGTACACTTCCAAAGATTTGGAGAAGCACTTCGTGGAGTACAAGATAAACTAGCAGAAAAAAGATTTTTTATGAATGATACAAATATGGCTAACATGATGAGTAATAACTGTAATGGATGCAGTGATTGTAATAATGCAAATAATTGTGGATGCAATTAGATTGAAATAATAAATAAAAGACTCTTATGTAATTTAAAATAAGAGTCTTTATTTATTTGATTAATATAATTTTACAATTGCATGTAATTGTTTATTATCTAAACTTTTAATTGTTACATAATGAGCATTATCTATTTTTGAATATAGACATTTTACAGTGTCTCCTAATCGGATAGATGTTTTATACATAATTTCTAAATTATTACATTCTGGACTATTATAAACATCTTCAGGCAAAGCTTCATAAGCTAAATATAAATAATTTAAATTGTGCATATGCTTGTTTACATCAATATCTCTTCTTTGAGTTTTATAAATATATTCAGAGAAATACTCTTTAGGCTCGATTAATTTTTTTATATCACTATTATCATCACTTGAAAAAACACTTTTATCCTCTGGAAAATATTTATTAATTATTTCATCAGTTATAGTAGTAATGGTTTCTCTTTTTATATCTATTAAAGTCCATTTAGTTGTAGCAATACAAATTATATTATCATTTTTATCTAGTATTTCAAAATCACGTAATGTAGTAAACTTTTTAGAAGGTCTTGACCATGTACGAACTTTTATAATATCTGCATATTTTACTCTTTTTAAAATTTTAACTTTCCATGCTAAAAGAATCCAAGATAGACCTGTATTATTGATATCATTAAATCCATAACCTGCAACGTCTGAATGCTTGCAAGCAGTATCTTCTAATAAACTAAGAATTCCCATATTAGTAATAAAACCATTAGGTGCAACATGTGATACATCTATAGTATATTCTTTTTCAAAAAATGCCATTTAAAAACCTTCTTTCTCTATTTTTCGAAACAGATTATAGCATAAAAATATAAAAAATACAAATTGCGTGAAAATATATTTTTGTAGTATAATTATTATGTTTCTATACTAAAAGTGAAAATGAAATAATGCAAAATAATTAGAAATTGAATTTAATAACTATAATAACAAGCTAGATTATCTAATTTATAGATAAATGTATAAAACAAAAAAATATAAAAACATAGAAATATAAAAAAAGATTGGAAAGTATAAAAATAAAATAATTTAGAAATTAAAAGATAAATAATGGAGATGAATAATAAATGAAAGAACTAAATAGTTGTACAATATGTCCACACAACTGTAAAATTAATAGAAATAATGGGCAAATAGGAAGATGTAGAAGCGGAGATAAAGTGAAAATTGCTTTAGCATCTGTACATAATTATGAAGAACCATGTATAAGTGATAAAAATGGCTCTGGAACAATATTTTTTAGTAATTGTAATTTAAGTTGTATTTATTGTCAAAACTATAAAATAAGTCAATTAGGAAAAGGTTATGAACTATCTGTGGAAGAATTGGCGAATATTATGCTAAAACAACAAGAAAAAGGTGTAAATAATATAAACTTAGTAACACCAACAATGTATGTTTATCAAATAATAGAAGCTATAAAAATTGCAAGAAAAAGAGGATTAAAGATTCCAATTATATACAATACAAATGGATATGAAAATGTTAAAACAATACAACACTTAAATGGATATGTAGATATATATTTGCCAGATTTAAAATATTACTCTAATGAGATATCTAAAAAATACTCTAAAATTGATAACTACTTTAAATATGCTACAGAAGCTATAAAAGAAATGTATAAACAAGTAGGGAGTCCAATATTTGATGAAAATGGAATAATAAAAAAAGGATTAATAATAAGACATCTTGTTTTACCAAATCATTTGCAAAATAGCAAACATATATTAAAATGGATAAAAGAAAATATGCCAGAAGATACATATGTTAGTGTGATGGCACAGTATTTTCCTACATATAAAGCAAAAGAAGATAATCTAATAAACAGAAAATTAAATAAAAAGGAATATAGAGAGATAGAAGAATTTTTATATACACTAAACTTAGAAAACGGTTATATGCAAGAACTTGGAGAACATGAAGAAGAATATGTACCAAACTTTTAATTGGTAAAATAAAAATATAATTAATAGTAAAAAATATAAATATTTAAGAAATATTACGATATTTATGAATACCAAATTAAAATGTTTATAAATATTAAATTCTTTAGGTAAAATTCAGATTTATGAAATAGTAAATTTAAATATTATAGGTTTTAAATAAATATGTCACAAGTAAATTTAAGTAATATAGGCTTAAAATGGATATGTTACAAGTAAATTTAAATAAATTATTGAAAATAAAATTTACTTATGATAAATTTATAAAAGATTAATTGTAAAAAATATTGTTATTGGAGGAATAAAATATGACACAAGCAGATAAAAATTTTATTGAAACATGTAAAGAAATAATAGAACATGGATATTCTTCAGAAGGAACAGGAGTAAGAACTAGATGGCAAGATGGAGAAGAAGCAAATTATATTTCAATTGTTGGAGTTACAAATAAATATGATGTAGAAAAAGAATTTCCAATGATTACACTTAGAAATAACACAAAAACAGTAATAAATGCTATAGACGAAATATTATGGATATGGCAAAAAAAATCTAACAATATTAATGATTTAAATTCACATATATGGGACCAATGGGCAAATGAAGATGGATCACTTGGGAAAACATATGGATATCAATTAGGAAAAAAGTATAAATTTAAAACAAAAGAAGGTATACAAGAGATGGACCAAGTTGACTATGTTTTATATTTACTAAAACATGACCAAGCAAGCAGACGTATAATGACAAATCTTTTTAACCATGAAGAACTAAAGGACATGAACTTAGAACCATGTGCATATGTAACACAGTGGCTAGTAAAAGATGGAAAATTACATTTAATATTAAATCAACGTTCACAAGATATGCTAGCTGCAAATGGATGGAATACAATGCAATATGCAGCATTAATGCATATGTTTGCCCAATGTGCAGGGTTAAAAGTAGGAACTTTAACACATAATATAGGAGATTGTCATATATATGATAGACATGTACCACTTGTAAAAAAATTAATAGAAGCCAAGCCAATGGATGTAACACCAAAACTAATTATAAAAAATCCAACAAAAAATTTCTATGAATTTAAAGTGGAAGATTTTGAAATTGAAGGATATGATTATAACAAAGAAGTAAAAATAGGAAAATTTCCAGTAGCAATATAAGAGAGAATGTAATATAAAAAATTAATAAAATATTAGATTGAATTAGTAAAATAAAAATTAAAAACAAGTAAAATACATAAAAGCCAATAAAGAAGGAGATTAATTGTAATGTTAAGTATTATAGTAGCTGTAGCAAACAATAATGTAATAGGAAAAGATAATAAGCTAATTTGGCATTTACCAGAAGATTTAAAGAGGTTTAAAGCTTTAACAACTGGACATACTATTATAATGGGAAGAAAAACTTTTGAGTCATTAGGAAGAGTATTACCAAATAGAAAACACATTGTATTATGTAATGATGTAAACTTAAATATAGAAAATGAAAATGTAGAAGTTTTATCGGATATAAGTATGTTAGAAAAATATATAAACTCTGCTGAAGAAAACTTTGTTATAGGTGGGGCAACAATATATAAATTATTACTACCAAAAGCAAGTAAATTATATATAACAAAAATAAACCAAAACTTTGAAGGTGACGCATTTTTTCCAGAGATAAATCAAGAAGAATGGGAAATAGAATCTAAAGAGATTGGAATAAAAGACGAGAAAAATCCATATGATTATGAATATATAAACTATGTAAGAAAATAATAAAAAGTCTATTCATTTTAAAAGTGAATAGACTTACATATTTATTCATCTACGCATTTATTATTCGCAAGTAGAGTTGCGAAAGACATTTACTACAATAATTATATGAAGTTTTACCTAGAATGTCAATATTATAGTGTTAATATTATTACAAAAATATATAAATCTATTCAATTTTTAATAAGCTATATTGCCTAGAGTAACTGCATATTGTTCGTAATTTGGCATATATGTACCAATCATTTTCCAAAAATTTTTTGTACGAATTTTGTATTTTAAATGGCAGAATTCATGTAAAATAACATATTCTATAGTTTTTTCATCATATGCAACTATATCTGGATTAATTGTTATAAAACTATTCTCTACATTGCAGTTAGCTAAAGATTTGTTTATTCTTTTTATTTCATAATCTTCTGGTGCTAATCCAGTTTCTATACGAACTTTTTCCATAATTTTTTCTATTTCTGTTTCTGCAATTTTATCATACAATTTTTGTGTTAATACTTTTAATATTTGTTCTTCTTGAAATTTTTTATATTTGTTTGGAAGAATAATTTCTAAAGTTTGATTTTTAACATTCATTGTAGGTACTTTTACATTTTTATAATATAAATTTATATTATGCTTTATACCTAAGATTTTAATAGTGCGAACATTGAAATTTACAGAATTACCTATAAAAATTGGATTATTTATAATAGATGCACAAACATTACTTTTTATAGTATTTGCAACGCTTCTAGATTTTGTAGTTGCTTTAATTTTTAATAAATTCATATTAATACCTCCAAACATTTGATATACGAACGACTGTTCTAAAACTATAAATATAATACAAAAAAATGTTCGTGTTGTCAATAGATTTTTTACAAAAATTTTAAAAAAGTTATATATGCTTAGAAACTGTAAGAAAGAAATTGCTAAATATATAAAAATGTAAAATTTATTGCTAATTTTTAATAATTTAAACTTTAAATAAGTATTATAAATTAAATTGTATAAATGTATTAAAAACAGAAAAAATAATATAGGGTGAATAAAATGTTTATACCGAATTTAATTTATTATGAAAAAGATGCATTAAATTATTTGTTAGGAAAAGAATTATTTGATAAATACAATGAAAAGAAAATTAAATTTATAGAGATAGAAAATCATAATAATATTGAGGAATTACGAACAAAAGAAAATAAAGAATTTGCTAATTTAAAAAGAAATTTAATTATAGGAATAAGAAAAACACATAAATTTGTTCCTAATTATAAAGTGTCAAATTATTTAGTGCCATATACATCTTCTGGTTGCACAGCAATGTGCTTATATTGCTATTTAGTTTGTAACTATAATAAATGTTCATATTTGAGATTATTTGTTAATAGAGAAGAAATGCTTGATAAAATAAAAAGGGTTGCAAATAAAGAAGAAAAAGATTTAGTTTTTGAAATAGGGAGTAATAGTGATTTAATTTTGGAAAATACAATTACAAATAATTTGGTATGGACGATAGAAGAGTTTAAAAATAATCCAAAAGGATTACTAACATTTCCAACTAAATTTGATATGGTAGACCCAATTTTACCATTAAATCATAAAGGAAAAGTAATTGCTAGGATGAGTGTTAACCCGAAAGAAATAATAAGAACAATAGAAATAGGAACTTCACCATTGGAAAAGAGAGTACAAGCAATAAATAAACTTGCCGAAGCAGGTTATAAAATAGGTATTTTAATTGCACCTGTAATATTAGTGAAAAATTGGAAAATACAATATGAAGAATTGTTAAAATTTTTAGAAAATAATTTAAGTGAAAAAGCAAAGAAAAAAATATTTTTTGAAATAATATTTATGACATATAGCTATGTACATCGAATGATAAATAGTGAAGCATTTCCAACACTTGTTAATTTATATAACCAAGATATAATGACAGGTAGAGGAAAAGGAAAGTATTGCTACAGACCAGATGTTAGAAAAGAGGCAGAAAAGGATATACTAGAACTTATGCATAGATATTTTCCAAATAATGAGATAAAGTATGTATCATAAGCAGAAAATTAGTTAATGAAAGGAAATAGTTTTAAAAGTATTGAAAAATAAAATTTAATATAGTAGAATAAATAATGTATATAGCAACACAAAACAAGCACAAATAATGTTGAAAAAATGCGAAAAGAGTATTTCAAAATAAACAAAAAGAGGTACGCAAAAATGACAAAAGCTAAAACCGTTGAGACTGTAAGAGAGAGAGAGAGAGAGAGCTATACTTTACTAACATAGAGTATAGCTTAGTAAGATGTGGCAACAAAATTAATTTAATAAAAATCCAAGAAGGTAGAAATACCTTTATTGGTGTTATAAAAGAGACAGACTATAAATAAAAATAGCCTGTCATTTTTGCATTTAAAAGAAGGAGAGGAGAACAATATGGAAGATAAAAAAGGAGATTTACAAAGTAATGGTGTGCTAAAACAAAACTTATTATTACAAACAAGTAAAAAGATAAACAGAAATCTAAATAAAAAAATAACAAATCAAAGAGGCATTACATTATTAGCATTAGTTGTAACAATAGTTATTTTATTAATATTATCAGGAATAACAATAAGCAGTGTATTTGGGGATAATGGAATTATAGAAAAAAGTAAAATTGCAAAAAACGAAGTAGAAGTAGGAACAGTAAAAGAAGCTCTAAAACTATACTATTTAAGTAATGATATAGGACAAAAGGAACAAGATCCGGTAAATGGATTAATGCCAAAAGAAGAGATAACAGATGAAACTCTATTAAATATAATAATGGAAAACCAGGCAGGAATAGGAAACATAAAGCAGATAGAATATAGTAGATTATATAAACTTGATTTATCAGTATTAGGAATTCCAAATATAGAAGAAAACAAATACTTTATGGATATAGGAACAAAAATAGTCTATATAAATAATGGAATAAAATTAAGTAAAGGCATAACATATGTATTAGAAGAAAAAGAAATATGGCCAGTATACTTAAGAGCAGAAGAAATAGAAGAAGGATTTAAATTAATAGCAAATGTAGAAGATAATACAAATGTTAGAAACTATAACTTTTATATAGGCGAAGAACTATACAAAATAGTTTCAGGAAATGGAACAGAAGCACAAATAAATGTAACAGATAAAGATTTTGGAGAATATGAATGTTATGTAAAAGTTAATAGAATGGGAGGAACGAGTGACAGTTCACCAAGCATTGTAGCAGAAAATTATTGTATAAAAAATGCAAATGATATGGAAGTATTTAAAAATATGGTAAAAGAGGGAAATACATTTGCGGGAAAAAGAGTAAAGGTAGTAGCAGACATAGACTTAGGCGGAAGTAAGCAAAATAGAAATTGGGAGCCAATAGGAATAGAAGGAACAAGTTTTTCAGGCACATTAGAAGGAAATAATCATAAAATAAGTAATATATATAATAAAGAGGTAAGCGGAAATTATCAAGGACTATTTGGAGTAGCACAAAATGCCACAATACAAAATATAATAATAGAAGGAGGACAAGTTCAAGGAAGGGAGTTTGTAGGAGGAATAATAGGAAATGGCAAAGGAACAAATATAATAGATTGTGAAAACCATGCACAAATAATAGCCCAAAAAGGAAATGTTGGAGGAATAGTAGGAAGAATAGAAGAAAGTGGAAAAGTAGAACAATGTACAAATTATGGAAGTGTTAGTAGTAGTGGATATATAAATGATGTATTAGATACATTTATAGGAGGAATTATTGGTTCTTCATATAATGACATAATAATAACTGGCTGTATAAATCAAGGAAATATAACAAGTGAATATTCCGCAACAGGGGGAATTATAGGTGCAGCATTTGGAGATGGCAATAATAGTGTAAATAATTGTGAAAATAAAGGAACAATTCAAGTTACAGGAAAAAACATTAATAATGATGCAACTCTTGGAGGAGTGTTAGGTTATATTATAAATGGACAAGTAGATAATTGTAAAAATCAAGGAGAAGTAATAGGAGAAGGAAATAAAATCGGAGGAGTAATGGGCATAGCTGATGGAATAAATTTTGTAAGTTATTGCACAAATATTAATACAGTTACACAAAATAATGGGTTTGAAATAGGCGGAATTATAGGATTAAATAGTTTAGAGTCAAAAGTTTTTTATTGCACAAATAGTGGACAAATTAATGCAAATAGCTTTGAAGAAGAAACAGGAAATACTATAGCAGGGGGAATTATAGGAAATTCACAAGGAACTATTAATGAATGCATAAATAATGGAAATGTGATAGCAAATGGAGCATATGTAGGTGGCATTGCAGGAAACACAATAAGCAGCATTACAAATTGTCATAATGAAGGAATTATAACAGTTAAACAAAAGAATTCTGCTAAAAGAGTTTGTGTAGGGGGAATTTCAGGGCAGTTAGATACAGAAATTCTAAAAGAAGATGCAAAAATAGAAAACTGTTATAATATGGGGAATGTCTATGGAATAGGAATTGATGTAGCAGGAATTACAGCAATAAATATAGGAGGAACAATTAAAAATTGCTATAATACAGGAAGTGTTACTACCGAAACAGGAGTTGCAGGAGGAATTGTATCAGAATCTTTTAAAACTTCAGATGAAAGACTTCCAGTTATAGAAAACTGCTATAATACAGGAGCAGTAGAAGCAAAAGGAATAGTTGAGATGGAAGGATATATTGACTCTATTGCAGGAGGAATTGTAGCGGGAAACCATGGAATTACTAGAAAATGTTGGAACGAAGGTAAAGTTTATGGAATATCGGTAGTAGGAGGAATTGTAGGGACAAGTCTTAAAACAGTAACAGAGTGCTATAATTTAGGAACTATAGAATCAAAAGGAAAAAATACCAATGGAGACTCTGTAGTAGGAGGAATTATAGGGAATTTAAACCAAAATGCAGATTTAAGTTATTGTTATAATAAAGGTATAGTGAGTGCAGACTATAATATGGTAGGAGGAATTGTAGGTTTTCAAGAAGCAAATTCAACAGTAAGTAATTCCTATAATACATTTCAAGTAGAGCAAAAACAAGAAAGTTCAATGCTAGTAGGAAGAACAGAAGGAACAGCTACTCTGAATAATTGTTATTATTTAGGAACAACTACATCAAATGAATCCAGGACAGAAGCAGATATGAAAACACAAGCATTTGTTGATTTACTAGGTGGAAGTACCTATTGGAAATTAGATAGACAAAATCAAAATAATGGATTTATTATTTTAAATTGGCAATAAAATTTTACAATAAATATTAAGAAAGAAATACTAACAATTTCTACACAAACACTTGACAAATGAGTGAAAATGTTGTAAAGTATATTAGCATTACAAAAGTAGTGCTAATATTTTTTGTACTTAGGAAGTGATAATGTGGAAGAAAAAGTTAAACTAAGTATGTTATGCCAAATATATGGCAAAATGCTAACTAAAAAGCAATATGAAATAATAAATGACTATTGCAATAACGATTTATCACTATCTGAAATAGCAGAAAATAATAGTATTACTAGGCAAGCAGTAAGAGATATAATTATGAAAGGGGAAAAGAAACTTTTCGAATTAGAAGAAAAGCTGGCATTTATGGAAAAGACAATGATACAGGAAAAACAGATTCAAGAAATATTAACAGAACTAAGCAAAATAGAAAATACATCATCAGACAAAAAAATAGCAAAAATTTTAAACCATATTAGCAAAGAATTAAGTTGTTTAGTTTAAAAAACATATTAGGAGGAAAAAGTTATGGCTTTTGAAGGATTATCTGCTAAGCTTCAAGAAGTTACAAGAAAATTAAGAGGCAAGGCAAGAATTACAGAATCAGATTTAAAAGAAATTTTAAGAGAAGTAAAACTTGCATTATTAGAGGCAGACGTAAACTATAAAATAGTAAAAGACTTTATAGCTACAATTCAAGAAAAAGCTTTAGGACAGGATGTGTTAAAATCTTTAACTCCAGGCCAACAAGTTGTTAAAATAGTAAAAGACGAGTTGGTAAATTTATTAGGTGGAGTTGAAAGCAAGGTAAACTTTACACCAAATCCTCCAACAATAATTATGTTAGTAGGTCTTCAAGGGTCTGGTAAAACAACGACAGCAGGAAAACTTGCTAATTTATTTAGAAAAGAGGGTAAAAAACCATTACTTGTTGCGTGCGATGTTTATAGACCAGCAGCTATTAAGCAATTACAAGTAGTAGGAAGTCAACTAAACATACCAGTATTTGCAAATGAAAACTCAAAAGATGTTGTGCATATTGCAAAACAAGCAATAAATACAGCTATAAGCAAATTAAATGACGTAGTAATACTAGATACAGCAGGTAGACTTCATATAGATGAAGAACTTATGGATGAACTTAAAAATGTAAAAATTTCTGTGAAACCACACGAAATTTTGTTAGTTGTAGATAGTATGACAGGTCAAGATGCTGTAAATGTAGCAACAGCATTTAACGAAAATTTGGGGATAGATGGAGTTGTACTTACAAAATTAGATGGTGACACTCGTGGTGGTGCAGCGCTTTCTGTCAAAAAGGTTACAGGAAAACCAATAAAATTTGCAGCAACTGGTGAAAAATTAAGTGATATAGAAGTATTCCATCCAGAAAGAATGGCAAGTAGAATTCTTGGAATGGGTGATGTACTTTCAATAATAGAAAAAGCAGAAGAAGCATTTGACTTGGAAGAAGCTGAAAAAATAGAAAAGCAGCTTAAGAAAAGAGAGTTTGACTTAGATGACTATTTAGTACAATTAAGGCAAGTAAAGAAAATGGGGTCTTTCTCATCTATTTTAAAGATGATACCAGGAATGGGTCAAATTAAGAACTTAAAAGTAGATGACAATGAGTTTAATAGAATAGAAGCAATTATATGTTCTATGACTGCAAAAGAAAGAAGAAACCCAAAACTTTTAAATGGTAGCAGAAGGTTAAGAATTGCAAAAGGTAGTGGAACAACAGTACAAGAAATAAATAAATTCATGCAAACCTTTGAAACAACGCAAAAAATGATGAAGAAGTTACAAACAGATAAAGGCAGTATGAAAAAGTTAATGAAGGGTATTAACCCAGAAGATTTAAAAAACTTAAAATTTTAGATTTTAATTTTTTATTTTTATATAGATAGTATTTTTAGGGAGGTGAACTTAAATGGTAAAAATAAGATTACAAAGACAAGGTGCAAAAAAAGCTCCATTTTATCATATAGTTGTTGCAGATTCTAGAACATCAAGAGATGGAAAGATTATTGAAAAAATAGGAACATATGACCCAATGACAGATCCTTCTACAATAGTTCTTGACAAAGAAAAAGTAGAAAAATGGATTAAAAATGGTGCAAAACCAACAGACTCAGTAAAATCTTTAATAGAAAGAGCAAAATAATAGTGTTTGAAAGAAAGGCAAAAAAATGAAAGAAATATTAAATGTTATTTTAAATAACCTTGTAGACAATAAAGAAGATATAGAAATAGTAGTAACAGAAAAAGAAAATCATATAAATTTTAGTGTAAAAGTTGCTTCTACAGATATGGGAAAAATTATTGGAAGACAAGGAAAAACAGCAAAATCAATTAGAACACTTATGAAATCGCTAGCATCAAAGGAAAAGAAAACTGTAAGTATAGAATTTTCTGAAAAATAAAGGAGTATTATGAAGCAAGAGTATTTTGAAATTGGACAAATTGTAAATACCTTTGGAATTAAAGGAATAGTTAAAGTAAATGCTTATACAGATGATCCTTTAGAATTTGCGAACCTAAAAACAATTTTAATAGAGAAAAATAAGAAACTATTAGAATTTGAAATAGAAGAAGCAAAGCTTCATAAAAATCAAGTATTGCTTAAAATAAAAGGAATAGATGATATAAATGAAGCAGAAAAGTACAGAGGGTGTTTTATAAAAATTCCAAGAGAGAAAGCAAAAAAGCTTCCAAAAGATACTTATTTTATAGCAGATTTAATAGGATTACAAGTTTATACTGACAGTGGAGAATTACTTGGAAAAGTAGATGATATTTATAATTCTGGTTCAGCAGATATTTATGTTGTAAAAGACGAACTAGGAAAACAAATACTTTTACCAGGAATTAAAGACGTTATAAAACAAATTGATGTAGATAATGAAAAAATAATAGTTCACTTAATAGATGGTTTAATATAGGGAGGCAAGATGAAGTTTAGTGTTCTTACTCTTTTCCCAGATATGTTTTCACCTTTAAAACAAAGCATTATAGGAAAAGCAATAGAAGATAAAAAAATAGAACTGAACTTAATAAATATAAGAGACTTTTCAAAAGATAAGCACAAGAAGGTAGATGATACACCATATGGTGGAGGAGCTGGAATGGTAATGAAAGCAGATGTTGTCTATGATGCTTATGAACATATAAAAGATGAAAAGGCTAAAGTTATATTTTTATCTCCTCAAGGAAAAACATTAAACCAAAATAAAGTAAAAGAACTAGCAACAGAAGAACATATTATACTATTATGTGGACATTATGAGGGAATTGACCAAAGAGTTATTGATGAAATAGTTGATGAAGAAATATCAATTGGAGATTATGTTCTAACAGGTGGAGAGTTACCTGCAATGGTATTAATAGATAGTGTAAGCAGATATGTAGAAGGAGTATTAAGTAAAGATTCCATAAAAGAAGAGTCATTTACTAATAACTTATTAGAATATCCACAATACACTAGACCAGAAATATTTCACGGAATTAAAGTGCCAGAAGTCTTACTATCGGGGCACCATGAGAACATAAAAAAGTGGAGAGAAGAGCAATCACTTAAAAATACTCTTCAAAAAAGACCAAATTTATTAAAAAGAAAGGAGGATATTCAATAATGGATATCATAAAATCAATAGAACATGAACAACTAAAAGATAAGATACCAGATTTGAAAGTTGGTGATACAGTAAGAGTACACCAAAAAATTAAAGAAGGTAACAGAGAAAGAATTCAAGTTTTTGAAGGAATTATTATAAAAAAACAAGGTGGAGGATTAAACGCTACATTTACAGTAAGAAAAATAGCTTATGGTGTTGGAGTTGAAAAAACATTTTTAATTCACTCACCATTAGTAGAAAAAGTAGAAGTAGTAAGAGTTGGTAAAGCAAGAAGAGCAAAACTATATTACTTAAGAGACAGAATTGGTAAAGCAGCTAAGACAAAAGAAGATATAGGTGCTAGAATTGAAACTAACGAAATTAGTGTAAAAGAAACTGTAGAAGCACCTGTTTCTGAAGAAGTTGCAACACCAGTAGAAGATAGCAAAGAAGAAGCACCAGCTGTAAAAGAGGAAACTCCAGTTGTTGAAGAAGTTGTAGATACAGTTAAAGAAGAAAAAGTTGAAACTGTAAAAGAAACTTCAGAAGAAAAAGAAAGTAAATAATATTTAAAGAAATAATTAAAATAAGAAATACGAAAATAAACTTTGTTATATCAAATAGCAAGGTTTATTTTTTTGTTGGGGTATTTTCTTATTCTATTACTTAAGACATTATCACATTTTTTCATATACATAAAATAATTAAGAATTTTTATCTATTTTTTTTATTTTTAATGTGATATAATGAGGTCGAAAAAAGTAGAATAATAAAGGGAGCAGAAAATGTCAAATTTTGTACACTTACATATACATAGTGAATATAGTTTACTTGATGGAGCAAATAGAATAAAAGATTTACCAATTAGAGCAAAAGAGTTAGGAATGGATGCCATAGCTCTTACTGACCATGGTTCAATGTTTGGAACAATAGATTTTTACAAAGCATGTAAAGCAAATGGAATAAAACCAATAATTGGATGTGAAGTGTACGTGGCACCAAGAAGTAGGAAAGATAAAGATCCTAATTTAGATGCTAGATACAATCATTTAATTTTACTTGCTAAAAATAATGATGGATATAAAAACTTAGCTAAGCTTGTATCATTAGGGTATACAGAGGGATTTTATTATAAGCCGCGAATAGATAAGGAAACATTAGAACAATATCACGAAAATTTAATATGCTGTAGTGCGTGCCTAGCTGGTGAGGTAAATCAAGCAATATTAAAGAATAATATGGAAGAAGCAAAAAAAGTTGCTTTATGGTTTAAAAAATTATTTGGAGAAGATTATTACTTAGAAATACAAAATAATGGAATAAAAGAACAGGTATTAGTAAATCAAAAGCTAATAGAATTATCTAGAGAGCTAGATATACCACTTGTTGCAACAAATGATGCTCATTACTTGAAAAGAGAAGATGCATACAATCATGAAGTACTATTATGCATACAAACAGGAAAGAAAATGTCTGATGAAGACAGAATGAAATTTGAAACAGACGAATTATATGTAAAATCTCCAGAAGAAATGAGTGATTATTTTAAAAATGTTCCAGAAGCAATAGAAAATACTGTTAAAATTGCAGAAAAGTGTAATGTAGAGTTTGAATTTGGACATACAATTTTACCTAACTACGATGTTCCAGAAGAATTTGAGACACACTATGATTATTTAAAAAAGTTATGTGATGATGGAATAAAAAATAGGTATGGCGAAAATCCAACTAAAGAAATATTAGAAAGAGCAGAATTTGAAATGAATGTTATAAACCAAATGGGATATGTAGATTACTTTTTAATTGTTTGGGATTATATACATTATGCAAAAACTCATAATATTCCAGTTGGACCTGGACGTGGTTCTGGAGCAGGTTCCATTGTAGCATATGCAATAGAAATAACAGACATTGACCCAATAAAGTATGGATTGATTTTTGAAAGATTTTTAAATCCAGAAAGAATAAGTATGCCCGATTTTGATGTTGACTTTTGCTATGAAAAAAGAGACCAAGTTATAGACTATGTTTGTAGAAAATATGGTCATGACCATGTGTCTCAAATTATTACATTTGGAACTATGTCTGCAAGGATGGTAATACGCGATGTGGGAAGAGTTTTAGATGTACCATATGCAGAAACAGATAAAATAGCAAAAATGGTTCCAAACGAATTGCATATAACAATAAAAAAAGCAATGGAACAAAATAGAGAATTAAGAGATTTATACGAACAAAACTCAGACATGAAAAAAATGCTAGATATTGCTATGGCTTTAGAAGGAATGCCAAGACAGGCGTCAACACATGCATGTGGAATTGTTATTACAAAAGACCCGGTTGTAGATTATGTTCCACTTTACAGAAGAGATGATATAATTTCAACACAATATATAATGACAACATTGGAAGAGCTAGGACTTTTGAAAATGGACTTTTTAGGACTTAGAACTCTTACTGTTATTCAAGACACAATAGAGCTAGTTAAAGCAAATAGAGGCATAGATGTAGAATTTGACAAAGATATGAATGATTCTAAAGTATATAAATTATGGCAAGATGGAAACAGTGTTGGAATATTCCAATTTGAAAGTCAAGGTATGACTAACTTTATGAAGGAATTAAAACCAGACTGCTTAGAAGATATTATAGCTGGGGTTTCATTATATAGACCTGGACCAATGGATCAAATACCAAGGTATATCGCAAATAAAAAAGATCCAGAACATGCTGTATATACACATCCTGCATTAAAACCAATATTAGAGGTTACATATGGTTGTATGGTATATCAAGAACAAGTTATGCAAATAGTTAGAGACTTGGCAGGGTATTCTTTAGGTAGAGCAGACCTAGTAAGACGTGCCATGGGAAAGAAAAAACTAGACGTAATGGCAAAAGAAAGAGAAAATTTTATACATGGGCAAGTAGATGAAAACGGAAATATAATTATAAAAGGTTGTGTAAGAAACGGTATAGATGAGAAATCTGCAAATAAAATATTTGATGAGATGGCAGAATTTGCAAAATATGCATTTAATAAGTCACATGCAGCATGTTATGCAGTAGTTGCTTATAGAACAGCTTATTTAAAGGCATATTATCCTGTAGAATTTATGGCTGCAATGCTTAATAGTTTTTTAGGAAATTTAGATAAAATACCAGCATACACAGAAGAATGTAAAAGACTAAATATACAAATTTTAAAACCAGATATAAATAAAAGTTATACTAAATTTACTGTAGATGGAGACAAAATAAGATTTGGACTGGGAAGCGTTAAAAATGTTGGTACATCAGCTGTTGATGAAATAGTAGCAGAAAGAGATAGAAATGGACAATTTAAAGATTTTACAGATTTTTGTGAAAGAATACAAGAAACAAATGTAAATAAAAAATGTATAGAAAGTTTAATAAAAGCAGGTGCATTTGATGAATTTAATGAAACTAGAAGAACATTAATGGAGTCATTTGAAAGCATTTTGGACACCATAACAAGCAGTAACAAAAAAGAACTTGAAGGTCAAGTTAATATGTTTGATTTAGGTGGTAGTGATTCAAAAGAAATGAAATATACATTTAAAGAATTTCCGGAATATAGTAGAAAAGAGCTTTTATTTATGGAAAAAGAAATGCTTGGACTATATATTTCAGGTCATCCATTAGATAATATAAGACATCAAATAGAAATGCAAACAAATATAAATTCTTTTCAAATGAGACAAATGGAAAATACAGATGAGATTGGAGATGAAATTAGACAAGAAATAAAAGATGGGCAGATGGTAAAATATGCAGGAATAATTACAAAAATAAAGAAAAAGTATACAAAAAATAATAAACTTATGGCATTTCTAACAGTGGAAGACTTATATGGACCAACAGAAATAATATTGTTTGAAAGTGCATATCAAAATTGTGCTAATGTACTAATGGAAGATAATATTGTTTTGGTAAATGGGAGATTGAGTGTAAGAGAAGACGAGGAAACAAAAATAGTTGCAAATCAGATAACAGAATTTGCAACAAAAAAGAAAAGTATATTTATATTAGATGTTACCTCATTAGATGAAAAAACAAAAGTAAAACTAAAGGGAGCAATAAAATTTTTTACTGGAGATAGAAATAATATGCCTTTGGAAATTATAAATAATACTGTAAAAAGTATGGCAGGAGGAATATATATAACACCAGAAATTCTTAAGGAATTTCAAGAATTAATAGGTACAGAAAATGCCAAAGTAGAGGAGGTGGAATAAAGGTGAATTTAAATTACAACGATGCAGAACAAAAAAATGAATATGTTACTAAAAAGACATTTGTTATTACAACTGTAATATTATCTATAGCATTAATAATTGTAACAATATTTTTACTATTTTACTTTAACAGTAAACTACAAAAAACAGTAGAAAGTTTAGAAATAAAAGATGATTTAACATTAATACAAAAGGAAGATAATAGCTGGATAAATAATGTAAATGTTGAGTAAATTATAGTAAGAATAGAATAAAATTGAATATAAAGTACAAACACAAAAATTTAAAAATAAATGCAGATTGTAAAAGTAAAATATAACTAAAAAATAAATGTAGAATAATTTGAAAAATATTGACAGTATACATAATATATGATAAAATGTTGTCGGATTAAAAAGGAGGGATTTTATGATGAAACATAAAAATATTTCGATTGTTTTTATTTCATTATTAATCATAGCAATTCTACTAATGATGAGTCCAAGAATGCTAGCATACACAATCCCAGCAGTAGAAAATTTAAAAGTTGAATATACTGATGGAACAGCAAACTTAAGCTGGTCAAGTGTAACAAATGCTGATGGATATGAAGTTTTTGTTAATATTCCAGGTTATGGTTATGCTAATATTGGTTCAGTATCTGAAAATAAAGTTTCTGTAATAGGAATTTCAGAAGACACAGCATATTCTGTAAAAGTAAGAGCTTATGAATATGTAAATAACATAAAAGAAGTTGGAAACTTTTCTAATGAAGTAGACTTTGATACAAACAAAGAAGCGGATTTAGATAGAGTAACAGGTGTAAAAGTAGAAACAACAGGAAATATTGCAAAAGTAGAATGGAATGCTGTTTCAGAAGCAACTGGTTATGAGGTATATGTAGACATACCAAATTATGGATTTTTAAAAATTGGTAATGCAACAACAAATTCAGCAGTATTAATGGGATTCCAAACAAATGGAAAATATGCTGTAAAAATAAGAGCTTTTAAAGGAACAAATGGAAAAGATGGTTATGGAGAATTTTCGTCATCAAAAACATTTTATATAAATAGTGAAGACCTAGATGATGACAAAAAAGAAGAATTAGACCAAGTTAAAGATTTAGAATATAACTTAGAAAAAGATAAAGTATATTTAAATTGGTCTAAAGTAAAAGATGCAGACGAATATATTGTTTATATATCAATAAATGGTGGTAACTACAGTGAAATAGGAAGAGTTACAGGAAGAGAAGCAACAATAAATGATTTAAGAGAAAATACTACATATAAAGTAAAAATCGCAGCATATAATAAACATGATGATGTTTATGGAAAAGAGTCTAATGTTATAACTTTTAAAACAGACAAAAGTTTTGAAGAAGAAATAGAATTAGACAAGGTAAGAAATTTATCTGTAGATATAGATGGAAATAGAGCTTATTTAGATTGGTCTAAAGTAAAAGATGCAGACAAATATGAAATTTATTTATCTAAAAATGGAAAAGCATATAGTTTAGCAGGAACAGTAACAAAAAATAGTGCAACAATTTCAGATTTAGACTATAACACATCATATAAAGTAAAAGTAAGAGCATATAATGAAAAATATGATGAATATGGTACATATTCAGACATAAAAAGTTTTAAAACAGAAGAAGATGACACAATAGAAGTTGGAAAAGTAAAAAATATAGATATAGATGTAAATGGAAACAGAGTAGATTTAGATTGGTCAAAAGTAACTAATGCAGATGAATATGAAGTTTATTTATCTAAAAATAGTGGATCTTATGACTTAATTGGTACAGTAAAAAATAATAATGCAACAATTTCTAATCTATCATATAATACATCATATAAAATAAAAATAAGAGCATATAATAAGAAATATGATGAATATGGTGCGTATTCAGATATAGAAAGCTTTAAAACAGAAAAATATAATAGTAGTATAAACAACGAAGAAGTTGGAAAAGTAAAAAATGTAAATGCAAGTGTAACAGGAAGTACAGTATATTTATCTTGGAAATCTGTGCCAGGTGCAGTAAAATATGAAATACAATTTACAGTACCAGGATACGGAGGAGCTACATCAATATGGTCAGAAGGACCAGGCAGAACAATTTCTGGATTAACAAATAAAACATCAAATTATACAGCAAGAGTAAGAGCATATAAATATGTAGATGGACGTTTAGTGCCAGGAGAATATTCAGATGTAGTTAGATTTAAAGGAAAATAAAATATTTTTATTAAAAAGCTTGATATTTATATAAATATAGGATATAATAGTTAAAGCATAAGAGTTTAAGAAGAGTGGGAACAAATCCCACTCTTTAGTCTTAATAGGAGGAATTTGTAAATGCCTAAAATAGAGGAAAATGTAGAAACCCTAATTATGCCAATTATAGAAGATTTGGGATATATTTTATATGATGTACAATATGTAAAAGAAGCAAAAGATTATTATCTTAGAGTTTTTATTGATAAAAAAGAAGGAATATCTTTAGAAGATTGTGAAAAAGTAAACAATGCAATAACAGATATTTTGGACGAAAAAAATTATATAAAAGATCAATATTTTTTAGAAATATCTTCACCAGGAATTGAAAGAATATTGAGAAAAGAAAAACATTTAGAAGATAATATTGGACAAAAAGTTTGTGTAAATTTATTCAAACCAATTGAGAAAGAAAAACAATTAATAGGTACTTTACAAAAATTTGATAAAGATAGTCTTTATATTAGCTGTAAAGATAGTGAAGGAACAATTAAAATAGAAAGAAAAAATATAAGTTTAATAAAAACAGTGTATGAATGGGATTAAATTAAGAAGGGAGTAATAAAAATGAAAAAAGTAGTAAAGAAAAATACACCAGCAATTGACTCTACTGAGCTAATAATAGCAATGGAAGAGTTAGAAAAGGATAATGGTATACCAAAAGATTACTTACTAGAATCTATAGAAACAGCATTAGTTACAGCATATAAAAGAAACTTTGATTCAGCAGAAAATGTTAAAGTTACAATGGACAGAGAAACTGGTGAAATTCATGTGTATGCAGAAAAAGATGTAGTAGAAATAGTAGAAGATCCACAATTACAAATAAATTTACAAGATGCTAAAAACATAAATAAAAATTTAGAAATAGGAGACAAAGCAGAAGTAGAAATAATACCTAAAAATTTTGGTAGAATAGCTGCACAAACTGCAAAACAAGTTATAGTACAAAAAATTAGAGAAGTTTCAAGAAATGTTTTATTTAATGAATTTAATGAGAGAAAAGGCGAAATTGTTTCAGGAATTGTACAAAAGGCAGATGGAGGAGTTGTAGTATTAGATTTAGGAAAACTAGAAGGTGTAATGACTGTAAAAGAACAAGTTCCTACAGAAAAATATAGAGTTAACGATAAAATAAGAGCATATATATTAGATGTAGAAAGAGGAATAAAGGGAGCACCACAAGTTATGGTTTCTAGAACATCACCAGAATTTGTTAGAAAGTTATTTGAATTAGAAATTCCAGAAATATATGAAGGTGTTATAGAAATAAAGAGCGTATCTAGAGATCCAGGAAGTAGAAGTAAAATAGCAGTATATTCTCCAAACGAAAATATAGACCCAGTTGGTTCTTGTGTAGGTCAAAAAGGAATAAGAATTCAAAACATTATAAACGAGTTACATGGAGAAAAAATAGATGTTATAGAATGGAACGAAGATCCATCAATATTTATTTCTGCAGCATTACTTCCAGCACAAGTTATGGCAGTAGATATAAAAGAAGAAGAAAAATTTGCTCAAGTTATAGTTCCAGATGACCAATTATCTTTAGCAATAGGAAAAGCTGGTCAAAATGCACGTTTAGCTGCAAAACTTACTAATTGGAAAATAGACATAAAGAGTGAAAGCCAATTTAGAGAAATAATGATGCAAGCTCAAAATGAGCAAGAAAGTACAGAAAATGAAGAATAATATATTAAAATAAAAATACATATAACAATAAGGAAAGTGATGTATTTGAAAGCAATACCAGAAAGAACATGCATTGGATGCAATGAAAAGAAACAAAAAAAAGAGCTAATAAGAATTGTAAAAGATAAAGAAGGAAATATAAGCATTGACGAAATAGGAAAATCAAATGGTAGAGGTGCATATATTTGTAAAAATATAGAATGCTTAGAAAAAGCTATAAAATCTAAGAAATTAGAAAGAAGTTTAAAGACAAAAATTGATTTACAAATTTATGAAAGTTTAAGAGGTGTAATGATTGGTAAATAATACTAAAGTTTTAAGACTAATAGGGTTAGCTATGAGGGCTGGTAAAGTAAAATTTGGAAGTGACAGTTGTATGGAAGCAATTATTCAAAATAAAATTAAAGTATTATTAGTTGCTAAAGACGCATCAGAAAGGACCAAGACAAATTTTAAAAGATTATGCCATGATAAAAATATACCAATATATGAGGAATTTGAAGAGTATGATTTAAGTCATGCAATAGGTAAACAAAATAAAGTAATAATAGGAGTATGTGATGATAATTTTTCAAAAGAAATTATAAAAATTCTAAGTGGGGGTGAGGTTATTGGATAAGGTAAAAATATATGAATTAGCAAAAAAATTAGATATTGCAAGTAAGGATTTAGTGAATAAAGCAAAGGAATTAGGGATTGATGTAAATAGTCATTTAAGTTCTATAACTATGGATCAAGCAGAAAAACTGGAAAAGAACCTAAAGGGAATAAGCAATAATTCTAATAAGCAAGCAAAAGAAGAGAAAATAAAAAAAGAAGAAAATAAAAAGGAAACTAAGCCTGTTATTATTAGAAGAGAGGTAATTATTTCTGACGAAGAAGAACAAAAAAGAGAGGACGAGAAAAGAAAACAAAATAGCAGAAAAGATGTTGGTTTTGTTGAAAGAAAATCTCACCAAGATTACAACATAGTATATCGTAATAAGCCACAAAAACCACTTACAGTAAGTGAATTATTTGGCTTGGGCAAAAAGGAAGAGAAAAAAGAAGAACCTCCAAAAAAAGAAGAAATAAAAAAAGAGGTAAAAGTAGAAGAAAAAACTACAGATGTAAAGAAAGAAATTGTTAAAGAAGAAAGTAAAACTAATGTTGCTACTAATGTAGAGACAAAAGCTACAACAGTTGTAAAGGAAAATAAAAATCAAGTAAATAATCAAAATAATAATTATAAGAATAACCAAAATAGCAATTATAAAAATGGTCAAAATACAAATAATTATCGCAATAATCAAAGAGAAAATAATTTTCATAATAATACAAATTATCATGGAAATCAAAATAATAACTACAGAAATAATGCTAATGGTTATCGTGATGGAAATGGACAAAATAGATTTAACAATAGAAACAATCAAAATGGACAAAATAAGTTTGGAAATGGAAATGGTCAAAGACAAAACTTTAACAAATCACAAAGGCCTTTAGATAGCAAAGGAATAGATAGAAATATTAAAGATATAATGTCAACAGAAATTGTAGAAAAAGAAAATCAAAGAGACTACAATAATAGAGCTATCGATAAAGCTAAAAGCAATCGCTATGAAGAAAAAAATAAAAAAGCATCACGCTCTAAAAAAGGTGATTTTGACGAATTTGATAGTGGTAAACTAAACAAGTTGAAACAAGAAGACAGACTATCACATATGTTTACAGAACAAGATGGTGGAATGCTAGATTATTACGATTTAACAACTGCTAGAGGAAAGAGAAATAAGAAAAAAATTCAAAAAGACGAAGAAAGGAATAAACAAAAAATATTTGAATTAAAAGAAATTACTATTCCGGATAATATAACAGTAAAAGATTTAGCAATAGAATTAAAGAAAACAAGTGGCGAAATTATAAAAAAATTATTTAATTATGGAATAATGGCTACAATTAATAATACTGTAGATTTTGATACAGCTTATTTAGTAGCAAGTGAATTTGGTGTAACAGCTAAGAAAAAAGAAGAAATAAAAGAAGAAGATATCTTATTTGATGATTCTGAAGATAAGGAAGAAGATTTAAAACCAAGACCACCAGTTGTTGTTGTTATGGGACACGTTGACCATGGTAAAACATCACTTCTAGATGCTATTAGAAAAACTAATGTTATAGAGGGAGAAGCAGGTGGAATTACACAACATATAGGTGCTTATAAAGTAAATATAAATGGAAGAGAACTTACTTTCTTAGACACTCCAGGACATGAGGCATTTACAAGTATGAGAGCTAGAGGTGCTCAAATTACAGATATAGCAATACTTGTAGTTGCAGCAGATGATGGTGTTATGCCACAAACTATAGAAGCTATTAACCACGCAAAGGCTGCAGAAATTCCAATTATAGTTGCTGTAAATAAAATAGACTTACCAGGAGCCAATATAGATAGAATTAAACAACAATTAATGGAATATGAACTAGTACCAGAAGAATGGGGCGGAGATACAATTTTTGTACCTATTTCTGCAAAAAAACATTTAAACATAGAAAATTTACTAGAAATGGTTTTATTAGTTGCAGATATGAAAGAATTAAAAGCAAATCCTAATAAACAAGCGAAAGGAGCTGTTATAGAAGCAAGATTAGATAAAGCAAAAGGACCTATCGCATCTATGTTAGTACAAAGAGGAACTTTAAATATTGGAGATACTATAGTTGTAGGTAAATCTATAGGAAAAATAAGAGCAATGAAAAATGACAAAGGACAAAAGGTAAAAGCAGCAGGTCCATCTACACCTGTTGAAATCATGGGATTAACAGATGTTCCAGAAGCAGGAGATACTTTCTATGAAGTAAAAGACGAAAAAACAGCTAAACACTTAATAGAAAGAAGAAAACGCCAAGAAAGAGAAGAACACTTAAATAATGTAAACAAAGTTACATTAAGTAATGTATTTGAAAAAATGGCAAGTGAAAACTTGAAACAACTTAATATTATAGTAAAAGCAGATGTACAAGGTACTTCAGAAGCTTTAAAACAATCATTAGAAAAATTATCTAATGATGAAGTAAAGGTAAAAGTTATACATTATAGTGCAGGAGCTGTTACAGAATCAGATGTACAACTTGCAAAAGCTGCAAAAGCTATTATTATTGCATTTAATGTACGTCCTACATCAACAGCAAAAGAAATGGGAGAAAGAGAAGAAGTAGAAGTAAAACAATATTCTGTAATATATCAAGCTATTGAAGATGTAGAAGCTGCTATGAAGGGAATGCTAGACCCTGTATTTGAAGAAAAAGTTATAGGGGAAGCAGAAGTAAGACAAACATTTAGAGTATCTAGTGTTGGAACAATTGCAGGATGTTTTGTACTTAATGGAAAAGTAGAAAGAAATGCAGGAGTAAGAGTAATAAGAGAAGATGTTGTTATACATGAAGGAAAACTTGTTTCATTAAAGAGATTTAAAGATGATGTTAAAGAAGTTACAAAAGGATTTGAATGTGGACTTCAAATAGAAAACTATAATGACCTAAAAGAAGGAGATAAAATAGAAGTTTTTGTACAAGAGCAAGTAAAACAAGTATAAATAAACATTGATAAAATAAATAATAATTCAAGCAAGCATAAATAATAAGTAAAATAAGCATAATAATATAATAATAAGTAAAACTATAAAAGATACAAAAATATAAACAAAAATTTTATAGTTTTACTTATATTAAAATATAATGACAATGCTATAAAAATATTATATAAATACTAAAAGTTCAACGAAATATATTTATTATGTCTATAATATTTTAGAATTGTTAGAAAGGATAAAAAATGTCTAAAGATAATACAAGACTAAATAGAATTAATGAAGAATTAAAAAAAGAAATAAGTCATGTAATTACATTTGAGCTTAAAAATGCTAATATAACAGGATTAATAAGTGTTACAAAGGTAAAAATAACACCTGACTTAAGATTTGCAAGAGTATATGTTAGTTTGTTAAACTCAAAAAGTAAAATAAAGACTATGGAGGGTCTTCAAAGTGCATCAGGCTATATAAGAGGACAAATAGCTAAGAAAATAAATTTGCGTGTTACCCCAGATTTACAGTTTGAATTAGATGAATCTATGGAGTATGGGGAAAAAATGGATAAAATAATAGCAGATGCAATAAGAAAAGACAAAGAAATTATAGAAAATAATAAAAATATTGATTTAGATGCTGGAAAACAAGAATAATTAGTGATACAATTCAAAAGAGTAAAGAAATAAAAGTGAGGAGAATTTGTAATGACTTTAGATAATATTAAAGAAGAAATAGATAAAGCGGAAAAAATTGTTATATTAACACATGAAAATCCAGATGGTGATGCTATAGGAAGTGGATTAGCAATGTATAATGCACTAAAAGAATATGGCAAAAATCCAGATATAATTATTCCAGAATACTCAAGAATATTTAAGTTCTTGCCAGGTACAGACGAAATAAAAACAGAAAGTGATATAGAACAATATGATTTAGCAATTTCTTTAGATTGTGCAACTATAAAAATGTTAAATGGTTTTGCAAAATATTTTGAAAATGCTAAAATGAAAGTTAACATAGATCACCATGGAACAAATACTATGTTTGGAAACTATAATTACGTAAATCCAGCAGCGCCAGCATGTGCACAAATATTGTTAGTAGTTTTAGAGTATTTTGGAATAGAAATTACAAAAGATATAGGAACATGTATATTAACAGGAATTATAACAGACACGGGAGGCTTTAGATATGAAGGTGTTACAGCAGACACTTTTGAGTTTGTATCATGGCTTTTAAATAAAGGTGTAAATGTGTCTAAAATATATAAAAAAGTTTTACAAACTAAAACTAAAGCAAATTTTGAATTAACAAAACTTGCAACAGAAAGAATTGAATTTTTTGAAGATGGAAAGGTCTCTTTTACATATATAACAAAAGCAGATGAAAATGCTGTAAATGCAGGTCAAGGAGACAAAGAAGGAATTGTAGAAATAGGAAGAGATGTTGAAGGCGTAGAAGTTTCTGTATTTGTAACAGAATCTAATAAAGGAATAAAATGTTCTTTGCGTTCAAATGAATATGTAAATGTTTCAGATATTTGTTTAGCATTTGGCGGTGGAGGACATATAAAAGCAGCAGGATGTACAATACAAGGTTGTACAATAGAACAGGCAAAAGAAAAAATATTAAGACAAATTAAAACAGCATTATAATTATAGTTTTAGGTGCAAAATGGATGGAATTATATTAATAAATAAAGAAAAAAAATATACATCACATGATGTTGTAGCAAAGGTAAAAAAAATATTAAAAGTAAAAGTGGGACATACTGGAACATTAGACCCTAATGCAACTGGTATATTACCACTTTTATTAGGCAATGCCACAAAAATTTCAAAATATTTAATAAATCATAATAAAGAATATATTGCAGAATTAAAACTTGGAGTAAAAACAGACACTGCAGATGGAGAAGGTAAAGTAATTGCAGAGAAACAAGTTAATTTAGAAGAAATATTTGAAAATATAAATGAAAGTATACAACAAATTTTAAATAGTTTTGTAGGAAAGACTTTACAAAAACCCCCAATGTATTCTGCAATTAAAGTAAATGGAAAAAAATTATATGAATATGCAAGAAAAAATGAGAAAGTTGAAGTAAAATCAAGACAAATCGAAATATATAAAATGGAATTAATTAAATTTGATTTAAAAGAAAATGTAATCAAATTTAAAGTAAGATGCTCAAAAGGTACATATATAAGAACTTTATGTGAAGATATAGCAGAAAAATTAAATACATATGGATACATGAAAGAACTACAAAGAACAGAAGTTGGAGATTTTAAAATAGAAAACGCAATTACTATAGGTGAATTAGAAGAATTAGTAAATGAAAATAAGTTAAAAGATAAAATAAATGAAGAGACATTAAATATTGTAAATAGTAAAGATAGGAAGTATTTTATTAAAATTGAAGAATTGTTTATGGACAAAAATATAATCAATTTAGACGAAGACTTATTAAATAAATTTTTAAATGGTGTAATGATTAAAAATAACAATATTGATGGGATTTATAGAATATATAATAAAAATAATTATATTGGATTAGGAGTTAATAAAAATCAAAAATTAAAAAGAGATGTAATAGCCTAAATTTAAATATATCATAAAATTAAAATAAAATCAAATAAAGAAAATGCATAAATTATATTCAAATAAGCATAATAAAAAGAGATAAACAAAGATAAATTTAAAATTTTAACATAAATAACAAAAAATAAGATTGAAAATAATTTAAATATATGATAATATATAAATACATTAAGAATAGTAAATTAATATTTCCCTGCGCGGTGCGTGTAGACTGGAATTTTAGAACCAACAAACTTAAAACGGGAGTCCGCCTTTGAATGTGGCGTGTATGCTTGTTATTTTAATGAGAAACCCAGTAGCATTCAACAAGACACCCACCTGTGAAAACAGGTCCTTAAAATTTCATTCATCTTACGGCTGAGGTGGGGATTTTTTAATTTACTTTTTATGTAAAGTATGGTATAATAAATGATATAATAAATTTATAAAGGAGTGCTTACAATGAAATGCATCCAGATGACTAAAGTAGATGACAGCAAAATTCTTACCCAAAGCGTTATGAAATTCCTTACAAAACAAGTTGCGAAAGAATTTGACAACGCTGAGGCATGCGTAACAAAAGTACGGAAGAAAAGTATTGACACAGTTGATGTTTGGCAATTAATAAAAGCCAACGACAGCACTTACCATATTGTTTATATTCTTTTAGGATATAACATAAGTAAATGCGAAATGACTGAAGAAGCAATACTAAATTCTCCTAAAATTTTGGAGCTGCATGAAGTATTACAACCAAGTGAAGTAGACATAGTAAAGTTTTATTTTCAGGAGGTATGCAAAACAAAAATAAAATAGCATTCTAAAAGGCGGACCATTTGGTCCGCTAATTTATTACAAAAAGTTTGTTGATATGTACTAGATATTATGTTATATTAAAAATGATAAAAGGTAGGAAAATTATGAAATTGCAAGAATTAATTCAAAATAGCAAACATGAACTAGATAGTTTAAATATAGAAGAGGCAGATATAAAGTTAAAAATATTAATAGAATATGTTTTTAAAATTTCTAAAGAAAAACTAATTCTAAAATATAAAGATGAAATAAACAATAAAAAAGTTGAAGAATTTAGAAATTTATTAAAAAAGTTGGAAAATGGAATTCCAATTCAATATATTATTAATAATCAAGAGTTTATGGGACTTAATTTTTACGTGGACGAAGATGTGCTAATACCACAACCAGATACAGAAGTATTAGTAGAAGAAGTAATAAAATATTGTAATGAACTTAGAAATAATGAACCAGAAGATAAAGAAACTAATAAAGACTACAAAGAAAATATAGAAAAAGAACCTATAATTAATAAAGAAGATAAAAATATAAACAAAAAAACAATTAAAATTCTTGATTTATGCACAGGAAGTGGAATAATTGGGATTTCAATTTACAAATATTTGGAAAATGTGGAAATATATGCTTCAGATATAAGTCAAAAAGCTTTAAATATAGCAGAAAAAAATACAAATCTAAATAATGCAAAAATAAATTTTATAAATTCAGATATGTTTGAAAATATACATATAAAAGATTTTGATATAATTGTTTCAAATCCACCATATATAGAAAGTAAAGTAATAAAAAGTTTAAGCAAAGAAGTACAAAATGAGCCAAAACTTGCATTAGACGGAGGAGAGGATGGACTAAAATTTTATAGGAGTATATTAGAAAATGCAAAGGACTATTTAAGAAAAAATGGAGCTATATTTTTAGAAATTGGATATGACCAAAAAGAAAAGATAGAAGAAATTTTAAAAAGTTATAAAATTTACAAGGAAACGAAATGTATAAAAGATTTTGGTGGAAATAATAGAGTTATTATTATAAAAAAATAATGTTAAATTAAATAAAGTAAAATGGAATTAGATAAAAATAAATTAAATGATAATAAATACCAAATATAAAAATAAGTATTTTTAAAGAAAGGAGCATATGGTGTGTTTAAATTATTAAATATATCATATAAGTAATAAAATGTCATTTTCATCAGATGTAAAAGAAGAATTAAGTAAAATAAGTAATTTACCAAATAAAGATGAAGTAAAAGCAGAGCTAATAGGTTATTTATTAACTTCTAATATAGATATACAAAAACAAACTTTAAGGTATTCTACAGAAAGTCAATATAATATAAATAGATTTGGAAAATTGCTTAGCAATTTAGGCTATATAGATTATAAGATAGAAATACAAGGAAAAGTATATTCAATTACTGTAAAACAATTAGAAATGGACGAAATTAATTATAAAGAAAATAACATTTATTTAGCCACTTTAGACAAAATCTTTAATAAAGAGAACTTAGAAAAAGCATTAGTAAGAGGATGCTTTATGGGAAGTGGATCTATAAATAATCCAAAAAATAAATACCATATGGAGATATTATTCAGTTTAGAGAAAAATGCAAAGTTTATATTAGAAATATTAAATAAATATAATATAGAATTTAAAATATTAGAAAACAATAGTACATTATATTCAAAAGATGGAGAGGAAATATCTAAGTTTCTAGCTTTCATTGGTGCAAATTTCTCTGTTTTAAAATTTGAAGATATTAGAGTTTTTAGAGAAATGAGAAATAACGTCAATAGGCTAGTAAATTGCGAAACAGCAAATATTAATAAAATAGCTACTGCAGCAGCAAAGCAAATAGCGGCAATAAATAAAATAAAGAAAATGGGAAAATTTGATAGTTTGCCAGACAATCTTAAAGAAATAGCAGAAGTTAGAGAAAAAAATCCAGATATGTCTTTACTAGAATTAGGAAAACTTTTGCAAACACCAATAGGAAAATCTGGAGTTAATCATAGATTAAAAGCTATAGAAAAAATTGCAGAAGAGTAGGAGTGAATTTATAGAAATGAAAGATATAGGAATTTATGTACATATTCCTTTTTGTAAGCAAAAATGTTACTATTGTGATTTTATCTCGTATGTAGGAAAAGAAAAATTAGTAGAAAAGTATATAAACATATTAATTAAAGAAATAACAGATGTTGCAGAAGGAAATAAACTTGACTATGAAAGTGGAATGGATGATTTATTTAAAGTGAATACAATTTACATAGGAGGAGGAACTCCATCTTTTATAGATAGTAAATATATTGTAAATATTATAAAAATAATAAAAGAAAAATTTAAATTAGACGAAAATGTAGAAATAACTTTAGAAGTAAATCCAGGTACAGTAAACAAAGAAAAGCTTGAAGATTATTTTAAAATAGGAATTAATAGATTAAGTATTGGTTTGCAATCTACAAATAATAATTTGCTTAAGGAAATAGGAAGAATTCATACATATGAAGAATTTTTAAATACATATTCCTTAGCAAGAAAAGTAGGTTTTAATAATATAAATGCAGATTTAATAATAGGTTTGCCAAAACAGACTATAGCAGATGTAGAAAACTCAGTAAATGAACTAGTAAATTTAAAATTAGAGCATATTTCTGTATATTCATTAATTCTAGAAGAAGGAACTATGCTAGAAGAATTGGTAAGAAGCGGCAAACTAAAACTTCCAGAAGATAAAGAAGAAAGAAATATGTATTGGAAAGTAAAAAATATATTAGAGAAAAATGGATATAACCATTATGAGATATCAAACTTTGCAAAGCATGGAAGTGAGTCAAAACATAATTTAGATTGTTGGAAACAAAAAGAGTATGTTGGATTTGGAGTAGCAGCCCATTCTTATACAAATGGTGTAAGATATTCTAACATAGAGAATATAGAAGAATATATAAAAAATTATGAGGAAGGAAAAGAAGAAGATAATTTTGTATTTCATGAAAAGCAAACACATAATATGAAAGTAAAAGAATATATGATGTTGGGATTAAGAAAAATAGAAGGAGTATGTATACAAGAATTTAAAGAAAAATTTGCAGCAAATCCTATATTTGTTTTTAAATCAGAATTAGAAAAGCTAGTAAACGAAGAACTACTAGAAGTAAATGGAGATTATATAAAATTAACTAATAAAGGACTAGACTTAGCAAATTTAGTTTGGGAAGAGTTTGTATAGAAAAATGAAGTCACGGAAAATTCACACAATTTTTAGCAATATGTATTGACAATTGCTAAAATTGGTTATAATATATATAAAGTTAGCAGTCAAATAATATGAGTGCTAAAATAAGGTGATAATATATGTTAAATCCAAGAAAAAGAAAAATTTTACAAGCAATTGTAGATGAATATATTAATACAGCAGAGCCAGTAAGTTCTGGAAGTATCGTTCAAAAATATGGGTTAGATTTTAGTAGTGCAACAATAAGAAATGAAATGGCAGATTTAGAAAAATCAGGGTATATTGAAAAAACACATACTTCAAGCGGTAGAATTCCATCTGCATTGGGTTATAGGTTATATGTAAACGAATTAATAAAAGATGATAATATAAGTTTAGAAGAAATAAAATATATACAGTCAAAGTTATCAACAAAGGTAAATGAAATAGAAGATTTAACAAAAATAACTAGCCAAACTTTATCAGAGGTAACACACTATACATCTGTTGCAGTTGGACCTAGAGCAGAAGAGCAAAAAATACAAGAAATAAAATTTGTTTTGTTGGGAACAAGAATGCTCATGGCAGTTATTTTAACAGATACAGGAATGGTAAAAGAGACAATAATAAAATTTGACGAAGATATAAATGAAGAACAAGTAGAAACTTTAAACTATATTTTTAATAATAAATTAAAAGGTAAACTTTTAGAAGAAATAAATCAACCACTAAAACAATATATACTTTCGCAGATGGATTATAGTGTAAAAGTTATAAAACCTGTATTAGAGCAACTAAATAAAGTAGTAAATGAAAATAATGATAAAATATATTTAGATGGAGCAAACAGAATATTTGATTTACCAGAATTTAAAAGTTTAGATGTGGCAAAAAGATTTATTAACCTTATTGACACAAAAGAAATTGTACTAGACTTATTAAATACTGGATTTGCTAATGATATTAATGTTTATATAGGAGACGAAAGTAAAAATAAAGAGCTACAAGACTTTAGCATAGTAACATTTAGGCATAAATATAAAAATAAAGATTTAGGAACAATAGGAATTATAGGACCAAAAAGAATGGACTATTCAAAAGTAATTTCTGTTATGAAATATATCAGCAAAAAGCTAAATGAAAAGTAATTTGAAAGGTGGTATAACAATTGGGTGAGAATAAAGAAGAATTAAAAAATAATGCTAATGTAGAAAAGGAGCAGGCTAAAGAAAATAATATGGAAAAAGTAGATGAAATTATAGAATTAAAGAAAAATGTAGCAAGCATGAAAGCAGAAATGGAAGAAAAAGATGATAGATATAAAAGAATAATGGCAGAATTTGAAAATTATAAAAAGAGAAGTGCTAAAGAAAGAGAAACATTATATGAATCAATAATTTCAGAAATTGTATCATCATTTTTACCAGTATTAGATAATCTAGAAAAAGCAGTAGCTGCTGAAACAAAAGACGAAGAATACAAAAAGGGAGTAGAACTTATGTATCAACAGTTTAAAGATGTTTTGGGGTCAAAAGGAGTTAAAGAAATAGAAACAGTTGGAAAAACATTTGACCCAGAATTACATGAAGCTGTAAGTTTAGTAGTAGATGAAAACTTAGGAGAAAAAGAAATTAAGGAAGAATTTAGAAAAGGTTATATGATAGGAAATAGAGTTATAAGACACTCTATGGTTATAGTAGCAAATTAGAAAAGGAAAAATATACTTATATATAATTTTAAAAAGAACCTAAGATAAAAATTCAATATTATTAAATAAATTGGATGCAAAATTAGAAGATAGTTTTTAATTTTATATAAGTAATAAGAACGGGCGAGGATATTGCTTATATATTTAATATAAAATTTGTTAAATTCGCCGAAACTTTTGTTATATAAAGAAAGGAAGATTTTATTATGGGAAAAATTATAGGTATTGACTTAGGAACAACAAACTCATGTGTAGCAGTTATGGAAGGTGGAGAACCAGTTGTAATTCCAAATGCAGAAGGAAATAGAACTACACCATCTGTAGTAGCATTTTCAAAAAATGGAGAAAGATTAGTAGGACAAATAGCAAAACGTCAAGCTGTTACAAATCCAGATAATACAGTTATTTCTATAAAAAGAAAAATGGGAACAGCAGAAAAAGTTAAAATAGAAGGTGAATCATTTTCACCACAAGAAATTTCTGCAATGGTATTACAAAAATTAAAAACAGATGCAGAAAATTATTTAGGACAAAAAGTAACACAAGCTGTTATTACAGTTCCAGCATACTTTAGTGATAGTCAAAGACAAGCAACAAAAGATGCAGGAAAAATAGCAGGACTTGAAGTTTTAAGAATTATAAATGAGCCAACAGCAGCAGCTTTAGCTTTTGGTATGGACAAAGAAGATCAAGACCAAAAAATAATGGTATACGATTTAGGTGGAGGAACATTTGATGTTTCTATACTAGATATTGGAGATGGAGTATTTGAAGTTTTAGCTACAAATGGTAATACACATTTAGGTGGAGACGATTTTGATGAAAGAATAATAAGCTATTTAGTAGATGAATTTAAAAAATCAAATGGTATTGATTTAAAAACAGATAAAATGGCAATGCAAAGATTAAAGGAAGCAGCAGAAAAGGCAAAAATAGAGCTTTCTGGAATGCAACAAACACAAATTAACTTACCATTTATTACAGCTGATAGCAATGGACCAAAACATTTAGACATTACATTAACAAGAGCAAAATTTGAAGAATTAATTGGTGACTTAGTTGATGCCACAAGAATTCCAGTAGAACAAGCTATGAAGGATGCAGGAATTACAGCAAATGACTTACACAAAGTTTTATTAGTTGGTGGTTCTACAAGAGTTCCTGCAGTTCAAGAAGCTGTTAAGAAAATAACAGGAAAAGATCCAGATAAAGGAATTAACCCAGATGAGTGTGTTGCAGTAGGAGCAGCAATTCAAGGTGGAGTTCTTTCAGGAGATGTAAAAGATTTAGTATTATTAGATGTAACACCATTATCATTAGGTATTGAAACATTAGGTGGAGTGTTTACAAAATTAATTGAAAGAAATACAACAATACCAACAAAGAAATCTCAAGTATTCTCTACAGCAGCAGATGGACAAACAAGTGTTGAAATTCATGTTTTACAAGGTGAAAGAGATATGGCTGCATATAATAAAACTTTAGGAAGATTCCAATTAACAGGAATTCCAGCAGCACCACGTGGAGTACCACAAATTGAGGTTACATTTGATATAGATGCTAACGGAATTGTACATGTATCTGCAAAAGATATGGCAACAGGAAATAGCCAACAAGTATCTATTACAGCAAGCACAAACTTAACAGATGAAGATATTGAAAAAGCTGTAAAAGATGCAGAGGCACATGCTTCAGAAGACAAGAAAAAGAAAGAAGAAATTGAAGCTAGAAATAATGCAGAAAGCTTAGTTTATAATTGCCAAAAAACTGTAGATGAATTAGGAGATAAAATAAGCAGTGAAGAAAAAGCTAAAGCAGAAACAGAAATATCTAATGTTAAAAAAGCATTAGAAGGAAGTGATGTAGAAGCAATTAAAGCTGCAACAGAAAAATTAACAACAGTATTTTACTCAATTTCTGAAAAACTATATTCACAAACAGCAGGAGCTAAAGCTGGAGCAGATGCAAATGGAGCAAATGCAGGAGAGGCAGAAGGACCAAAGACAGACGAAAATGGAAATGTATATAATGCAGAATATAAAGTAGATGAAGATGATAAAAAAGACGACAAGAAATAATACTTAAAAAATATAATTTATTATAAATAAAAATATAAGCAAGAAAAACAAAATGAAAAAATAATGTTTTGACAGCAGTTTAAAAACAGAAATGTTTGGGAAAAAGAGTTTCTAATAAAGCAATAGAAAATTCACTGTTGCGAAACATTATTTTTTCTGCTATTAATACTGCAATACTTTAGGAGGAACGAAATGGCAGAGAAAAAAGATTATTATGCAATTTTAGGAGTGGAAAAAACTGCAAATGATGATGAATTAAAAAAAGCATATAGAAAATTAGCAAAAAAATATCATCCAGATGCAAATCCAGACAATAAAAAAGAGGCCGAAGCTAAATTTAAAGAAGTTAATGAAGCATATGAAGTCTTATCAAATCCGGATAAAAGAAGAATGTATGATCAATTTGGTACAGCTGATCCACAAAGTGGATTTGGAGGGGCAGGTGGTCCATTTGGAAATGGTACATATACATATTCTACAAGTGGATTTGATGGATTTAGTGACTTTGGAGATTTAGGAGATATTTTCTCATCTTTTTTCGGAGGTGGCTTTGGAGGTAGAAACCAAAGAAACAATGGACCTCGTAAAGGAGCAGACTTAAGATATGACTTAGAAATAAGCTTTGAAGAGTCTTTTTTAGGAACAGAGAGATATATAAATATTAGTAGAAATGAAACTTGCGAAACATGTCATGGTGAGGGAGCTAAACCAGGAACACATGCAGAAACGTGTCCGATTTGCCATGGAACAGGACAAATTAAACAATTGCAAACTACTATTTTAGGTCAAATGCAAACGATGAGAACATGTAATAATTGTCGTGGAACAGGAAAAGTAATAAAAGAACCATGCGAAACATGTAAAGGAAAAGGCACAGTTAGAAAACAAGTTAAGCTAACAGTAAAAATTCCAGCAGGAATAGATGATGGTCAAACTGTTGTATTACGTGGAGAAGGTGAACCAGGAGAACAAGGTGGACCAAAAGGAGATTTATATATTAATGTACATGTAAAAAAACATAGTATATACACAAGAAGTGGAGATAATGTACTTTGTGATATACCAATTACATTTACACAAGCAACACTAGGAGCAGATTTAAAAATACCTATGGTTGATGGAAAACAAGAAATATATAGAATACCTGATGGAACACAATCTGGTACGAGATTTACCATAAGAAATAAAGGTTTTAAAAGTATAAATGGAAACTCATATGGAGATTTTGTATTTACAGTGCAAGTACAAGTACCAAAACGCTTAACAAAAGAACAGCGTGATATATTAACAGAACTTGCAAAAACAATGAATGAGCAACCACCAGTAAAGAAAAGAGGACTATTTGGCTAAAACGTTTAATAATTAAATAAAATAATAAAAATTGGTGAATCTAGTTATGAATTGAAACTAAAAAATAGGATTAGAGTTTAAATCTAATCCTATTTTTTATGTGTATAATATAATGTTAACGTTAAAATGTAAAAGAAGCAAGTTTGAAAAAAATTAAACAATTTAAATTAAAACATAAGATTTAATAATGACAAAAATGGAATAAAAAGGAAATGAAATCGATAAAAATAAAATATTCTCATTTTGAGATTATTTAGAGCTATAAGACTTACAGGAAATGAGAAAAATTAAAAAATAATAAAAAAAATTCAAAAAATATTGACTAAAAATTATAAAAATGATACTATTCTTTTATAAAATAATACAAAGTTTTACAAAATATTTTAAAATATTTTGT
>FR901447.1 GCA_000438355.1 Clostridium sp. CAG:273
GTTTAATTAAACTTTACACAAATTACTATACATATTAAACAGTATAAGTATACTGAATTTCATTCTAGCTTTTCAAATTGAAGAGATATAATAAAACTAACAGCAAAGCATAGCAAAGATATAATTCCAGTAATATTAAATGTAAATCCTGGATAAAGAATTAATACAGAACCTAAAACAAAGCCAATTATTGCATAAAATGTTTCTGGAAAGTAATTTTCTAAAAGATATTTAATTATCTTTAAAAATAAATACCCACCTAAAATAATACCTATTGCTAATGGAATTAATATGTTTAAGTTTAAAGTAGATATAGCGTCTAGATATTCATAATATACGCCAAATGTCATTAATATAACACTACTGCTAACTCCGGGAACAACAATTCCAATAGACATAAAAAAGCCAGCAATAATTAAGAATAAGAAACCATTATTAGCTTCATACATAAGATTATTTTCTAAAAAAGGTTCTAATAAAATGGAAAAACTGCCAATAGCAAAAGCAATAATTAAAAATAACAAATAATGCAATCTGAATCCTTTTTTGGAGTTAGCTTTTTTAAATAATATGGGAATACATCCAATAATTAATCCTATAAATGCAAACTTAGTTTGCATTGGAAAACTATTAAAAAGATACTTTAGAATTTTGCCAAATAATAATATTCCAGTAACTCCGCCTAGACCTATAGGAAGTAAAAATTTAAAATTTGTTTTAAAATCTTTAAAAATATTCAAAACACTATTTATTAATTTTTCATATAAACCAAAAATTACACAAAGAACTCCACTACTAATACCAGGAAGTATTGCGCCAGCTCCTATAGCAATTCCTTTTAAATAATCAAATAAAAACTTCAAAGTAATTTAATCCCCCTTGTAATAAATATGAAGACTATTAAAAAATATGAAAGTTTAGCAAAATAAATTAAAAATATTTGCTATGGGTTTAAAATAGATATGTCTAGATTTAAAATAAATATGTCACAAAAATATAAAAATAAAATATTTGAAATATTGAAAAATAAATATATTATGATAAAATTAACTAAAATTTTAATA
>FR901448.1 GCA_000438355.1 Clostridium sp. CAG:273
ATCTCCATATTCCTTTAAAATTAATATTTTCAACTACTATTTTTTTATATTTGTTTTTATACTATTTCTCCTATTAGTTCTAATCCATCACTTTGCATAATTTTTACATTTCTAATCTCATTTTCTAATTGCTTTTCTATTTTTAATTCTTTTTTGCTATCCTGTTCTATTTTTTCTTTTATCTTTACCTTAACAACTCTATAATTTGTAGTATGACCTTTTACATATTCCCCACATTGTTCTTCAAAAAGCACACTAAGTGTTTTTCCAATGCTTGCATTGTTAAATTCTTCTTCGTATTTATCAGAAAGTTCTAGTAACTTGTTACTTCTTTCTTCTTTTACATTTCCGTTCACTTGATTTTCCATAACTGCCGCTTTTGTGCCTTTTCTTGGTGAATATTTAAATACATGTATTTTATATAATTTAATCCTTTTCAATAGTTCATAAGTTTTGTTAAACTCCTTATCTGTTTCCCCTGGAAATCCTACTATTATATCTGCTGTTAAAGCTGCATTTGGGAAAAATTTTCTTATTCTTTCTGTCGCTTTCTCTGCTTCTTCTGCTGTATACTTTCTATTCATTCTTTTTAATGTTTCTGTACAACCACTTTGTAAAGACAAATGGAAATGGTCACAAACCTTTTCTAACTTGCTTAGTCTTTCTACAAACTCCTCTGTAATTATTGTTGGTTCTAGCGAGCCTAGCCTAATTCTTTTTATTTTAGGTATTTTGTTTATATCTTCTAATAAATCTATAAGTCTGTAGTTTTTTAATTCTTTCAATTCATATTTTTCTGAACTTACATTATCTAAATTCTCTAATTTTTTTACAATCTCTACATTTTCTATTTTAATATTTGGGCTATCAATTTCATCCGGTTTATTTACTTTATACTCCTTATTTAATTTTTTATTCATATATTGGTTTTCTTGATCTTTCACATTTTTATATGCAAAGTCTGTACCATAAGCAGTCAAATTTATACCTGTTAAAACAACCTCTTTTATTCCATTTTCCGAAATTTTTTCTATTTCTTTAATTATATGTTCTGGATGTCTACTCCTAACTCTTCCTCTTGCATATGGAATAATACAATATGTACAAAATTGATTGCATCCATCTTCCACCTTTATTACAGCTCTATTTCTTTCTGTATGTGTAATTAAACCAAATTCCTCATAATTATCTGTTGGCATCATATTTGAAACAGAAATTATTTTCTCATTTTCTCTTAAATACCTTTCAACATATTCCACTATATCCTTTTTTTCTTTAGTACCAAGGATTAAATCTATATCTTCTATTTCCTCTAGTTTTTCTCTTGCTACTTGAACATAACAACCAACAGCTACCAATATTGCATCTTTATTTTGCTGTTTAACTCTCCTTAACATTTGCCTTGACTTTTTATCTGCAATATTTGTAACTGTACATGTATTTATTACATATATTTCTGCTTTAGCTTCAAAATCTACAATCTCATATCCTACTTCTATAAATTTTTGCATCATTGCATTTGTTTCATATTGGTTTGTTTTACATCCGCAAAGTACAAAAAGCTACTCTTCTCTTTCCCATGATAAACTCCTTAAAATAACACTATTTTTTATTTTAAGCCTCTTTTAATATTTTTTCCAAATCCATCTTTAACTGTATTATATCATCTGTTATAATATCCCAAATTAAATTTAAATTTATACCTTCATAGTCATGAACAATTTTGTTTCTTAAATTTTTTATAATAATCCACTCTATATTATTATATCTTTCCATAGTTTCTTTAGTTATATTTTTAACCAGTTCACCTATTTGACTAATAGCAAAAACAGTAGCATCAACTTTTTCTTCGTTACGTGAAAATGTTTCAAAACTACACCCTTCTGTGTATTTTAATGCCTTGTTTATATATTCTATCATCTTTTTTAATGACATATATTCTTTATTTTTCATACACAATCACTCCTGTTTTCCTTATCTCTTTATCTATTAATGAATTTTCTACTATCTCATATTTTTCAAAACCATCAATTTCTTTTTGTAATTTTTCTTCAATTTGACATATTAATTTTAGCAGTGCAAAGCCCTTTAATTTTGACTTTGTATCTATTATTAAGTCTATATCACTATCTTTAGTAGCATTTTTCTTAGCATATGAGCCAAATAAAATAACTTGATAAACTGGCTTATCTTTTAATATTTCTGACAATATCTTTTTTATTTCTTCGATTGTATAAATTTTCTCACTCATATTCTCCTCCTTATTTAATAATATAGTAATAGTATATTTATTAATCTCATTTTCCTATATCTTAATATACCATATTCTTTTATAAAAATATAGTCTTATAGCAAAATTTATTACATAACAAGAGAGCGGTCTCAGAAATCTAAAACCACTCTCTATTTGAAAACTTCAATGAAATGCAACCGTTGCTGTGTACATTACTCCCAATACTGCCCATAAGGAAACACTTACTGTCAAAATTAATCCTGCTTTATTTTGAAAAATTTTTCTTAGCATTTTCTCTACAGCTGGAAACTTTATCTGAATAAATGTAATCACTAATCCTATAAAGATACAAAATATGTACACTATTCCACCTAGCCGAAGAATTGTATCCAGTGCTTTAATCATATTCATTCTCCTTTTCCAAAAAACAATACAATTATTATAACACCAAATTAACCCAAAATCAAATTATGTAGTAATTTCATATTACATAATAATAAGCTAGAAATATAGTATTTTTGCAGTGAAGCAAGGTCTTTAAATTTGTGTTTTGCACAAATTTAAAGTAGCCATGCGTCCGTAGCTGAACAAAAAAATCACTATATTTCTAGTTCTTACATATTAAATATTTATTAAATTATTAATACATTGCACCCATATCTGCTGCATTGTCATGTCCTCCACAGCTGCATTCTTTTGGTTCTTTCTTATCTGTTACTAAACTTTCTGTTGTTAAAATCATAGAAGCAATTGATTCTGCATTTTGCAAAGCACTACGAGATACCTTAGTTGGATCAACTATTCCTGATTTCTTCATATCAACATATTCTTCATTTGCAGCATCAAAACCTATACCTACATTACTTCCTTTTACTTTTTCAAGTATAACTGCTGGTTCTAGTCCTGCATTTATTGCAATTTGTTTAACTGGCTCTTCTAAAGCTTTTAATATAATCTTTCCACCAAGTTTTTCATCTTCTTTTAAGCTTTCTACTACTTTCTCTACCTTTGGTATAATGTTAACATATGATGTTCCTCCACCTGCAACAATACCTTCTTCTACAGCTGCTTTAGTTGCAGAAAGTGCATCTTCTATTCTTAGTTTTTTGTCTTTCATTTCAACTTCTGTAGCTGCTCCAACACCAATTACAGCAACTCCACCAGCTATTTTTGCTAATCTTTCTTGCAAATTTTCCTTTTCAAATTCACTCTTTTCTTCAGCAATTTGAGCTTTTAATTGGTTAACTCTTGATTGAATTTCATTTTTGTCTCCCATACCATCAACAATAATAGTATTTTCCTTTTGAACTTTAATTTGTCTTGCTCTACCTAATTGTTCAACTGTTGTGTCTTTTAATTCCAATCCTAAATCTGATGTAATTACTTCACCACCTGTTAAAATTGCTATATCTTGTAACATAGCTTTTCTCTTATCTCCATATCCAGGAGCTTTAACTGCAACTACATTTAATACGCCTCTTAATTTATTTAAGATTAATGTAGATAGTGCTTCTCCTTCTATATCATCACAAATTATTACTAACTTACCAGATTGTTGCATTAAACTTTCTAATAATGGTAATATTTCTTGAATATTTCCAATTTTCTTGTCTGTTATTAATATATATGGATTATCTACAACAGCTTCCATTTTTTCTGTATCTGTTACCATATATGGAGATACATATCCTTTATCAAATTGCATACCTTCAACAACATTTAATTCTGTTTGAGAAGTTTTTGATTCTTCTATTGTAATAACACCATCTTTAGAAACTTTTTCCATAGCTTGTGAAATTAGTTCTCCAACTTCTGGATTTCCAGCTGATATACTTGCAACTCTTGCAATATCTTCTTTTCCATTAACAGGTACACTTATTTCTTTTAGGGCTTCTACTGCTGCATTTACTGCTTTGTCCATACCTCTTTTAATTGCCATTGGATCTCCACCTGCTGCAACGTTTTTTACTCCTTCTCTTATCATACTTTGAGCAAGAACCATAGCTGTAGTTGTACCATCACCTGCTACATCATTTGTTTTTATAGAGGCTTCTTTTGCAATCTGAACTCCCATATTTTCAAATGGGTCATCTAACTCTATTTCTTTTGCAATAGTTACACCGTCATTTGTAATAAGTGGTGCACCAAATTTTTTATCTAGTACAACATTTCTTCCTTTTGGTCCTAATGTTACCTTTACAGTATCTGCTAATTTATTTACACCATTCAATAAACTTTTTCTGGCATCTTCTCCATATTTAATATCTTTTGCCATAATAAAATTCCTCCATTCTATTTAATATTTCAAACAATTAATTACTAATTTAACAGTCAAAATTAATATAATATTATAACTATTCTATAACTGCTAAAATATCACTTTGTCTAACAATTACTAAATCTTCACCTTCATATTTTATTTTAGTTCCAGCATATTCATTTAAATATACTTTATCACCTTTTTTTACACTCATCTCTTCTCTTTTTCCATCAACTAATTCTCCTGGTCCAACTTCTAAAACTTCTGCAATTTTTGACTTGTCTTGAGCATTTCCTGTTAAAATAATTCCACTTTTTGTAGTCTCCTCATTTTCTACCATTTTAACTACAACTCTGTCTAATAATGGTTTTAACATTAAAATTACCTCCTTCAAAATTTATGTAGGTTCTAAAATTATCCTGCATATATTATATGTTATATTAGCACTCATTATTACTGACTGCTAATATAATTTATACCTTTTTTTAGCACTTGTCAATATATATTGCTAAAATTCACAAAACATTCACATTACACTTACTTACAGCACTACATTTAACTTTTAACTTAACAAAACATTCATATTATAAACTATATTTTGATTTTACAATTTAAGATATTACATTTTAAGTTATAAGATAAACGTTATCTTATAACTCAACTCATTAGCATATGAATATTAATAATAAATTATTTTTTTAATTTCATAAACTAAGGACAGACCATCTATAAACTAAATCTTATTTTATGATTTCTAGTTAAATGGTCTGTCCTCAATTTCTATATGCTTTCTAAAGCTATTTTTATCATATTATTTAAACTTTTTTCTCTTTCTTCTGCTGTACTGCTTTGCTTTTTAGCAAGTGAGTCTACAACAGTTAATAAACAAGCTGCCTTTTTATTAAGATATTTTGCAATATAAAATAATGCAAATGCTTCCATTTCTGCTCCGATTAAATTTAAATCTTTTGGCAATCTATTTAGTAACATCTCCAAATTATCCAAATATCCATCAAAGCAATCTGAACACAAAGTATTTCCCTTGGTATAGTGAATATTTAATTTTGTTGCCGCTTCTTCTATTTTACTATTTAGTGTTTCATCTGCTTGCATTAAGTGACAATCATTTGAATTCCACTCATATGCAAAATTGCCTTCTGTATATGTTTTGTCTACTAATATTGTGTCTAGTAAATCTATATCTGGTGTATAAACTCCACATGAACCAATTCTTATTATTTTTTCGACGTCATAAAATTTATATAGCTCATAGCTATATATTCCCATACTTGGCATGCCCATTCCAGAAGAAAACACAGTAACCTTTTTATCTCCATATTTTCCTGTATATGCAAGCATATTTCTAATGGAATTTACAAGTTTTACATCTGTCAAAAAATTTTCTGCTATATATTTTGCACGTAATGGATCACCAGGCATTAATACGCTTTTTTCTATATCCTCTTTGTTAGCACTACAATGAATAGTCATATATACCTCCAGCTATTTCGTTATTGCTAATATTTTATATTTCATTATACCTGCTGGTGCTTGAACATCTATTGTTTGGTTCTTTTTAGCACCTAACAAGGCTTTTCCTATTGGTGATTCATTTGAAATTTTATTTTCTGCTAAGTTAACTTCTGTTGATCCAACTATAGTATATGAAACTTCTTCATTAAATTCTATATCTAAAACTTTAACAGTATTTCCAACTTGTACTGTTTTAGTGTCTATTTCTGATTCATCAATAATTTTAGCATATCTTAATTTGTTCTCTAATTCTGCTATTTTTGTTTCATTAGCAGCTTGAGCATTTTTAGCTTCGTCGTATTCAGAGTTTTCAGATAAATCTCCAAATCCTAAAGCTATTTTTATTCTTTCAGATATCTCTGCTCTTTTCTCTGTTTTTAGTGTATCTAATTCTTGCTCTAATTTATCGTATCCCTCTTGTGTCAATAGAATTTCTTTTTCTTCTCCCATAAGTCCTTCCTCCTTTTTGTCAAAATGTTTTTTAATATAAAAAATAAATTTGAATTTCCTCAAATTTATCTTATATATATTAATCTATTTTAATAGATTTGTCAATAGCGTTTTTTTACCTCATTATCGCTTAAATTTACTCGTTTATACTCATTTTCGTCAATTATCCCATTATTTCCATACAGTTTCTTAATAATAAGTCCTGCATCTTCTATTTTCGACCTCATATTTGAAAAACTTTCTTTTTTGTTCAGAAAACTTTCATACAAAATTGTTATACTTGTTTCATAAATTAGTCCATATTTTTTAAAAAACTCTTTAATTCTATTATTTACATCTATTTCATATGAATTAACAAAAATCCCTTCAAATCCTGTTAATGTAACTATTTTGCGTTTTTTAGTAGTATCTTGATTAACATGCTCTTTAGTGTCTTGGATAATACTTATTTCATTTTTATGTTTATTATTTATCTCATCATTTAAATTAATTATAATAGCCTTTCTATATATTAAATATTCATTTAGTTCATTTATACTATTGTCCACATTAACTATAAACTTTGCCCTTTTTAAACTCTTCCTTTTATTATTTAAAAGTATTACATTATTTCCTGTATTATTATAAACAATATCTTCAATATATCTATACTTTTCTATATTTTTACTTACTATATTAATGTTTTTAAATTTTGTACTTAAAAAAATTATATTATCTAGTATGATTTCATCAATATTATTTGCAACAATAAAAACATCTTCTAATTCAGCCTTTCTATTTTGAATATTTATAATATATACCAAAATTTCGTAAATTATGTATTTAAAAAGTCCTTTTCCATTAATAAAAAATACATTTCTTTGTTTTATAAAATGCTTTGCAATATTACTATCTTTTACTAACTGATTTGTAATATTATGCTCATTTATAATACAATCTAAATTTTTCTTATAATTAACTTTACTTATATTACTCTTATTATTAGAGTTATTACTTTTTTTATTTAGAATAAGCTTATCCATAAATTCTGTGTTTTTTTTAATTTCATCTGACAAAACAATTCCATCTATACTTTTCTCATTTATAATTTTTCTAATTTTATTTGTTATAATACTATTTCTTATATTATTAACTATTTTGGATGAATTGTCTCTTTTTATTGGTATTTTTGCTATATATCCATTAAATATTTCTTCTATATCAATTATACAAAACACCCATTTAAAGAATTCTTTAATTTTAAATAATTTATCTGTTTTTCCGCTTTTATTTTTTTCAATATCATTTTTGCTTTTTTCATTTTTTATATTCTTAACTTTTATATATAACACATTCAAAAAAATCACCTCTAAATTTAAAACAAGCTATTTGTCTTAAATTATATTAGGTGATTTCTTTTTTATTCCATGAATTTTATACATTTAATAAATTATGAAATATATTAATTTCCAAGTTTTTCTTTAACTATATCCCAAACTTCTGGGCTTTCTCTATCTTTTTCCCAATATGCTGCGCCTGCTAGTTTGTATTTGTTTATTAAATCTAGTTTTGCAGAAATTGATTTTAAGTCTTCTATCCACATTTTATATACAGCACCATTTTGTGTATATTCTATATAATATTGTTTTAAATTATCATTCCATTTCTTTTCTACATTTGCAGGAATTACTTTATCTACATCTTTTAAATCAACAGTTTCGCTACTAACTTTCCCATTTGCTTCTTTCCATAATCTTGTATAAAATGGTACTGCTAAAACTAGTTTATCTGGATTTACTCCTTCTTGTCCCAAAAATTTAGTTATATTTGCTTCTACCCAGTCACACCCTGCTGTAGTACCTTCTTTATTTGAGCTTGCTCCATATTGATCATATGCCATAAATATTATATAATCTGCTACTTTTGATATTGTATTTCTGTCAAAGCACATTGACCATGTTTCAGAGCCATCTGGAGCTGTTACATCTACTGTTAATACTTTTCCCATTTCATTTAGTCTAGGCTCTAGTTCTATTAGAAACCTATTAAACATTGCTTTATCTTCCATATACATGTTTTCAAAGTCTATGTTTATACCATCTAAATTATATTTCACAACTAAATTAACTATATTGTTTATTAATTTATTTCTTAATTTATAATCGTTCATAATTTCTGAAGTAGTATCTAGCATAGATTCGTTTGAAATCATTGCCCAAACTTTTAAGCCATTATTATGTGCCCAATTAATATAGTTTATTCCAGCTGTACCAACGTTTTCTTTAACATTTCCCTTTCCTAATTGCTCTAATCTAAAAAATGTTGGAGAAACAACATTAACTCCATCCATTGCACCTGACCTTTCTGGAGCTGAGCCATAGTCTGAAAAATATTCCCATGCTAAACTTACTTTTCCTTCTACTTTTGATGTTTCTACCATGTCATCTCTAATTGTATTTATTTTTCCTAAGTTATCTTCTTTAACATAGCCTAAACTTCCATTGCTTGTTCTAATTTTTTTCCAACCACTTTTTACTAAATCGTCTTTTCTATTAGAAATTACAACTGCATCTCCTGCCTTAATTTTATCTACTGTTCTAGATAATGAAGTTGGCTTTGACTTAATGCTTATATCCTTAGCTACTGTTGCAATTTGGTATTTTCTGTCTAATGAATCTACAACTACTCTGTTATTTATATATTCTATATCCACATTATACACACTTTTTAGTTCTGAAAATGGTATAAAATATTTATTTTCTTTCTCAATAACAGGACTTTTTAGTTTTACTTCTGCACTATTTACAGTTGCCGAATTTTCTCCAACTACCATATTTGCAATTTTAGTAGATGAACCTGTAATAATTTGATTATATTTTTCGTCATAATAAATATAATTGTCAAAAAAGTTTTCTATATCTTCTTTTGCTATATATATAACACCATTTTCATCTACAAAAACATCCTGTTTTAAGTCTGCTGTTACATTACTATTGTTAATTATTAAATTCACTTTTCCTACGATGTCATTATTTTTATAATTTCCTGCAATTTTAATTACAAATATTGCTGCTAATAAAACAATTGCTACTACAATTATTTTAAAAATCCAATTACCTTTTACACTTTTTTTCTCTCTTCTCGACATGTATTTCTCCTTTTTCTTCTGAAAATATTTATTATAAAATAACTATATCATAAAAAATATTTTTAGTGAATACTATTTTATAATATTTTTGTATAATAATATACATTTAATTATATATTTTTGTATAATATATTTGCACTTTCGTATTATTTTGTTAAATTTTTTAGAAATTAGTTATATTATTGTTACAGATTTTTCGCTAATATTTTTAATATGTAACTTTCCCACATTAGGGAGGTTATTGTATGAGTAAACTTTATTCAAAATATTTAGAGCAAAAGGCTTTAAATCCAAATGAACTTTATTTGTTTAAGTCAGGTATATTTTACATGGCTTTAAATGAAGATGCTAATAGACTTTCAGACGCATTAAGCTTAAAAGTAACTAACATTACAGATAAGCTTTATAAATGTTGTTTTCCTGTAAGTAAATCAGATTATTACTTTAAAACTTTAGAATCGCTAAGTATTAATTATAAAATTATTGACCCTTCTCAAAATGTGGTATTAAATTATGCTGAATATAAAGACAATGAAAGATTTAATGGTATAATTACAAATTTGTTAAAATTAGATTTAAATAAAACTTCATTTCAAGATGCATACATTATTCTTACAAATACTATTCATGATTTAAAACAAATTTTAGAAAATGGAGCTGAAGAATAATGGATGTTGGCGACAAAAATTCTTTACTTATTTATAAGTATTATTTAGATTTAGTTTATTACACAAATACATTATGCATAAAATACCCAAAATCTGAAAAGCTTGCTTTAGCAAGTGAAACAAAACAATCTTTATATAGCGGTTTAAGAGAATTGATTTATGCTTTAAAAGAATATAATAAAAAAAATAAAATAGGTCACCTAAATAATTTAGATGTTGAGCTAAATTTACAAAAGGTTTACCTTAGACTTGCATACAAATATAAATATATCTCAAAACAAAATTATGAAACTTGGTCAAAAAAGATAACAGAAATTTGTAATATGTTAGGAGGATGGTTAAAATCATGCCTCACACGATAAAAAATAGTTTTTATAAACATCTAACATTTGAAAATTTATTATCTGCTCACTTAAGAGCAAAAAAACAAAAAGCTAAAAAATGCGAAGTCTTAAGATTTGAATTAAATTTAGAAAACAATTTAGTAAATTTATTAAACAAATTGAAAAACGGTACATATCACGTAGGAAATTACAGAATATTTTATATAAATGAACCAAAACTAAGAAAAATAGAAGCTCTCCCATATGTAGATAGAATTGTACATCAATGGTATGTAGAAGAATTTATAAAACCTAATATAGTACCTAAATTTATAAATTCTTCATGTGCTTGCATTGTTGGAAGAGGATGCCACAAAGCAGCAGATATAATACAACATGACATGAAAGTTTATAAAAGAAAAAATCCAAATTATTGGATACTAAAATGTGATATAAGAAAATTTTTCTATAGTATAGACCCAAATATATTATTTAGCATAGTAAAAAAATATATGTCAGACAAAAAATTAATACAATTTACACACCAATTAATTTTTGAAAATAGAAAAGATCCAATTGGTATACCCATTGGAAATTACACATCTCAATTTTTTGCCAACATATACTTAAATGAACTAGACCAATACATAAAACATACATTACGAGTAAAATACTATGTTAGGTATATGGATGATTTTGTAATGCTTTTAGAAGATAAAGAAACTTGCAAAACATATAAAAAATTAATAGAAGAATTTGTAGAAAACAAACTGCATTTAAGTCTAAATCAAAAGTCTAGATATTATCCTGCTGCTCAAGGTTTAAACTTTTGTGGTTATAGAATTTGGCCAACACATAGACTACTTAGAAAATCTAGTAAAACAAAAATCAAAAGAAAAATCCGTAAATGGAACAAAATCTGGCTTCGTGGTGACCTAGACTTTGGTATAGTCATGCCATCCCTTCAATCATGGCTTGCACATGCTAACCATTGTAATACATATAAACTAAAATGCAAAGTTCTTAATTCTGCTGAATTTCTTTACAATGACAAAAAAGAGTATCCTGTAAGAATAGATTAGGTATATATATTTAATCAAGTAGAGATAAAAATTTTAACAAATAAATTTTTTATCTCTACTCTCAACGCTACATCATGCTATTTTATATATACAATACTTAACTACTTGCAATTTAAGTTCATTTGAATTTTGTTCTATAAAAAAGACTCTTCCTTGGAGAAATTCTACTAAGGACAAAATTATTCTTATAGGATTCTTCCTTATTTTATTGTGTTAGATAATTGAAGAAATAATATATAGAGATTAATTTATGTATAATTTTTAAAAATTTTCAAAAAATTATATACTTTTTCAAAAAATTAGTGTATAATTAAAGAAATTAAGGAATACTATACATTGTAGATAGATATTCTACTAGGTCTGAAATAGTTTATTAGATTAGGACCTGACCCGAGCTGATGCTAAGCGTCAGCAAAAGCCATTCAAACGAATGGCTTTTATTATGTTTATAACTATCGTTTAAATTCTTGTTCCATTTTTTAGCATCTCTAAATACTTTTCTTTTTTCTATATCTTGACTTATTAGAATTAATTCATCTTCTTTCTAAATTATATTCTTTTACTTTTTAGCAAATTTATAATATGCCTAAAATCCTTTCCTCTAAAGAAAAATGTTTCAGCTTTTGTAAAAGGAATATTGTTTTTCCTTTTATAATCTAGTTTATCTATTATAGTTAGCATATCTGAAACTTGAAATAATCTTTTCTTTGTATGGTCAAACTCTATTCTTCTCTCTACATTTGGATTACTTGCAAATAGTGTGTCCAATATAGTTGCTAGTGTTTCTTGTCCATTGTCATAATAAATAACAATTTTATCAAATGAATTTATATAATCATGATTGTCATTTATAAATTTACTAATTTCTCTGGCTAGTGCCATATTTAATTGTGTTTTTTTGTTTACATACTTTTTATCTACTATAACTGTTCTTATTTTGACTTTTACTCTACTTGAAAAATAAAATATTGCCCAAAATATACTTTTTCTTTTTTCAAAATCAAAATGAGAATAATCTCCTCGTTTAGCTATAAGATATGCTAAATGTATCATTCCATCATAATTAAGGTTTTTTAGTTTTTCATTAAGGTATTTTAATTCTGTTTTTATTGAATCGGAACTTTCATGAAGTGTAAAGGATACAGCATATAAATCTGAACTTCCTTTTACAAATCCAAAATCTCCACTTTCATCTATAAATATGTTTAATCTCTTTATTATTATCACCTTTAATCCTTTTTAATTATAATATTGCT
>FR901449.1 GCA_000438355.1 Clostridium sp. CAG:273
AAAATTTGTATGCACAAATTTTAAAGACCTTGTCTCACCAAAAATACTACTTTTATTGTTTTGTATATTGCTAATAATAATTAATATGTGTAATTAAAATAATCTTACAAGTAAAAGTGCAATAAAAATGTAATACAAATGTAATAAAAAAGAAATACAAAATACAATTAAAAATGATATAATTGTTCTACACAAGAAAATATAAAGTAACAAATTATTCCACATTTATTTATTAATCATATAAAATAAATTAATAAAGTAAAACAGTAAAATATAAAAAGAAAGAGTAAATAAAACAATAAAACCAGTAAACAAAGTAACAAAAAAGAATAAAAATAAACAATGCAATAAAAATATGATTAATAAATAAATTGTGTGGAATAATAAAAATGGAGAGTGAAGAAATGAGAAATAAAGGTGTAACATTAATATCATTAGTAGTGACGATAATAGTATTGTTAATATTGGCAGGAATAACAATAGGAACAATATTTAATGATAATGGAATAATAAAGAAAG
>FR901450.1 GCA_000438355.1 Clostridium sp. CAG:273
ACAAATGCAACAATATTCGAACAATTTAATGGAGAAGTATCAAACTTAAATATAGATAACTTTCAACATGGAGTTGTTTGGAATAAACCACCATATGAACAATATATTTCTACTTTTGATAGTGATAAAACAAAAAATAATGTAGCAGCATTTGCAAAAAAATCAAGTAATGCAAAATTTTATAATATGAAATTTAATAGAATTATTGTAATAGGAAATAATAATATAGCAGTAGTTACATCAAATGACGAAAATTCTACATTTGAAAAAATAAATGTAAAAAGGGCACTTGTGTTAACTGCAAGAAATATCAACCAGGGAAAAAATGCATCAACATTTATTAGTGAAAAGACAGGTGGAAGTATTAAAAATTGCTATGTTCAAGGAGAAATGCATTCAGCAGGAAACGATAGTGGAGCTATTATAGGACTAAGCCATGGAGGAATTACAATTGAGAATGTAGTATCTAATATTATTGGAAGAGCTTATAATGCGGATACAGCAAAAACTACTGGACTATTTATAGGAAAAATTAATGGAAAAACAATTATTAGTAATTCTATATCTATGGGAAGATCATTAAATGATATATTGTTAAATAAATTTGCTATGATAACAGATACATCAAATGTAGAATTTATTACAAATTGTTACGAGAATACTGATGGACAAGGAATTTCTAATAGTAATGGTACAAACATAAAAGAAATAACAAAAAATGAATTACTAAGTAAAGAATTTTACACAAATACATTACACCTAGATGAAAGTATATGGAATTTAGACAATATACAAGAAAGAATTTATTCAGAAAGTTCATATCCACATAGTTCAGACCCTACAAAATTCCCAACTATTATAGATTTTGGGGGAATTAAGTAAGACTTATATAATGCTAATAAAAAATACATGTTAGATTAAATATATATTAAAAAAATAAAAAAGAAAATGTAAAAAATTCTTAGAAAATGAGTGAAAAATTTTCACTCATTTTTAATATAAAAAATAAGCTATTAATATAAAATGAACTGAATCTAAAAAGTGAATAGCATCCCAAATGTTAATCTTTTGTTCTAATTTTTGGGGGCTCTTCACTTTTTAGTAGCTTTTATATTATAATTTAAACATGAAGATATTAAA
>FR901451.1:0-20267 GCA_000438355.1 Clostridium sp. CAG:273
GAATTTACTCTTACATTTAACCAAAATTCTACACTAAATGTATATCTCCTTACTCAAGCGTTTTCATATTTCCCCAAATTGTAAGACTTTACGGGGGTAAAATCTCCGTGGGTGTGAAAATAACACAATCCATTTTTCCTTATAATCACTTAATTTTATTTTTCCCATTGTTGTTTTTGCTTCAAAATCTGGAGCATATGTACCTATTTTTACATTTCCATTCATTAAAATTTCATAATCCATAAATAACCTCCAATTGAGCCTTTTAACTCATAAAAATAAACTTTTTTCATATTCTGTATATTCTATGAAAAAAGCTTATTTTTGTTACTTATTACACTTTTATATCTTAATTTGAAAATATCTCATTTTTCATTTCATTTAAAACATTACAACTATTTTTAAATCTAGCATTTTCTTCTTCTGACAAATTTAAGTTTAGTATTTCTTGTATACCATTTGAATTTACTATAGCAGGTACTCCAATGTATATGTCTTTTTGACCATATTCACCATCTAAATAAGTAGAAACTGTAAGTATTTCGTGTTCATCATTTAATATAGCTTTTATTATTTTTGTAAGTCCCATTCCTATTCCATAATATGTTGCTTTCTTCTTATTTATTATTTCGTATGCCTCTTGTTGCACCTGTTTATAAATATTTTCCAATATATCTTCTTGTTCCCCTCTCTCTGTTATAATATCTTTTAGAGGTTTACAACCTATATAACTTTTAGACCATGGAACGAAAGATGAATCTCCATGCTCACCCATTATATATGCATGTACATTTTTACTAGATACATGTAAATGTTCTGCAACTAAAAATCTAAGCCTTGCTGTGTCTAAAACTGTCCCAGAACCTATTACTTTATTTGTAGGAAACCCTGAAACTTTACCTACAACATATGTCATTAAATCAACTGGATTACTTGCTATAAGAAATATTCCTTTAAATCCAGAATTCACAACATTTTCTGTTATCTCTGATATTATTTTTGTATTTGTCTTTGCTAAATCTAGTCTTGTTTCTCCAGGCTTTTGAGCAACACCTGCTGTAATTACTACTATATTTGCATCTTTACACTCGTCATAATCTCCTGCTCTTATTACCATTCTAGCAGACGCACATGGAACCCCATCTGATAAATCCATTGCTTCTCCTATAGCTTTTTCTTTTGCTACATCTATTAAAACTAGTTCATTTACTCCTCCTTGATTTAAAAGAGAATATGCCATACTCATGCCTACAAAACCAGTTCCTACTAAAACAACTTTTCTTTTTTCTACCATTAAAACCATTCCTTTCATAATTTTATTTAAGTTGTATTGTTCCCAAAACAATATTATATATTTAAAATTCTTAATATTAAAATAAATTGTGTTATATTAATTTGTTTTTACATTTCAAAATTGCAATTAACTTTTCATTTGACATTTTTTACATTTCAATTATACTTTTTGTATTTTTTTTGTTATTATCTTTATATTAGAAATAATTATAGCAAGCATACTATATACTTGCTATAATTGTGTATTCATAAATATTTATAAATGTTTTTTTATTTCATCATATATCTCATTATGTATATCTTTTATTGTTCTAATATTTTCGTCTTTTACACACTCAACTGTATACCAGTTGTATTTATTTGCAACATAGCATGCAGCATTAAAACTATCTATAATATGTTGTCTGTCTCTTTCGTGAATATCTTTTTTAGAATCATGAGTAAATTTATTTTCTCTATTTTTCATTAATTCAAATGATTTTTCTGGTGGCATTTTTAATAAAAATACTTCATTTGGTACTGGAAGTCCATATAATTTAAATTCAAAGTCCCATAGCCAATTTAAAAATTTTTCTCTTTCTTCATTATCTGTTATCTTTCCTGCTTGATGTACCATATTTGCTGTAGTATATCTGTCTGCTAATATAATCCCACCATTTTCATAGTAATCTTTATATTGTGTAACAAATGTTGCATAACGATCTGCTGCATAAAATGTTGAAGCAATATATGGGCTAATTTCTTTTGCATGTTCTCCAAATTCACCTGATAAATACATCTTAACAAGGCTTGATGATGGACTATCATAATTTGGGAAACTTACTGTTTTATAGTTAATTCCATCTTCATCAAAATGTCTTTTTAATTCCTCAAATTGTGTTTGCTTTCCACTTCCATCTGTTCCATCTATTACAAATAATTTTCCCATATTATTACTTCCTTTCGTTTACCACTACTTTTCTCTATTTCTGTTTTTTACTTACAATTTATAATTATAATGTCACTTTATTTAATAATCTTTCTCTTATTTCCAAAATCATGAAAAATGTCATGCTTATAATTTTAAACTAACCCTTCATTTGCTCTCTTATATATTCTATTTCCTCTTCTGACTCTAATCTTGCAAATAAAACTTCTGGCTTATCTGTTACAATAATATTATTTAACTTCTTATTATCTCTTAATGTATCCCATTTTTGTAAATCTTCACTAATTCCTAATTGATTAAATATATTATTCGCAGTATTTTCCATATATGGTTTTATTAATATTGCTATTTTTCTTAAATTTTCTACTAAATGGTACATTACAGATTGTAGCTCTTCTTTTTTATCTTCTTTTGCTAAAATCCATGGAGTTGTCTCATCTATATATTTATTAGTTCTAGCAACTAAAGTCCAAGTTTCTGTTAAAACATCACTTAAATGTACTGTCTCAAATTTCTCTTCTACCTTAGTAATCACTTCATCTGCAAAATTTTCAAGGTTTTTATCTATCTCAGAAATACTTTCTGGATATTTTTCTACTTTTCCGTTAAAGTATTTATTTATCATTCCTATAGTTCTATTTAATAAATTTCCTAAGTCATTACATAAATCGGAATTAAACCTTTGTACGAATTCTTCTGGACTAAATTCTCCATCTTGTGCATACGGCATAGATTTTAATAAAAAGTATTTTGTTGCATCTAATCCATAACGATTTACTAGCATATCTGGATAAACTACATTTCCTTTAGATTTACTCATCTTTCCATCTTTCATCATAATAAAGCTATGTGCATAAATATGCTTTGGAAGTGGTAAATCCAATGCCATTAAGAATATTGGCCAATATATTCCATGAAAACGAATTATATCTTTACCAACTATTTGTAAATCTGCTGGCCAGTATTTTTTTAATAGAGTATCATCATTTGACATATAACCAAGTGCTGTTAAATAATTTGTTAAAGCATCCAACCATACATATATAACATGTTTAGGGTCTTTTTTTACCTTTATTCCCCAATCAAAACTTGTACGAGTTACACATAAGTCTTCAAGTCCGGGTTTTAGAAAATTATTAAATAACTCATTTTTTCTAGATTCTGGCATAATAAAATCTGGATGTTCTTCATAATATTTTATTAATCTTGGAGCATACTTTTTCATGTTAAAGAAATATGCTTCTTCTTTCATTTTCTTTACTTCTCTACCACAATCTGGACATTTTCCATCAATTAGTTGTGTTTCTGTAAAATAAGTCTCACAAGGCATACAATACCAACCTTCATATTCAGATTTATATATATCACCTTGTTCCATTAATTTGTCAAATATTTCTGCAACCACTTTAGAGTGTCTTTCTTCTGTAGTTCTTATAAAATCATTATAGTCTATCCCCATTAACTCCCATAATTTTTTTGCTTCGTTAGCCATGTCATCAACATGTTGTTGAGGAGTTTTACCATTTTTTATTGCAACTTGCTCCACTTTTTGCCCATGCTCGTCCACACCTGTAAGAAGATATGTATCATATCCTCTTTGTTCTTTATATTTCTTCATAGTATTTGCAAGAACCTCTGTGTATGCTGTTCCTATATGAAATTTTCCACTAGGATAATATATTGGTGTCGTTACATAAAATTTTTCTTTCATATTACCAATCTCCTTTATCATATAATCTTATACATTTCTCCAAAACCAATCCATACTATTATCTATGCTCTTTCTTTTTCCCATTTTTGCCTCAATATCATCTATCCATAAATAAATGAAGAAAGAAATTAATATAAATACTAATGTAATTCCACTTGTTTGCAATAAAGCCGTTTGGATTGCAGCAAGTTCTGGCGTATTTGGATTTAGTGTTAAAAATTGCACTGCATAACATATTAATAATGTTATAAATACAAATAACATTATTGCAACTATCCAACTTTTTTTTGTTTTCTTCCCTAAATATGATACTAAAACAAATAATATTACTCCCACTAATAATGTAATAGGATTCATAAAATTAATTATTGGCATAAAAATTCCCCTTTTCTTTTGATTCTTATTTTTAACTTAACTTTAGTTTGTTGCAACATATTTCTGTTTTAACTTATTTTAACTTATTTTCTATAAAGTCTGCTAGTTCTTGTGCTTTTTTAGTTATATAATTTTTATCTTCTCCTTCTATCATTACTCTAACTAATGGCTCTGTTCCAGAAGGTCTTATTAAAACTCTACCATTTCCTGCAAATTCTTTATTCAAAACTTCTATTTTTTCTTTTATTTCTGCATCTTTATCATAATCATATTTTTTGTCATTACTTACTTTTGCATTAATTAAAACTTGAGGATAAATATTTATAATTTCACATAATTCTGATGCTTTCATTTGTTTTTCTAGCATTACTTTTATTAACATAAGTGATGTTAATATTCCATCTCCTGTTGGATTATAGTCTAAGAAAATTACATGTCCTGATTGTTCTCCACCTAAATTGTATCCGTTTTTTAGCATTTCTTCTAGTACATATCTATCTCCAACTTTAGTTTGAATTAAATTTACTCCATTTTCTTCTGAATATTTCTTTAATCCTAGATTACTCATAACTGTTGCAACAACTGTATTTTTATTTAAAGTTTCTTTTTCCATCATATATTTAGACATTATTGCTAAAATTTTGTCTCCATCTATTTCATTTCCATTTTCGTCAACAGCTAAACATCTATCTCCATCTCCATCGTATGCAATTCCAAGATTACAATGGTTTTCTACAACATATTTTTTTATAACATCTAAATGTGTTGAGCCACAATGTTCATTTATATTTGTTCCATTTGGAGTATTATTTAAAATATAATGTTTAATTCCAAGTGCTGTAAATACTTTTTCTGCAATTAAAGATGTAGCACCATTTGCTGTATCTATTGCCACTACAAAGTTTGACTTATCCACATTTTCAAAATCTTCTTCAAAATTCTTTCTAAAGAAATACAAATATTCATCTAATAAATCTGTTCTAACTTCTGAAACTCCTATTTTGTCTTTTACAGCAGTTAGTTCACTTAATTTATCTGAATCCATTATCTCTTCTATTTCTTCTTCTAATTCATCTGGAATTTTCATTCCTTTATTACTAAAGAACTTTACTCCATTAAAATCATATGTATTATGTGAAGCAGAAATAACAACACTTGCATCTGCTTTAAGTTTCTTAGTTAAATAAGCAACTCCTGGTGTTGGTATAACACCTAATAATTTTACATTTGCACCATAACTTAGAAAGCCTGCTGTCATTGCACTTTCTATTAATGTTCCAGAAATTCTAGTGTCCATCCCTATTAAAATTGTTGGAGCATGGTTAGCATGTTTAGATAAAACATATGCCCCTGCTTTTGCAACTTTATATACTAATTCTGGTGTAAGTTCTGTATTAGCAATTCTCCTAATTCCATCTGTACCAAAATATTTTCTCATAATATAAAACCTCCGTTTTTTTTATTTATATAATTATATTCATATTATCTTAATTTGGGTTCAAAAACTCTAAAATAATATGGTTGAATATCTTTTAATATATCACAAACCCATATAATATTTCCATCTTTACCTGTTACTTTTATATTAGGAAATGTATGCAACATCTTTTCATATGAAAAATATTTGTTTACAATTTCTTTAATTTCTGGTTGATTATATAATTCTGTATATGCTTGCCTATATCTATCTACATTTTGTAACTCTAAATCGTAGTCGTTGACTAATCTTGTAAAAAACATTTTTAACGCAAAACCAGTTATTAATAAATCAAATATAAAAAATATTGTTGCTGTAACAGCTAAAGCTTTTAATAATTTAGGATTTATTTTGTCTATAAATTTGTCTATTTTTGGGTTTAAATGTGACATTAAATAAATTGCTAAAATTCCCCAAAATAATGAAAAACCTATACAAATTCTTCCATTAATATTAAATGGCATACTTGAATAGTCCCACCATTTTATATGAAATAATTCTTCTCCAATTAAACTTATTACATATTCTATAATTGAGCCTACAATAAAACCACCTATGAAAAGTGTATAATTGTTTTTATTAAATCTCTTTAACGAAATAATCATTACTATAGCACCTAATCCATATATGCCACAGAATGGACCATATAAAAAACTTTTTCTACTTTCTACAACTCCTTTTGTAAGTAATCCAAAAAGTGTTTCTATAATAAACCCTAAAAAGCTATATATAACAAAGTATGCTACTATTTTAGATAATGTATATCCAAAAACAGTAAATTTATTATCTATGTTATTATTTTTTTCTTCTATTATTTCACTATTTTTCATAAGTTGCTGATCATCATTTTTATCTAATTTCTTTACTTCTTCTATATCTTTTATTTTTTGTTCCATTTAATTCCTCTGTTTTAATATATTTTAACTTTTATATTTCATAAATTTAATTTTACATTTTATCTGGCATTTTTATTCCAAGAAGTGCTGCTCCTGTTTTTAAAACAATTCCTGTAGCATATGTTAAATAAATTCTTGCATCTTGTACTTCTTTATCATCACATATAATTTTATTATTGTTATAAAATGAGCTATATGTTTTAGCAACTTCTATTAAATATCTTGCAACTATATATGGCTCGTACTTTTCTATTGCTTGTATTATTTTGTCATTAAATTGATATAATAATTTAATAACCTTTACTGAATCTTCATTTAGCAATTTATCTAAATTAACATCTTTAAGTTTTGGAATATATCCAACTTTTTCTAATACACTTTTTGTTCTTACATAAATATATTGCATATATGGTCCTGTTTCCCCATTAAAGTTAAGCATTATGTCCCAATCAAAAATCTCATCTTTAATTCTGCTGTTATATAAGTCGTTAAAAATTACAGCTCCTATTCCAACTTTTGTAGCAATATCTTCTTTATTTTCTAATTCTGGATTTTTATTTTCTATTATTATTTTTACCTTAGCAATTGCTTCTTTTAATAAGTCTTCAATTTTTACTACATTTCCGTCCCTTGTAGACATTTTCCCTGTTTTAAGCATAACCATTCCATATGGAACGTGAACTAGTCCATTTGTATATTTTTCGTCTAAGTCTAAATATTTTGCTGTTTCGAAAACTTGTTTAAAATGTAATATTTGCTCATAAGATGTAACATACAAAGCTTTATCAAAATTATATGTTCTTGCTCTATATAATATTGCTGCCAAATCACGTGTAGCATATGTTGTAGAACCATTTGACTTTTCTATAATACATGGTGGCATATCTTCTTTTGATAAATCCACAACTCTTGCTCCTTCTGATTCAACTAATTTATTATTTTTCTCTAATATATCTTTTACTTCTTGCATTTTGTCTGTATAAAAGGCTTCTCCGTTCCAAGAGTCAAATTGAATATCTAATAAATCGTAAATTCTTTGGAATTCTTTTAAACTTAATTCTCTAAATTTTTGCCATATCTTTACACAATACTCGTCTCCATCTTCAAGCTTTTTAAAATTATCTCTACATTGCTCTAAAACACTTTCATCCTCTTTGCACAAGTCATTTATACGAATATAAATTTTGGTTAATTCTTCTATTGGATTATTTTCAATATCATATTCTGTCCCCCATCTTTTATATCCTTCTATTAATTTAGCAAATTGTGTTCCCCAGTCTCCTAAGTGATTTATACCTACACAATTGTAATTTAAAAACTTATACATTTTATATAAACTATTACCTAAAATAGTTGTACGTAAATGACCTATGTGAAATGGTTTAGCAATATTTGGAGAAGAATAATCTATTACTATATTTTTGCCTTCTCCAATTTCACTACTTCCATAATTTTCTCTTTTTTCTTCTACTTCTTCTAAAACATTTTCAACTAACTTTTTATTATTAACAAAAAAGTTTATATAACCATTAATAACTTCTACTTTTTCAAATTCATTACCTAAAGAAATACCATCTTTTAACTCATTAGCAATTATTTGTGGTGATTTTTTCATTGTTTTTGCTAACCTAAAACATGGGAAAGCATAATCTCCCATTTTATTATCAGATGGCATTTCTATATATTCGTATAATTCATTTTTATCTATTTTGGTAATCTTTGATATTTCTTCTGAAATTTTTTCTTTAAAGTCTAACATCTTTGTCTCCTTTTATAGTCATGTACAAATTGTAATTTATAAAATATTATTTTTTATATACAATTTACAAACATATTTCTTATTTCTTTATTTAATTTTTGCTTTTCCCCATAAAAATAAAAAAAGCAATGTATAATTCTTTATTATTATACATTACTTCATTAATCTTTGCAATAATTTTTACATTACTATTTTTTATTTTAATCTCCCAAATTTATACCAATATGTCTTGCTGTTTTTACTAAATCGTGGTCCATAGTAACTTTTCTAATATTACTCTCTGGTGTATTTCCAGAAACTGCACCTATTACTTTGTTATCGCCAACAACCTCTTCTAAAGAAACTGAACTTAGTTTTCCATCTCTTATTACAGCTAATCTATTAAATTCACCATTTAATGCAAGTTCCATTGCTTTTGAACCATATTTTGTAGATAAAACTCTATCATATGATGTTGGAGTTCCACCTCTTTGCATATAACCTAAAACTGTACATCTTGCTTCTAATCCTGTAAGCTTTTCCAATTCTCTTGCCACTCTTTCTCCTGCTCCACCAAGTTTTGTGTTATCTACTCCTGCTCCATTATCCCTAACATTAGCAACTGAAATATTACCACCTATTGGTTTAGCACCTTCTGCAACCACTACTACACTAAAGCTTTTTCCTCTATTTTTTCTATTTATAATTTTTCTTGCAGCACTATTTATATCATATGGAATTTCTGGAATTAAAGCAACATCTGCTCCACCTGCTATTGCAGATTCTAAAGCAATCCACCCAGCATATCTTCCCATAACTTCTAATACCATTATTCTATGATGTGTTTCTCCTGTTGTGTGTAATCTATCTAGTGCGTCTGCTGCAACAGATACAGCTGTATTATATCCAAATGTAATTTCTGTACATGCAACATCATTATCTATTGTTTTTGGAACACCTATAACGTTAATTCCTTTTAAAGATAAATCTCTTGCAGACTTTTGTGTTGCATCTCCTCCTAATGTAAATAAACAATCAATTCCATCTTTTCTAATATTTTCAACACATACATCTGAAAAATCTTTATAAACTTTTTTTCCATTTTCTTCGACAGGATACTGAAATACATTTGCATTAGTTGAGGAACCTATTATAGAACCACCTTTAGGTAAAATTCCTACTGCATTTCCATCTCCACTTGTAGATAATTTCACAAAATTATTTTTTAACAATCCTCTATATCCATCTATAAAACCATAACACTCTACGCCATTATTTTCAGCAGTTTTTAATATTGCTCTAATTACAGCATTAAACCCTGAAACATCTCCACCATTTGCTAAAATAGCTACTCTTTTTAACATATATACCTCCTAAAATTTATCTATTGTAATTCTTTACTTATTATATCAATAAAAATAAAAATTACAACTAAAAAGTTGTAATTAAAAAAATATTTTATAAACTGAATAATAGTAATATTCTTATTATATAAATATTTACTTTTCTACTGTATCTTTAGTATATCCTAATACTGGCTGAAATATAAATGGTAATATTGCAAGTCCTACTATAAATTCTACACTTTTATTAAATTTCTTTCCTAACCTTATATTAGAAATTATAGAAACAATTGCCCAAGCAACGAATATTAGTATTAGAAAAATTGTTTTAATATAAAGTTCTGTATAATTAGAACTACTTGCAAAATTTCCAAACCAAATCATAGATATAGATAATATTGGTAATATGGATGGTATAATTCCACATAATCCTGGCATATTAACAGCTTTAAAATAGTTATATAATGTCATTATGCTTAATATTTCTATTATAATTTGTAAAAATATTACCATTGGTCTTAAATACATACTTCCTACAATCGATATTATAGGTTTTAACATTGTAAATATTACTGCATAACGAGGAAGATTTAATTTACTGTATAACTTAGATAATCCTATAGCCATTACCATTGAAATACAGAAAATTATAATTGAGAATAATTTTCCTCTTGCTTCTTTTATTTCTAGTTTAATCTCCGCTTCTCTTTTTTCTTTTTGATAATCTTCTTCAGAAAAATTATCTTTTGACTCAGTTTCAGTCAATGTGGTATTATGCTGTGTTGTTCTTGCTATCTTTAAAGCCAATACCGAACCAGCGATTAGTATAACTACTATTAATACAATTATTAATATATTTGTTTTTTTCATTTTTATCCCCTTATTTCAACAACTATATTATAACAGTATTGGCTAATTTTTTCAACTTTATCTAAGCGTAGAATTGTTAGTTTTTTGCTATTTGGCACAACCAAGTTGATATTTTACAAGTTTCTTTATATCTATCAATACTTTATATTATTTATTACTTATATTAATATTTTCTATTTTCACTCCTAACTCACGTGTAACTATGTTTTGAATCTGTGCAATCTCCTTTTCTTCTAATTTATCTGATTTTACAATTACACTAACATTTTCCCCATTTATAAAGATTATTAAATCTTCAAATCCTTTTACCTTTATTAAATTTTCCGCTATCATAATTGAGTTTTTTTGCTCATTAATTTTGCTTATTTCTTTTTGTGCTATTGCTTTTTGGTCTACAGATATACTTTCGTTTTCAATTATTTTTTGATATGTATCTAATGTTTGTGAATACATAGTATCTCTATCTAATCTTGATTGAGTAAAATAATTATTATTTAATTGTTTATCTTCGTTTACACTTTCTATGTTATTACTGCTAGTTTCTGTAGTACTGCTTTCTGTTATATTATCTGAAACATTTTTATCATTTTTTTCTATTACGCTATCATTTAAATCATTATTATTTACTATATCTTGAATTTCGTTTTCTTGTTCACCATCTATCACATTAGCACTAACTAATTTAGCATCTCCTATTGATGCCATTTCTTCAGAATCTGCTAATGTACTTGCTGGCACTAAATTATTTATTGGTAATCCATTGTCACTAAAATTAAGATAACCTGCTACTATTAGCATTAATGCTCCAACAAAAATAATAATTTGATTTCTTTTTATCACTTTCATAAACATTTTAAAGTCTCCTTTCTATTAACTTTGCATTTCAAATACTTGAATTTTATGTGTTGCAAGTCCTGTTACTGCTTCTACAGCTTGAACAATTTTAGTTTTAACATCTACATTTGCAGCCCCTTTTGCAGCTATAATAGCTCCTTCTATTCTAGGACTTATTATGCTTTGTGTTATTGGCTGTTTTTCTCCATCACTTTCTTTAAATATTATATCTTTTTTACTATCCAATTCTGTTATTTTTCTTGTGCCACCAGATTTATCTGTTTCTTCTGTATCTTTTGTTGTTCTATCTTCATTGTATAATGGTACTGTCTGGCTAGTTTGTGAATATGTTATCATAACATTTACTTCTCCTACTCCTTCTATTTTAGAAAGTATCTCTTCAAGTTCTGCATCTATTTTATATAACGACGAAGAAGAAGCCTGTACTGTTTCTTCTGTAATACCTTCTTCTATTGTAGTAGCAAGTTTTTTATTAGGGTCTGATGTTGGTTTCTTTTCTTCTCCATTATCTCCATTCCATATTAAGTTAATAACAATAACTGTAATTATTAATATAATAACAAGCACCACTAAATTTTCTATTTTCTTTTTATTATTTTCACTTTTCTCCTCTCCCTTCTCTTTTTGAATAAGAGACTTAATTTTCTCCTTAAACATACTTTTCCCTCCTTTTAATTAAACTTAATTTATGTTAATATTTTTTTTATTTATTTCATAAGTTGTTTCTAAATATTCTTTTACTTTGTTTTTTTCATAAACTGTTAAGTCTAAGTTATAATCTTTATTATTTGTATTGTTCTTAGAATTATTTTTATCATTATCATCTTCAATGTTATTATCTTTACTATTACTTCCGTTTATTTCAATATTTACATCATTCACTTCTTTTACTTTTTCTACATCTTTAGTAATACTAATTTCATTTACATTGTTATTTTCTTCCCCTGTATCTGCATTATTTGATTTTATCTTTTTCAAATTTAGGTTTAATGCTTCTATTTCGTAAGTTTCTTCATTTTTTATTTTTACCTCACATTCTATTGTCTCATATCCTTTATTTTTTAATTTTGAAATTATATCTGATTTTAAATTTGAAACATAAATATCCATTATATTATTAGAATTATTTTTATCTAAGCTATTATATATTGCTTTGCTATCAACTTCTGTATAAAACTCTTCTAAATTTAATTCCTCACTTATATTAAATCCCTTTCCTGTAATTTTACTAATAACAGGAGAAATTATTGAAAATAAAATATAAACACCAATTACTACTTTTATATATTTTTTACAACTCCCATTTGGCAAAATCATCTCTATAATTGTAGCTATAATAACAGCTATAATTATACCTTGAGCCCAATTTGTAATCCATTCAATCATTTTTCCTCCGCTTTACCTATACATTAAACCACTATTTGAAATTTTTATTACCAATGTAACTCCAATAACTAGCATAATGCTTATACTACACAATATTGCAAATAGTATTTTAAAAGTATCGCCCATTTGGTCTAATAACTTTATAATTTTTTCATCTGCTATTGGCTGACAAACAGCTGCACTCAAATAATACAGTCCCATAAGTATTGCAAGTTTTATTATTGGTGCCATGCAAATGCTAATAACAACTATTACTCCAACTATTCCAACTGCATTTTTTAAAATTGCTCCACATCCTATTACAGTTTCTACAGCATCTCCTAAAATTTTTCCTACCACTGGAATAAAATTTGATACTGCTGCTTTTGTAGTCTTAGCAGTAATTCCATCTACGGTACTGCTTAGACTACCTTCTACAGAAGCTAATCCTACAAATATTGTAAGCACAATTCCTAATATCCATACAATAGATGAATTAAAAAATTTAGATAATTTGTCAAGTTGTATTCTTTCTGATACTTTTGAAACAATTGCTAAAGCTGTAGAAATTAATACAAATGGAATAATTATCATATTAATAAAGTTTCCTATAAATGTTATCAAAAAAAGTAATATCGGTTCCAATAAACTAGCTGATGTAAAGCTCCCAGTTGTAAGCATTAATGTTATAAGTATAGGGATTAGACTATTCATAAATCCAACTAAACTATCTATTGAATTTTTAACCATTGAAATAATATCTGCAAAGTTTACCATTATTAAAGTTACTATTAATATATATTGAACATAATAAACAATTTGAGAAACTGTTTTATTTTCTAACCCATCACTTATACTTTTAAGAATACTATGTATAACAATTATTACAATTACAGTTCCAAGAACTCCTATACAATCTATAATTTCTTTTCCAATAATACTTAAAAATTTTTTTATAATACTTTCATTGTCTATTTCTCCCTTTATTGCTTTATTAAATATGTCATCAACATTAAAATTTCCATATAAGTCTGATGTATATTTATTTGCTTCATCTAAAAAGCCACTTATATTTAAAGAACTTTTTTGTGACTCTAATATATCTTCTGTACCAGTTTTTTCTGCAAAAACAATACTACTGTTTACAAAAATAAAAAATATAGTTAAAATTATAAATCTAAAAAAATAAACTCTTCTTTTCATTTGTACTCCTAAGGTAAAACTTTTAAAATAGTTTCTAAAAGACTTGCTATTATAGGGATAGACATTGCTATTATAATTATTTTTCCTCCCATATCTACCTTTGATGCAATTGCAGTTTCTCCTGAATCTTTACAAACACTTGAAGCAAATTCTGTTAAAATAGCAATTCCTGTAATCTTTATAAGCAAAAATATAAATTCGTTATTTATTGATGTTCTATTTGCCAAATTAGTTAATAAATTAATAATTGCGGAAAGTTTGTCCATTACTAAAAGTAAAATAATAATTCCAGCTGCAACAGAAACATACATTGTGAATTCTGGTCTATATTGTTTTACAATTATGATTATAATAAGTGCAATTAAACCAACTCCAATAATTTTTATAATGTCCATAACTCTTCTCGCATATAAAAATATACGAAACTCCTTAATATTTATATTTAGGTTTTTAATAAAGGTCTTACCTATAAACCAAACATAGTCCTTACTGTAGTAAATAATGTACTTATTTCTTTTATAACTAATGTTAATACAATTACAAGACCTGCTAAAGTTGTCATCATAGCTTGGTCTTCTCTTCCTGCTCTTACTAAAACTTGATACAATACTGCCACTAAAATTCCTATTGCAGCTATTTTAAATAATAGGCTTATATCCATATAATCCTCCTTACTAATATAGTTTTCGATTATTATTTTTTAATTGCCATTTATAATTAAAAAATATATACTAATTTGTTTTAAAAATATTAAGCCAAAATAATTACAATTGTTGCTCCAACTACAATTCCAAGAGTTTTATACATTTTATAGTTTTTATCTTTTTCTTGTTTTGCATCCTCTATTTGGGCATCTATAAAATTATTTACTAATTTTATTTCGCTAATTTGACCACTTAAGTCTGTTTTCCCAAGCATTCGTCCTAACCCTTTAATTATATCTATGTCTGCTTTTTTTAAGCTTGTATATGTATTTTCTAAAGCATATTTCCATGCTTCTCCCGCTTGCATATTTTGCATTTTCTCAGAAGCATTTTTAAAAATATTTCCTACATTTCCATTTATCTTTTTTGATATATCTTTAAAAACAGTAGGTATATCTTCATATGTAAACTTTATTTTATTCTCAAACATATTTAATGCATTTTTTATTTCTTTAAGCTCTAATTCACGATTTGTATATTTTTTAGCTAGCATTAATCCTATTGCTGAGCTTGTACCTATTATCATTGCAAAAATAAATACTTTAACAAATAACATTTTTATTACATGGCATATTCCATATTAATATTGCCAAATTCTCCTTTCTTCTCATTTTTACAAAAATATTTAATTATATTTCTATCTTCTTCTATAAATAAAAACAATTCAAAAACATTAGACTTATATAAACTATTTAAAATAGGATTTAATGAAATATCTTTTATATTTTTACCATGTGCTGTAAAAATCCCTTTTACACCGAGAACATACAGCATAATTTATAGCCTCCACATCTTCTTGTGTTCCTATCTCATCTGCTACTATTACTTTTGGGTTCATAGACCTTATTAACATTTTCATCCCTATTGATTTTGGAATATTAGAAAGTATATCTGTTCTAAGTCCTACATTATTTTGTGGAACACCCTTATACATAGCTGAAATTTCATCTCTTTCATCTACTAATCCTACATTAATTCCTCTAAAATTTAAGTTTGGAATTCCACTGCTAATCTGTCTTACAATATCTCTTAAAAGAGTAGTTTTACCTCTGCCTGGTGGAGAAACAATAATAGTATTATAAATAGTGTTATCTTCTAAATTTAATATATCCTTTATTATTTTATTACTACACCCCGTTATCTCCTTAGCTATTCTAAAATTCAAACTATATATATAAGAAATATTTTTTACTTTTCCATCTTCTACAACTACATTTCCTGCAATTCCAACTCTATGACCACCTCTAAGTGTTATATATCCATTGCAAATTTGATTTTGATATGAATAAATCGAATTATCACATATAATTTGTAATATTTGTAACAATTCTTCTTGAGTTGCAACATATTCTAAAACTACATCTGCCTGTCCAATTTTTAATATTATATTTTTATTTGCTCGTATTCTTATTTCCTCTAGTAGATTAAATCTATCTTTATATCGACATATTGTATTTCTAATTTGAAGCGGAAAATAATTTATTGTATTTAATATATTTTCTATCTTTCTCACCCACCATATTAATTTCCATAAAAAAATAAAACATATTCATATATTAATATATATGCTATGTTTTATTTTTTAGAACTATTTAATTAGAATTTATATATTTTAATTAAGTGCATTTACTTCAACAATACTATTAGAAGATGAATTACCATTATTTATATTTCCCTCTTCTGTTATTCCACAAGCTGTAATATATCCAGTGGTTGGGTCATATGCAAATGTTACATTATATGTTTTTCCAGACATCAATGCTGGAGGTGTAATTTCTCCTATTTTGGTTGTTGGTGCTGCTAATGTTTGTCCTTGCTCATATTTTTCACTTGTAATTTGTATTTGTTTACTTGGTTCTTGTGCATTACTTGCATTATGTGAGCTTACTAGATTAACTAATGTTCTTACCTGTGTCCCTGTTCTAGTTCCTTCATAATTTAAAAATTGTTGATTATATGCAGCAACTGCTTGGTCATTTAGATTTGCACTACTAGTTATATTTGATGTCATATTATAAATGTATAAATTTAAAGCAGGTCCTGCAATCCACATATAAATAGGGTTTATAAGTTCTGTTGGATATCCAATTTTTTTCATTTGCTCTTCATTTTTATTAGTTATTATCGTTCCAAGTTGGTTTAAAAATGTTTGAATATCTGCTGTTTGATAATTGTTTAGCACAATAGTATTGTTTAAATCAAAATCTGCAATTCCAACACTATTTGCAAAAACAACATTATTTGAAAAACTATATTTAAGATTTGTCATGTCATTAACATTTACTGTAATTGCATAGTTTTCTACTACACTACTAGTATTAATATTAGTATATGACATTTCTAATCCACCTGTAATCTCTGTTTCTCCAGATAACATATTTAAAGAAATATCATATGTAAGGTTTGAACTTGTTTCTTCTTTTATAATAGTAAAATTTGCCTCTGTTTCCTCAGTAGAAGAATCTACACTATTTGAATTACTTTCCGATGATGAAATAATTGTAATATCTACTTTATTAACTTTTCCATTAAATTGAGTAATAGTTACAGTTAAATCTCCATCATTTACTTTTGTTTCTTGTAAATTAGATATCATATCGTTTACATCATCTGCTGTAATTATAGTTTCTGTACCATTACTTATTTCTTGATATATACTATTAATTTTACTAATTAAAGAAGTATCTTGGCTTAGATTCTGTAACATCTGTATTAATATATTTTTTAAATCTTCAACTGTAAGAGTTATTGCATAATCTACTGAACCATCTGAATTTTCCATTTTAGAAAATTTGTCATCAGTTAAATTATTAATAGCCGGCATAAGGTAATTATTATATAAACCTTTCATTTCTTCATCTGAAAATTTTATTGATTCTAAATCTTGTCCTTCTATTTTATTTGGTATTTCTACAGATGAATCTATATTTACTCCAAGTTTTTGTAATAATTCTGGAATATTATTATTTTCAATTCCTACATAATTTGGTAAAGCAAAATCTGCTTGAAGTGCGTAGATATCTTCAACATGCTTATAGTTAAATGGCAAACTAACATCATTTGTATAAAATATATTAATATTTTGCTCATCTCTATTATTAGCAGCATCTACTTTTCCAGAAAAGTTTATTCTTGCATTATTTGCAAAATTGAACATGTTATTTATTTGTTCATTAGAGTTTGAAGATATATTTGCTGTTAAACTACCATTATTTTCATAAGGAGTAGTTGATTTTTTATTTATATATTCCTTTAAATTACTTGGCAAAAATGCTGTTTTCTCTTGCATCATGCTTACCGCATATTTTGCAAACAACTCCTTATTAGATTTAAATAAATCTGTAAATACATAAATTAATGCAAAAGCTATAACAGATAAAATAATTAAAATTGCTAATATAATTATTGTAATTTTTAAACCTTTATTTTTTTTCATACGTTATTACCCCTTTTAAATAGATTATAAATTCCATCTAAATTAAATTTATAACTTATTCTTTCAATATTTTTTAATATTATTCTTCCCAATTATGATATACATTCATTACATCATCTAAATCTTCTAAGTTGTCTATTAATCTTTGCATTTTTTCTCCATCTTTTTCGTCCAAACTAATATATGTAGATGGAACCATTTGAATTTCTGCTTCTAAAAATTCTATTCCTTTTGTTTCTAAAGCTTCTCTTACACTTGAAAAATCTTCTGGTAATGTTGTTATTTCATATATTTCGTCACTTGCTTGAAAATCTTCTGCTCCATTTTCAAGAGCAAACATCATTAAGTCATCTTCTGACAAATTTGTTGTTGTCTTATCAATTACAATAATACCTTTTTTACTAAATAAATAAGAAACACAACCTGATGTTCCTAAGTTTCCTCCTGCTTTATCAAAAGCATGACGTACATCTGCTGCTGTTCTATTTTTATTATCTGTACTTGCCTCTACAATTAAAGCAACTCCTCCAACGCCATATCCTTCATATACAATTTCTTCATAATTCTCACTGTTTCCTGCTCCTGAAGCTTTCTTTATTGCGTTATTTATTGTATCATTTGGCATGTTATTTGCCTTACATTTTGCAATTACATCTTTTAATTTGGAATTACTTGCCGGGTCAGGGCCACCTTGCTTTACTGCTAATAGCAATTCTCTTCCTAATTTTGTAAAAATTTTTCCTCTTGCTGCATCTGCTTTTCCCTTTTTTGCTTGAATATTATGCCACTTACTATGTCCTGACATTGTTAATTCCTCCTTTATCTTTTCTTATATTTAAGCCAGTTATGGGCTTTTTACTCATATATGATACCACACTTTTTTCTTTTTGTGTAGCATTTTTATTAATTTTAAATTTTTTTAAATTGTTATATTTGATTTTAAATATATGTTATTTATATATTTTTGTCAATAAAAAAAATAGTAACATAAGTTACTACTTTCTTATTTTTTTGCACATGCAAAACTAATATTTTATTGAAGTCCATATTTTTTCTTAAACTTATCTGCTCTACCACCAGTTGTCTCTCTCTTTAAGTTTCCTGTCCAGAATGGATGGCATTTAGAACAAATATCTACTTTTAAATCTTGTCTTGTTGAACCAACGTTCATAACATTTCCACAAGCACATGTAATTGTTGTTTCATTATATGCTGGATGTAATCCTTCTTTCATTTTGTATTCACCTCTCCCTTACTTTTTAAAAAAACTATTTTATATCATAACATATATTAGAAAATATTTCAAGTATATGATTAAATTTCTTACTCGAAAATTTACTAATTATTTTTTTCTTGCATTTGTTGTTGCTGAATATATCTTGCAGAAGATTCTAATTCTTGATCTAAAGATGCTTTATGTACCAATTTATTTATAATATTAAAAAGGCAAGCAACTATTAATATAAAAAACAAAACTTTTTTCCAAATTTTACCTACCATATTTTTTCTCCTAAATTTACTACAGATTAATTATACTACTTTTAGAAATAATATGCAACATATTTTTTATTTAAAAACAAATAATATATTCTGAAAGGATTGATACAAATGGAAAAAACAAAATATTTTTTTATAATTTTAATTATTGCATTACTATCTTTTATTTTAACCGGATGTAGTAATAATAATGTACAAAATGAAGAAGAAAATGTTGCTAATTCTCAAACATACAATTCTAAAAAGACATCTTCTAGTTCAAACGACATTAAGAATAATACTTCTAATGCAGAAAATTCTACTAATATAATAAAAAAATCTTCTGTAGATGAAAAAGAAATTGCATCCTACTCTACCCCAATACAAATTGATGATAACAATAGAGATAAAAATATGGAACTTAGTGCAAAAAAGATTAATGGTACAATTATAAAAAAAGGCGAAGAATTTTCGTTTAATAAAATAGTTGGTAGTCCTACTGAAGAAAAGGGATATGAAAAAGCTGGCGTTTTCGTTAATGGTAAAAAAGTAAAAGGCTATGGCGGAGGAAATTGTCAAGTTAGTACAACTATATAC
>FR901451.1:20304-23699 GCA_000438355.1 Clostridium sp. CAG:273
AAGGAATAAAAATAACAGAAAGACATGAACATGGAAAAGAAGTTGGATATGTAAAAAAAGGTGATGATGCTACTGTTGCATATAATTCATTAGACTTAAAATTTAAAAATAATACAGATAGTGACTTAAAATTATTAGTTGAAGTAACTAATAATAAAGTTATTGCTAAAATATTAAAAATAGAATATTAATTCTAAAATATGACTCCCTTGAATAGTATTTATTAAAGTATTTTTTTAATAACTATTCGGAGGGGATTTTTATGCCTATGAAAAAATTACTAACATTGTTATTTGTATTTATAATTTCTGTATTTGTTATTACAACATTTATTACTCCAATTTCTATTGCAAGTTCTGAAATTTATGTTTGGTCTCCTACCTCAGAGCCACTAAATTCTGTTCAGACTAGCGTTAACTCTGTTGAAAATAACGTACCTACCAATAATGAATATACTAATTCTAATACATCTTCTGCAAACTCTAATTCCACTATGAAAGGAAACACTTATAAATCTGAAAACCAAGAAACAACTATTACAACCAATGTAGATAAAAGCTTATTAAACTCTGTTCCTAGTTCTGTTGGTACAGATTTAAATTTGGAATGTGGAGGTGCTGTTTTAATAGAGCAAAACTCTGGTAGAGTTTTATATGACCATAATATGCATCAAAAATTAAGACCTGCTAGCGTTACAAAAATTATGAGTATACTTCTTATTATGGAAGCTATAGACTCTGGTAGACTTTCTTATACAGATAAGATTCCTTGTACAGAAACAGCTGCCGCTATGGGAGGCTCTCAAATTTGGCTTGATGTTAGAGAAGAACTTACTGTAGATGAAATGTTAAAAGCAATATGTGTTGTATCTGCAAATGATTGTACTGTTGCTATGGCAGAATATTTAGCAGGAAGTCAAGAAGCTTTTGTAGAGCAAATGAATGCTAAGGCTAAAGAACTTGGAATGAATGACACAAATTTCAAAAATTGTCATGGAATTGATGAAGACGGTCATGAAACTTCTGCCTATGACATAGCACTTATGTCCAGAGAATTACTTACAAAACATCCAGATATAACAAAATACACAACAATTTGGATGGATTCGCTTCGTGATGGAAAATCGGAACTTGTAAATACAAATAAGCTTATACGAAATTACAAAGGTGCTACTGGATTAAAAACAGGTTCAACATCTATTGCTCTTTATAATTTATCTGCAAGTGCTACTAGAGATAATTTATCTCTAATTGCTGTAATAATGAAGGCTCCTACTACTAAAATTAGGTTTGCAGAAGCGGAAAAACTCTTAGATTATGGTTTTAGCAATTTTCAGTACTCAAAATTTTCTAATGAAAATGACATATTAAAAAGTATATCTGTTCAAAAAGGTGTCAAAGACAGTATTGACCTTGCTTACGAAACATCTGTAGGAGCATTAGTAAAAAAAGGAGAATCTAAAAATGTAGAGCAAACAATTAATATTCCAGAAATTATTAGTGCACCAATTAATAAAGGTGATGTTATTGGAAATATAGTTTACACTATTGATGGTAATGAAGTAGCAAAAGTTAATATAATTGCAAATGAAAGTGTAGAAAAAAATAATATAATTAACATGATTAATTATGTATTTAAAAAATGGAGTTTCTTAAGGTAAATTTTTGCTTTTTGTTTATGTAAATTTTATAATATATATTCTGTTCATTTAAGATAGCATTTATATAATAGCTATACTGTTGTCTAGCATAATAACAATAAATAATTAAATGATAAAACAATTAAATGACTAAATAATTAAATAATAAGAAATTGAGAATAAATAGTCCTACTTCTTGTAGAAAATATATATTTCTCAATTTCTTTAATTAATTACTTTTTTTATTTTATTGCTTTTCATTTTAGTACATGTTTTAATACATATTCTATCCACATTTTGATACACATTTTAGTATATATTTCATCACATATTTTTTGTTTTATAAGTTCTATATTCTTATAATACCGTGCCCAACGATATTGTTATTAATTGATATTCATATAAAAACTTACTCATTTATTTCATTTCCATCGTGCTCATCTATTTCATTGTATTCATATTCATAAGTAGTTGTTGGCTCTTGTCTAGAAATTTTGCTTCTACGAGGTTTTATTTTATTTACTATAGGATTTTCTGACATATCTTCTAATGTTTCTTTTATTTCCTTTTGGATTGTTTCTCTTCTCTTATTTTGATCCTTTTTTTCTTGTTGAATATTTTGCATAACTTTATTTAATTGATTATTTATTTTTTCCATTAAATCTGGTACATAATCTAATAATCTATCTATTGAGGAACAATGAGAAACTGGTAACAACTTCACATTATTTTGCTGTACTACTAAAAATGCCACTGGAGTAATAGAAACTCCTGCTCCACTTCCACCTCCAAATGGTAATCTGTATTGTATTGCTTCTTCCTTTTCTTTCTTTGTATATTCATCTACTGTTTCACCTTTAAATTCACTTCCTCCTGCAGCAAAGCCAAAACCCACCTTTGAAATTGGAATAATTATAATGTTATTTGTAGTCTCAATTGGCTCTCCTATAATAGTATTTACATCAACCATATTTTGCAAACTGTTCATTGCTGTAGTCATAAGACCTTCTATTGGATGTTCGCTCATATTTATCACTTCTTCCTTTCTTTAAAAATTTAAATAGTATATTGATAATATGTACCATTTTTTCTTCAATTATACAGTTTAATGTTATTTTATATAAATTTTTATTTAAATATATAGGCTCTATTTTGTATCTACAATTACTATAATCCTTGTAATCTATTAAAAATGGTAAAATATTTGAAATTAAAACAGATATTGCAACTATTAAATATGATGTAATAACAACATCTTCTAGTCCAAACTTTATTTCTAAATCTAATTTAGTTATTTTTGGTTTTAATTTTTTTAGATTGTTTAAATCTTCAAATTTAAAATCTTTATCTAATTTTTTAAAAATATTTTTATCTAAATGTACCTTTTTGGCAATCTTTTCCAATTTGGTTTTATCTAAATTAACAAACAACCATGTGAATTTTTTAAACAGAACTAATGATATTTTTATATTAAACTTCTTTTTAGTATTGCTAACTTCTAAATTTTCCAAACTAAATCTTAAATTTGAAGCTGTAACTAAAAATAAAAAAAGCGTTATTATTATAAATATAATTAAAAAAATTAAAACTAATACCATTCGTATACCTCCTTTTAGGTAAACATTAGTATTAGTTTTTCCAATTTTTATAAAATTAAACATAATTGTTTAATTTTATTTATATAATTAATATATTTATAATTTTATTTATATATACTTTTTAACTATTAGTCCTTTTATATTTGTTATGTACATAT
>FR901452.1 GCA_000438355.1 Clostridium sp. CAG:273
TTAAATAAATATAGTATAAATTTTAAAGAAAGGAGAATAATCCAATCTTATAAAATAGCTTAAACAAATTGGGTTATATGTAATTTAAATGGTAAAGAAAACAGGTTTAGGAAAAGGATTAGAAGCCTTATTTAATGAAAATCAGTTAACAAAAGAAGAAGAAATGAAGCTAGAAAATGGAGAAGAAATAGTACAAAATTTAAAATTAATAGATATAGAGCCAAATAGAGATCAACCTAGAAGGACATTTAATAGTGAGAGCTTGGAAGAGTTAGCTACATCAATAAAAAGATATGGTGTTATTCAACCTATAATAGTTACAAAAATGGATAACTATTATCAAATTGTAGCTGGAGAAAGAAGATGGAGAGCAGCTAAAAAAGCAGGTCTTATGGAAATTCCATGCTTAGTAAGAGATAGTACTGAAAGAAAAAATAGAGAAATAGCATTAATAGAAAATATACAAAGAGAGGATTTAAATCCTATAGATAAAGCTTTAGGATTTAGACAATTACTAGAAGAATATGGGATGACACAACAAGAACTAAGTGACACAGTTGGAATTGGTAGAAGTACTTTAGCAAATAATTTAAGAATATTAAATTTAGATGAAAGAGTACAAAATTTAGCAAGAGAAGGAAAGATATCAGAAGGTCATTGTAGACAACTTTTGTGTTATGAAGATCCCGATAAACAATATAAAATGGCTTTAAAAATAATCGAGACAGGGGATTCTGTAAGAGATATAGAAAGAAAAGTTAGAAATAAAAAAGCAGTAGAAAAGCAAAAAGATAAGAAATATGAAGCAATATATAGAGATATAGAAGATACATTCCAAAGCTTCTTTGGTACAAAGGTAAAATT
>FR901453.1 GCA_000438355.1 Clostridium sp. CAG:273
TTTGCCCCTACAACTGCTTCTATATCATCTTCTGAAAGTTTATGTAAAATATTCATCTCTGTTTCGAAATTATTTAAAAGCTTGTCTATCGTTTTAGTTCCAAGTCCTGGAACAAAAGTTAATGGTATTTGGTATATGTATGGTGGCCTATTTGTTGGACTTTTTGTTTCTGGTTTATCTTTTATTATTTCTATTCTATCAAAAACTCCCATTACTACTTTGCTACTGTCACATGTGTCACATTTTGTAACTGGTGGTTTTCCTTCAATTGGTTTGTTACATAGCTCGCAATAAGTTCTATGATATTTTCCAAGTTTTGGGTCTAATCCATAATTTGCTAAAACCTTTCTTCCATCCTCATTTTTTAATGCTTTTACAAGTTCTTTAAAACTTATATTTTCCATAAGAATTTTATTGTATTCTCTCGCTATTTTAGGAAGAGAATGTGCATCTGAATCTGTAATAAATGTTCTCGTTTCTAACTCTGATATTTCGTCTGCTAAAAATGTATCTGCACTTAGTCCTAACTCTACAGCAAATATCTTGTCAAACTTTTCTTTAAAAATTCTTTTTAAGCTTTTTGTACAATTTCCATAAAAGCTTTTATATGGTGTAAATATATGTGCAGGAATTAATATTCCATTGTATTTTTCTACAATATCCACTAAATTATATGCAGAAATTCTAGCTCTTTGGGTACTTAAAGTTATATTATGTATGTAATTTGACATTTCTTTAGAAAATTCTTTTATATCTTTTAAAGTAGGAAAATAACATAAATTGTGGGCACTACCTGTTTTTCCATCTTCATTAACTTCTGATGTTTCTACTTCACTACCTAAAATTATACAAACTTTATCTTTATATATAATTCCACCATCTTCTATTTCATATGCATCACCATTTTTTAAAAAAGTTTCTATATCTTCAATAACATAAGGTGAAGCACAATCTATTATTCCTACCATTTGAATGCCTTTTCTGTCTGCACACTCTTTTGCTATATTAGCAAAATTTAATGACCTAGCTGCTGTTATTTTTATTGGCTTTCCATTTTCACTTCTTCCTATATGTACATGTAAATCTGCAAATATTTCTTTCATTTTATTACTCCTAACTTAAATTATTTTCCAACAAAAAAGATTGGTCTATTTTAAACCACATCCAATCTTTTGTTTTTATCTTTATTATATTTAACTCCAATTTGTATAGACCATTTTTTGTAATGCTATTTTAAAATTATCTTTGGTCTTGTTCTGGTAATTGCCTTGTTTCTTTATCCCATTCCTCTTTTTCTTCTATAGGATGGTTCATATCATAATTTCTATCGAAGAAACGCCTTAGTTCTTCTCCTGTAACAATTTTACTACTTTCTTGTTCAATTTGTAAACTATCCTGTTTTTCTTTTTCTTCTGCTATTCTTGCTTTTGCATTTGAATAAAAAGCAATTGCTCTTGTCGCACCGTTTTTTGTATCTTTTATCTCTACTTCGCTGTTATAAATATGTTGACATTCACTAATAATTCCATTCATGTTATTCATATAAGAACCGCCTCCATTTGATTTACAAAGTCTTTAAATTGTTCTAAATATCTATTTGGTTTATCCTTTAAATTTCTGTATTCTAATAAAACTAATGCTTCATCAACTTTAAATGCAATTCTTTCTGGCCTATCTAACAACATTCCTCCAAATTGATCTACTAATTCTAAAATGTCGCTTTCTTTTTCTCTATTTTCATTTATAGTATATCTATTTACACCTTCACAAATTCTGCAAAATCTATCTGAAAATCCCAATTCTGATAAATATTCTGCACCTTCTTTAGCATATAATTTTATTCTTGATAAATCACCTGGAAGATTATTTTTTTTACAATTACATAAAAGACAAGCTGTTATTACTTCGTTATCATTTACATCTAATTTAGCATAATCTAAAAATAATTTTGCTAAAAGCGTTTTAAAGATAACAGAATTATCATAAAATATTCCTGTTTTCTTCTGTAAATAATATAAAATTTCAAGCTTTCTTCCCCAATTTTTCTCAGATAAAATATAATCTGCAAATGTTTCCATATTATCCCTCACAAAGGTATTATTCTTATGTAAATTATTATGCTAATCTTTAAATAGATTATATTGCAAAAAAATACCAAAATCAACAATGTTATATAAATGTCAAATAGTTGTAATTATTTTGTAATATTGCTTAATTCTGGTATTTTTTCTAGTTGTTTTTCCATTTGCTTAATATGGTCATCATTTAAAATTATATAATCACAATGAGACGTATAAAATTTATTTGGTTTTTGAGCATTTAATCTTTTATTTGCGTCATTTTCTGATATATTATCTCTTTTTACAATTCTATTTAATTGGTCTCTCCTATTTGTTGCAATAACTGCTATTGTTATGTCACATAACTTTTCCAACTTGCATTCCATTAATAAAGGGGCATCTATAGCAAAATTCTTTCCTTCTTTTATTCTATCTTTTACCTCTTTTTTTATATACTTAAATGTACAGCTATTTAGTAAATGTCTTTTGTCTCTGTCTGTATATATTATGTTTGCTAACTTCTTTCTATTTAATGTTCCATCTGGTAATAATATATCATCACCAAATTTGCTAACAATTTCGTTTAAATAGTCTTTATTTGTATCTGTTAGTTTTCTTGCTATTTTATCTGCATCTATTATTTCTATATCATACTTTTCACTTAATATCTCACATGCTGTACTTTTACCGGCTCCTGAACTTCCCGTAATTCCAATAATCATTTAATTTTGTATTTTATGATATTTATATATCATTTACTCCTTATATATTTAGGTTTTAAGAACACCTATAAACTGTTTTTATAAAGTAATTATTTTTTGAGTATAATCCAAGTTTGCACACGAATCCTTTAAATATCCTAAAGTATATATATCTGTTGCATTTATATCTATTTGTAATAATCGTTTTAGATTTTTATTTTTGCTTTCTGTTATAAATTTCTTTACAGATGTTATAACAGGTATATTATTGTTCATTTTAGAAATTTCGGAAATTAATGACTTTCCTCTGTTACTAACTCCCAAAATTCTAATATATGGAGTTACCTTTTTAGAAATTTCCATATCTTTTTTAGTAATTCCAAGTAATGCATAGACTAATATTCTTTGAATTCTAGTTTGTGTATATCTTTTACTTTTTACAATGCTAATAAAATCCATTAAATTATTACATGAATCTGATGCATTTTTTATAGCATTTTCTAATCCTTCTGAAACATCTGGTAATTGTGCTATTTCATCCACAGTCATTTTTCTTAATATATATAATATTTCTTTTTGAAATATCGCTAAATCTATTACATATTTTCCTTGATTTACACTATTTGCCAACAAATTATAAGAAAATTTAGGCATAACTTTTCTTATTTCTTCATATTCTCCTCTTGTTATCATTCTTCTTATAGCTGTAGCACTAGCAAAGTCATCCACTATAAATTCGTCATTATATAAAACTTTTTCTCTTGGTATTCCAACAGGATACATTGTACTTCTTAATTTTTTTAAAGCTTTTAAATACTCTATTGCTAAAATGTTGTTTGAGCTTGTCATTACATTTATATATTTTTTTATATCATTTAAGTATATCATTACTGCATTTTCTCTAGCCTTTGGAAAAGATATTCCTTTGCTAAGTTCATGGTTTAATATTGTTATATATTCTTTAGGTTCCTGATATAAGACTGTTGCAATATTATTTAAAAGTGAAATGTCTTTTGCTTCCATACCAAAAGCTATATTATCTACTATTCCTAGGCTATTTAGTAATTTAACTGCACCTTCTGCAAAATTTTCTGCACTTGAAACACTATAAACAGTTGGAAGTTCTATAACTAAATCTGCTCCACCTTTAAGTGCCATTTCTGCTTTTGTCCATTTATCTATTATAGAAGTATTTCCTCTTTGAACAAAATTTCCAGAAATAACACAAATTGTATAATTTGCGTTTGTTTGCTCTATTGATTGCATCATATGATATAAATGTCCATTATGAAATGGATTATATTCTCCAATAATTCCCAGCACTCTGCCCAAAGAAAAACACCTCTTTATCTTGTAAATTTAACTAACTATTGATATAATAACATAAAAATTAAAATTTTACAATTACTTTAATTTTACGAATTAAAATTTTAACCATTAATTAGAATTTACTTTTTCTAAATATATTTTAAATTTTCAATTGACCAAATTTAAAAAAAGAAAAGTATAAAGTAAAAAATAGTAAAGATAAATTCAAATGAAAATTTGTGCCTTTCCAAGATAAAATACTAGTGAAGGCAAGGAAAGAAGGAAATTAATGATGGAACAAATTACAATATATACAGATGGTGCATGTAGTGGAAACCCAGGTCCTGGTGGATGGGGAGCAATTTTATTATTTAAGGATATGAAAAAGGAGCTTTCAGGAGGAAAACCTAATACTACAAATAACATTATGGAAATGACTGCTGTAATAGAAGCTCTTAAGGCTTTGAAAAAGCCTTGCAATGTTAATCTGTACAGTGACAGTGCATATGTAGTAAATGCATTTTTACAGCATTGGATAGATGGTTGGCAACGCAATAATTGGAAAACTTCTGATAAAAAGGATGTAAAAAACAAAGAACTTTGGTTAGAATTAATAAGCCTAACTAAAATTCATAATATAACTTTTCACAAAGTAAAAGGACATGCAGATAATGAATTAAATAATCGCTGTGATGAACTTGCAAGAAATGCAATAAAGGAGCTTTAGCATAGCTCCTTTATTTCTTCCACACTTAATCCTGTTATCTGGCTTATTTGTTCTATGTCTAGACCAAGCTTTAACATATCTCTTGCTACATCTTCGTCTTCATTCTTTTTATTTTGCAATACTCCCATTTAAGTCTTCCCCCTATTAATTTTATTTTTCATTATTTATATTTTGTTTTTCTTATTTTGTTTTTCTTCATTTTTTATTTTTTGTTTCGTTATTAACTGCTTTTTTCACTTCACTTGCTTTGTTATTTATTCTATGTTGTGCTCCATCTGCTATATTATTTAATTCTTTCTTCATAATACCTGTTGCTGTATTCTTTATTTTTTTCTGTACATTATTTGCCTTATCGTTTATTTTTCTCTGTACATCATTTGCTTTATTTGTAAGTTCCTCTTTTACTTCTGCAGTTTTCCTTTTTAACTCTTCACCTTTTTTCTTTAAAATTGTTGTAAAATCTGGAAATGCATTTATCAATCTTCTATTTAAGAATGACTTACTTCTTAATATTTCTCTAACCTTTTCAGAAACTTCGTCTGTATTATCTTTTTTCTCGTTTTGGCTAACTTCTTTATTTGTTCTTTTAAAGTTATATATTATTTTAGACGAAATTATAACATCTGTTACAAAAATAACTGCAATAATCAAAGAAATTATATTAAGTGTACCTTCACTCCAACTTTGTATAATAGATAACAAAAATGGATTAAATAAATATACAATTAGTAATCCTGCTATTCCAAATGGAACTAGAGTTTCTAAACATACTCTTCCATTAATGTTAAATCTCATTTCACTATAGTCCCACCATCTTGCATTAAAAGCCTTTTCCATAATAAAACTTGTTGCATATTCTAGTGACCCACATAATACCATTGCTAATATAAATAGCCCTACTGGATGTTCCTTAAATGGTGTTAAGCATAGTGTAATTAAAACTGCTCCACAACCATATATTGGGCAATATGGTCCTATTAAAAAACCTCTATCTGCAAGTTTATGTTTTTGTATTAATTGTAATGTAACTTCACATATCCATCCTGCTACAGCATATATAATAAATAGCATAAAATATGTTGCTATACTATATTCCATAATTTTTCCTCACTTTTATTTGACATTTAATAAATTATTTATATTTTCACTTTTGATTTTTTAATTTCACTTTTGATTTTTACTTTATTTTATTACTGTTTATTTTTAATTGTTTTTATTCATATATTTAGTATTATTTATTAACTACAAATTTATGTAATTTTAGTATTTTATAATTTTATAATCTTTTCCCAAGGTAAATTTTCTTTTCCAAAATGTCCATAGTTTGTTGTTAAATTATATATTGGATTTTTTAATCCTAAATATTCTATTATTCCATTTGGAGTTAAGTCAAATTTCTCTTGTATCAATTTTACTAATTCTTCATTTGTTTTAGTTCCAGTTCCAAATGTGTTAATGTAAATTGACAATGGCTCTTTTTTTCCAATTGCATATGCAACTTGTATTTCGCATTTTTTCGCATATCCATTTGCTACAATATTTTTAGCAATATGTCGAAGCATATATGCAGCTGACCTGTCTACTTTACTTGCATCTTTTCCAGAAAAAGCTCCTCCACCATGTCTTGCATATCCTCCATAAGTATCTACTATGATTTTTCTTCCTGTAAGTCCTGTATCTCCTAAAGGCCCACCTATTACAAACCTACCTGTTGGATTTATATAAATTTTAGTATTTTGGTCTATCATATTTGATGGAACTACACTTTTAATTACTTTTTCTATTATATCTTTTTTAATTTGTTCGTTTGAAACTGTAGGCAAATGCTGAGTAGAAATTAGAATGGTCTCTATTCTTTTAGGTTTGTCATTTTCATATTCTACAGTAACTTGTGTCTTTCCATCTGGTCTTAAATATTCTATTTCATTTGTTTTTCTTACCTCTGTAAGCCTTTTAGAAAGTTTATGTGCCATGTTAATTGCATATGGCATATAATTTTCTGTTTCATTACAAGCATATCCAAACATTAACCCTTGGTCTCCTGCACCACCTGTATCTACACCTAAAGCTATATCTGCACTTTGCTTGCTTATATTAATTTTTATTTCACATGTCCTATAATCTAAATCTGTACTGGCATTATCATATCCAACTTCTTTAATTGTATTTCGTACAACATCATCTATATTTACATCTGCATTTGATGTAATCTCTCCTGCTACCACAATTAAATTTTTAGAGGCAAATGTTTCAACCGCTACCCTTGAATTTTCATCTTTTTCTAAATATTTGTCAAGTATATTGTCTGAAATTGTATCACAAAGTTTGTCTGGATGTCCTTCTGTTACACTTTCAGATGTAAAATAATAATTATTCATATAATTTTCTCGTATAACTAAAATCTACAAAAGATATTAATTATACACTCCCCCTTTCTATATATATTTCACCCATAATTTTAACATTTTATTTTATACTTCTTAGAACCTCATCTGTTACTTTATTTTTGTCAAATTTTCTCATAATTAGTATTGCTATTCCAACTATTAAAAATGTAATTCCATAAACAATTAAACTCATTTGCCAATTTCCCTCTAATAAACTATCACCAGCAAGTGTAGAAGAAATTATAGATGGAAACCTAGCTACTGTAGAAATAAGTATAAAGTTTAAAGGTTTAATTGGTAATAACGCTGCTATATAAGTAAATAAATCCTTTGGTGTTCCTGGTATAAAAAATAATATAAATACTATAAAACTTATTGTCTTTGGATTTCTAAAAACCTTAGAATTTTCTATTTTATTTATTTTCTCTTCTCCACAAAAATCATATATAAACTTTCTTCCAAATTTGTGTACAAGTAAATATATAAGTAAAGAAATAATTGCAGCAGAAATCATAATAAATATAGTCCCCCATACTGGTCCATAACAAATTCCAGATAATATTTCTATTGGTTCTCCTGGTATTACAAATAAAAATATTTGTGCAAATTGAAGTCCAAACAACATTAAAAATCC
>FR901454.1:0-4629 GCA_000438355.1 Clostridium sp. CAG:273
GCTGAAAATATTACTTTTATTGTTTGTATTTCATTACAAAAAAAATTAATTAAATAATAATTTCAAAAGCTAAAAATGTTGAAAATCAACATTTCTAGCTTTTGGCTGTTAAATTTGAAATTTTATTTAATATTACTATATTTAATTTAAAATCTAAATTATTAAATTATTCATAATATAATTTAATATACAGAAACATTAATATATAATGTATCTCCTATACATTTATATTGTTTTCCACTCAATGTAAATTCTTGATTTTCTAAGCAATTTCCATCTGTTTTTATTAGTTCTCTTCCTTCGTAATACTGTAAAGCTCCAGTTATTCCCCATTCACATCTTGTAGCTATATATGTTGGTACACATGAATTTCTAGAAGTCTCTAATTTATGATTTCCTTCACTTTTCTTTATTATACAGATTTTTTGTACAGCTATACTATTTTCTTTCTCATATTCTTCTATTGCATTTTCTATCATATTTGCTTCTATTTTTTCAAATTCATTTGTGTTTTTATGTTGAACTGTTACAGAAAAATATGTATACATATTAATCAAAACATATAATATTACTAAAAATGAAAATACTATTTCAAATACTTGTGTTTTTTCAAATAATTTGCTTTTGCAATACATAAATATAAATATAACTCCAATAAGCATACCAATTGTAAATCTTATTCTTGCGCTATTAAATCCAGATAAAGACATAGCAGATGATATAAAAGATGCAGCTATTGCTACTACTATTATCCAAATTAATTCTAATAAATTTTCTGCTGGTTCTTTTGATTTTGATATAAATAATATAATTGCACTTATACTAACTATTGATAATAAAAATATAAACTCTTCACTTTTTAACATTCCACCTGTATTTTCTATAACTCTTGTGTAATTATAATATATGTATTTTAAATTATTTATAATACCACTCATAGATTGGGTTCTATCACCTGTCATCCCTGTAAGTGCACATATAATTTTTATTACTATAAAATTTGTTACAGCTGCTAGCAGCATAATGACAACTGTTTTTATTATATCTAAAATTATATTTTGTACAAATTTTTTATTGCCTGTATTTTCTAAAAATGTAAATAATACAGTCATAACAGCAATTACTCCAATATTTCCTTGGTATGAGACAACTCCAAGAATTGCCCAAAATATAGACTTTGCATAATTCTTTTTTACAACATTTCTTGCTGAAAGCATATATGCTAAGATACTTAGTGCCATAACTGCACATTCTGCAAAGTATAAATTTTCTAAATACATAAAATTAAATATTGTACAATATGAAATAAGTAAAACTATAATTTCTCCCCACTTATTCTTCGCAGGCTTATAACTTAATATTATATTTTTTAAAATTATAACTGATATACAGGAAATAATTACTGCCAAAACTAACAAAATTGGTATCCATATTTCTATTGGCATGTTAAATAAATTTGCTATAAATACTAGAATCCCCATTATAATTCTTCCATCTTTTAAAGAATTATTCATCATATATTCTTCATAGCCAATATTTATTATGTTATATGTATCTGTTGCATAATGCATTGGAAAAAAACCAATTAATGTAATACATGCAATTATAAAAATTATTACAAATGTAATAATATCCTTTTTATATATAATAAGTTTTTTATTCTTTTCTTGTTTTTTGTCTTTATTAACACTTTCTTTATCTTTAAACAAACTTTCCACAATATCACCTATTTTATAAATTATTCATATACGTCAAAATATAAAATTGAATATTTATACTCCATGTTTTGTTTTATATATTCCCTTACTTTATTAGGATTTTGCCAATTTAAAGAAACACCATCTGACTTTATAATAACTATTTTGTTGCTATCTTTTTGTAATTTCTCTATTTGACCTTTTTCTCCTTCAGAGCCTATATTACCAATTAAAAACATGTCATAATCTTTATAATATAAGTCTAATGGAATTTGATATAAAGCTGCTTCTGCATCTAATATATACACCGGTTTTTCCTGACTATTTATAAATGAGTCCATTACTTTTATTTTTTGATATGTGTAGTCTGTTATAACTATATTTGAAAAATGTTTTACATCATTTTTACAATTTGCAAAATATTCTTTTATGCTTGGAATATATTTATATCCATACCATGCAGTTAGTCCCATTACCATAAATATAAAAAAATATTCTAGCCATTTATTTATAAATATTTCTCTACATTTTTGTTTTTCCTCATATTTATTTTTCTTTTCTTTTTCATATTCTTTTTCTTCACATTTTTTTGCTTCATTTTCTAACTTAATTTCTGTTTCATTAAATTGTATATTTTTATTTATATTTTCCTTACCATGTATACTTATGTTTTTATAAATTTTGTTTAATATTTTATTAATTAATTTAATTATGGTTTTTATACAAATGTCTAGTATATAAAAAATTATTAAACCTGTTGGCAAGATTCCTATTAAAAAGTGTACTTCATCTGCAATTGGATACGCTGCTGAAAATGCTGCAATAGAAACACTTGACATTATTAAAAATATCTTATTCTTTCTAATTACAGAATACAAAAAAGTTATAGCAAGTATTATTGGTATTATTACACACAAAACTTTAATATACAATTTATCATTATTCATTAACATAGAATATGGTATTTTGTTTGTAAACGTTTTTACACCAGCTATGCAATAATCCCAAAAATCTCCTATTGCACCATTTATAGCTAAATATACAAAAACTATTACAATCGGAATTAGTATTCCTAATATTTTCATAGCTGTTAATTTTATATATTTTATAAATTCTTCTTTTGATTTTACTAAAAATATTCCATAACCAAGTAATGTAATAGCAATAATTAACCCTGTACTTTGCTTTAGCATTATACATATTCCAGCAAGTATTCCTAAAATTATGTCTGTCTTGTACTTACTTAACCTTGTATTTTCTTTTTTGTTACTATTTTCTATAATTTTATTATTATTTAGTTCTATATTATTTTCCAAACTATCTTCTGACTTATTTCCTGAATTATTCTCTGACTTATTTTCTAAATTATTTCCTGACCTTTTTAAAATTCTTCTTAATTCTATGTAAATAATAATTAGTGCAACAAATAATACTGCAAAATTATAATCCATACAAAAGTAATCTTTTAACAAATAAAATAAAGCCATAACAGCAAAAAGGCTAATACCTTTATTAGCCTTAAGTAAATTTAATATTTTATAAAATATAAATAAAATCCCTGCACATAATAAGCAACCTAGTATTCTCATTACTATAAGTTCATTTCCAAATACAGCAAGAAAAATAGCATTAATCATTGGAAGTAAAGGTGTTTGTACCATATTAAAATCTCTATATGGTACAAGACCTTTTTCGACATTATTTGCAAAATTAAAATTCCATAATTCATCTAAATTTCCTATAGGTTTTGGTATTACTACGACAGCTATTGCAAATGCTATTATTAAAAAAATGCTTATATTACATACTAATCTTTTGCTTTTTTCTCTCATGCTTTCTCCAATTTATTTTTCAATATTTATTTTTTTGTCTATAATGTATTGTGGTCTTTTCTTTGTATCATCATAAATTCTGCCAATATATTCTGAAATTATCCATAATGATAATAATTGAACTCCACTAAGTAATGTAACTGTTACTATAAGAGATGTCCAACCTGCTTGTGCACTATGACCTGTAAAGTATGATATTAGAGAATATATTAATATTATTAATGATATTAATATTGTTATAATTCCAAGACCACCAACTATTTTTAATGGTTTTGTAGAAAAACTTATAATTCCGTCTGAAGCAAGTTTTATCATTTTCTTTAATGGATATTTTGTTTTTCCTGCAAATCTTTCTTGTCTTTCATATTCAAAAGCTTCTTGTTTAAATCCAACCCAGCTAAATAATCCCCTTAAAAATTTATTGTGCTCTGGCATTGAATTTATAACATCTACAACTTTTCTATCTACTAGTCTAAAATCGCCTGTGTCTCTTGGTATTTCTACATCTGATAATGCATTTAATGTTTTATAAAACATTTTAGCAGTAAGAAGCTTAAATGCAGATTCTCCTTTTCTTGTTTTTCTTTTTCCATATATTACTTCATATCCATTTTCCCAATGTTTAAGCATTTCTGGAATAAGTTCTGGTGGATCTTGCAAGTCTGCATCTATTATAACTATTGCATCTCCTGTAACTTCTTTTAAACCAGCTGTTACTGCAGCTTGGTGTCCAAAGTTTCTTGAAAAAGAAATAACTTTTACTGTATTATCTTGTGATGCTATTTCTTCAAGAATTGGTAATGTTTTATCCTTACTTCCGTCATTTATAAATATCATTTCATGTTCGTAGTTTTCTATATTTTCTAAAACACTTTTTACTCTTTTGTAACATTCATTTGCGACTTGTTCTTCATAATACATTGGTATGACTACTGATATTTTTTTCATTTTTTATCTCTCCTAATTGGTTTTTAATTTAGACAAAATAAAATATTGCATTTATAAATTGTTTGTATTCTTACGCTTTGCCCATAATTGTAAATTTATACCTAGTATAACACAAAAAACGGATTTATTCAATTTGTTGCAAGATTTTTCAT
>FR901454.1:4684-7217 GCA_000438355.1 Clostridium sp. CAG:273
AGGTAAAGTCACATCTTATTATGTTGTATGTGCATTAAATATTTAATTGAAAATAACACAACAAATTCACCAAATTTTCCTTCAAATTGATGTAAAATATTTCTTGCTTTCTTTTTTTTATCGTGTTATAATAGGGTTGGCTTTTATAAAAAGCTTAAATGATTTTAATTATTTTTATACTATTTCCTTCTTTTTTTGATTAGGAAAAAAGTGTCAATAGGGTCAAAAATATTAAATATCAAAATTTCAAGAAGGAGGTATGTATAATGGCAGATAAAACATTAACATGTAAAGATTGTGGTGCAGAATTCGTTTTTACAGAGGGTGAGCAAGCTTTCTATGCAGAAAAAGGATTCACAAACGAACCACAAAGATGTCCAGCTTGTAGAAAAGCTAGAAAAGAACAAAGAAGAAATTTCAATAACAACTAATTTCTTTTTAGATTTTTACCATTAGGCTATGCTTAATGGTATTTTTTAAAGAAAGGATTACAATTATTTATGAATATTTTATTTACTAGTTTGATTTCAATTTTATTTTGTGCCATGCCTATCTTTTCTGTAGTAAGTCAATTTATAAAAAATAAAAACAGTGAGTTAAACAAAAATAAATCACAAAAAATTTCATATACTATCTCTTTTTTTAAAGCAAATATTTTTAACATTTTAGCAATTGTTATTTTATTTTTTGGTTGCTTTATTAGAATAATTTTCATAGATAAATACCCTATTGGACTTAACCAAGATGAAGCTTCTTCTGCATATGAAGCTTGGTCTATATTAAACTTTGGGATAGATAGAAATGGGCAAAGTTTTCCTGTTCAATTTATCTCTTGGGGCAGTGGTCAAAATGTATTATATTCATATTTAATGATACCTTTCATTAGTATATTTGGATTAAACATACTTAGTATAAGGCTGCCTATGGCTTTAATTGGATGTATTTCTCTTGTTGTATTTTACTATTTTATGAAATCTACTTTTGGAAATAAAAAAGCAGTACTATTCTTATTTATATTTGCAATATTTCCATGGCACCTTATGAAATCACGTTGGGGTTTAGAGTCTAATATCTTTCCAGATTTAATTTTGTGGGCACTTTTTACAATGTATGTTGGAATACAAAATAAAAATAATTGGTTTATGGTTTTATCTGGTATAATATTTGGCATTTCGACTTATTCTTATGGAACTTCATACTTTTTCGTTCCAGTTTTATTAGCTTTGCTTTATATTTCGCTATTTGTTGTCAAAAAGTTAAATATAAAGCAGTGTATTATCCACTTATTCACAACAACTATTATATCTCTTCCTATGATATTATTTGTAATTGTAAACTTTTTTGACTTAGATGCATTAACACTTGGACCTATAACAATCCCAAAACTTCCAACAGTCCGCTTCAAAGAAATTACAGCCATTGGTTCTGGTGTAAATGGCAACATTTTTGGTAATTTCATAAATAATATAAAAATGCTATTTACTAATGATGGCAACATACTTAATTACACAAACCCATATGGCCTATTTTTATGTAATTGGATAACAATACCTATTACTATTATTGGAATTGTTGTGTCTATATATAAACAAATTAGCTTTTTTAAATCAAAAATAGATTGTAATTTGCAGGTTACTCAGCACTTGCAAGATACACAAAAAAATCAAAAAACACAAAATTTTTATAATGTACCACCAAAATCACAAAACTCTAATTGTGGTTTAGTTTATACAATTATAAATTGTTTTTTTATAGCAAGTCTGCTTCTTATGTTTATGGTAGACGGAGCTATAAATAGAATAAATGTTATATTTATACCTTTAGTATTCTACACTGCTATTGGAATAATTAATTTAGGTAAAGTATGGTTTGTACCTGTTATTACATATTTTATATTATTTACTTTTATGGAACATTATTATTTTACAGATTATCAAACATATATAAGTTCTTATATGAATTTTGGATTAAAAGAAGCTGTTGTTGAAGCTTATAATATTGTTGATACTTCTAATACTCATGAATATGGTAATGCAGAGCAAACTAACTCATCGAATAATGAAAATTTGGAGACTATAAAAAAGTTATATATAGACAATTCAATTAATCAACCTTATATATTATATCTGTTATATAATGAAATTCCTACACCATATTATATAAACAATGTGCATAAAAGTAACGAAAATGAAATGTTTCAAACAATAAACAGTATAGGAAATGTATATTTTGCTATTCCAACAGAATTAGATGTAAATAATGTATATATTTTTAGAAATTCTACTTTAGAAAAATATAAAACTTTGTATAATAATTTAAGTGAGTTTAATATTCAAGAATATCAAGAATTTGTAATGTTAAATGCAAATTAACCTTAAATATGTTCTAATCTTGCTTACTTTATTAGAACATAAAAAGGCTCTTACTAATTATTAAGGAGAGCCTTTTATGTTTGTTACTCTTATTATTCATTAATAATTTATATTTCTCTAAATGTATATTTACCATAATATCCGTTCATACGATATTCTAT
>FR901455.1 GCA_000438355.1 Clostridium sp. CAG:273
GATTTATTTTTTATTGCTTTTTTAATATAAATTTTACTTATTATAATAAATAATAATAAAAATAATTTGCATATATTATTATTATTATTATTCTACGCTTTTTAGGCTTTCTATCATATTTATTTTTTTCAATGCAAAGTATGTTACTATGTTTACAATAATAGTAAATAATATCGTTATTAATGCTGCAAATACAAAGCTTAAAGGAGCAACAAATTTTCTAAATCTTAGCATATTTATTTCACAAGTTTCTAATATAAAGAAATCTAAGAAATATCCTGCAACTAAACCTAATACTAATCCGATAGCTGTTAAAATAATAGTTTCTCTTGTTATATATAAATATACCTCTTTATCATAAAAACCTAATACTTTTATAGTAGCAAGTTCACGTATTCTTTCGCTAATATTAACATTAGATAAATTGTATAATACTACAAATGCAAGGAGTCCAGCAGATACAATAAGTATAACAACAACATAATTTAAAGACTTCATTGTATCGTTCATCATATTCATTGCAGTAGAAATTCTTGTAACAGATGCTACTTCAGGCATGTTCATTAAATCTTTTACAAAGTTGTCTTCTGTTTCATTATCTAAATTAAAATCTTTTGTTAAAATTACATTACTGTCAAAAGATTTGCCATATAAATTTTCGTACATACTTTTAGACATATATATGTAGTGATATACATAGTTTTCTACTACATTTGTAACTTTTACATTAGTTTCATTTTCATCTGTGTCTTTTAAAGTAATATTATCTCCAGCCTCTACTCCTAAAAGTTGGGCTGCTTTGTCTGTTAACAAAACTCCATCTTCTGGCAAAGATAAATTATTTTTGCTTTTTACATCTGTAAGATTAATTAATGTATTAAAGTCTGTATTATTATTTGGTACTATAATTTGTACATTTTCCTCAACGTTTTCATTTATTGCAGAAATAGAAGACATATATGTTTCACTAAGTTTTTCTATTTTATCGTCATTTGTTAATGAATTAATAAAATCTTGTTTTTGTTTTTTATCTAAATCTGCTTTCAAATTAATTTGTAAGTCGTAATTAAATACTTTTTCATATTGGTCAGGCATTATAGCTCTTATAGAGTCCCTTATTCCAAAACCTGTAACAATTAATGCCGTACAACCCATAATTCCTATAATTGTCATTAAAAATCTCTTTTTATATCTAAATATATTTCTAACAGTAACTTTTCTACTAAAAGACAACCTTTTCCAAATAAATGTAACTTTTTCCAAAAAAACACGTTTTCCCATTTTAGGAGATTTAGGTCTCATTAGTGTTGCAGGTGTTTGAATAAGCTCTTTTATTACTGCATAAATTGTTGCGCCAAGAATACTTATTACTATTAAAATAAAACCTAAACTACCAATTTCAAAATTAAAACTAGTTTGAATATCTCCAATTTGGTACATCATACTATACATTTTCCATACAATTTTTGGTAATAATACAAATCCAACAGACATACCTAAAATACTACCTATAATACAAGCTAAACTTGCATAAAGCACATATTTGCTGGTTATTTGTAATTTATTATAACCTAATGCTTTTAAAGTACCAATTTGAGTTCTTTGTTCTTCTACCATTCTTGTCATAGATGTAAGAGAAATTAAAGCAGCTACTATAAAGAAAATAACAGGGAATACTTTTCCTATATTTGCAATACTATCTGTGTCTTGTATAAAACTTGAGTATCCAGTATTTCCATTTCTATCTAAAACATACCACTTTGGATTTTCTATTTCTGCAATTTTAGCTCTAGCATCATTTAATTTGCTTTCCGCATCTGCAATTTTTTCATTAAATTCTTTTTTATTTTTTTCTAATTCATTTTCGCCATCTTTAAGTTCCTTTTTAGAAAGTTCAAGTTCTTCTTCTGCATTATCTAGCTGTTTATATGTGGAATTTTTGGTAGAATAATATGCGTTTTCACTTTTTTTAAGTTCATTTTTAGCAGATTGTAATTTGTTTTTAGCACTTTTAATTTCTGTTTTTCCAGTAGCAATTCCTGAGTCTATTTTAGATATAGCAGAAACTAATTGTGCTTTTGTATTATTTAGTTCTGAAAGTTTATTTTCTAATTGTTTTTTTGTTTTTTCAAAATTTGCTTTTTGTTCACTCGTTAAATTAGGATTTTTTAATGCAATATTTATATTTTCTATATTTTTTTGTACTTCTGTAATACCACTATTTAATGTAGTAAGTTGTGTATTTAATTCTGCTTTTTGCTTTTCTAATTTATCAAACTCTTCATTTGCTTGCTTTTCTTTGCTTTCTAACTGTTTTTCACTATCTGCAATTTTATTTTTACCGTTAATAAGTTCTGCATATGCTTTATTAAACTCTTTATCTGCTTTTATTCTATTAGATTTAATTGTCTTTTCTGCATTCTCTATTTGTTTTTTTCCATTTTCAAGTTCTTTTTCTGCATCTGCAATTTTAGATTTAGCGTCAGTCTTTTGCGTATTTAATTCCTTTTCTGCATCTTCTACTTTTTTAGTAACGGTATTTACTAAACTGTCATATCTTGATTTTTCACGATTATCTTTAATTTTTTCTATTTCTGTTTTAACACTATTAACACAATCTTCATATTTTTTAGAAGAGGTTGTATATTTATTTGCGTCTTTTACCTTTACATAAATATTAGTATATATACTATTTGCTTGTACATTACTTTTTGGAATATACATATAATAATCTATTTTCCCAGAGCCTAAAGTACTTGTACCTCTATCTACAGAAATATACATAGGACTTTGAACAGTACCTACAATTTTTAGCTCTTTTTCATATAAATATGGTACATCTTCTCCATTATCGTTTTGCATATCTTTTATACTAAGTTCTATTGTATCACCAATGTTTTTATTATTTACAGTTAAAAATCTTTCCTCAACAACACACTCATTTTTAGCAGATGGAAGAGAACCATCAATTAATACAGGAGTATTAAAATCGTTTAGAGACATAACTTTTGCTATAACTTCTTTATTTCCAACTTCAATTTGACCGTCTGTTTCAAAGTTTCCATCAACATGTTCTACATTTTCTATTTTAGAAATTGCATTAATATCGTCACTTGTAAGTCCTAAGGTGGACAATACTTGAATATCATACACATTTTGATTTTTATAATATGTATCTATAGTATCTAACATATCTGGTGAAGATGCTCTAATTCCAGCAAAAAAGCCGACACCTAAAAAAGCCATTAATAAAATGGATATAAAACGCTTATATGATTTTTTTATTTCTCTGAGAGCGTCTTTAATAACAGCTTTTTTCATACCTATTACTTTTACCTTTCATTATAATTTATAGACTTTTGTATAGTTAGAATAATCGAAGAATTTTTTATGCTATTACCACTCAATTTCTTCTACAGAAACTGGATTATTATTTATAATAATATCTTCTGCTGTACCATTTTTAAAATGTATAACTTTGTCTGCCATTGGAGCTAAAGCACCATTATGGGTTATAATTAAAACTGTCATATTTTCTTTTCTTGCTGTATCTTGTAATAATTTTAATATTTGTTTACCAGTTTTGTAATCTAAAGCACCTGTTGGCTCATCACAAAGAAGTAATTTAGGATTTTTAGCAATAGCTCTAGCAATAGCCACTCTTTGTTGCTCTCCACCAGAAAGTTGTGAAGGGAAATTGTTTAGTCTATCTTTTAATCCAACCTTTTTTAAAACTTCGGTTGGGTTTAGTGAATTTTTACAAATTTCAGTAGCAAGTTCTACATTTTCTTGAGCTGTTAAATTTTGGACTAAATTGTAAAATTGAAAAACAAAACCAATATCATTTCTTCTATATTTTATTAAATCTTTATTTTTTAAATTTGTAATATCTTTTCCATCGACTACTACTTTTCCAGAAGTAGCAGTGTCCATACCACCTAAAATATTCAATGCACTTGTTTTACCAGCACCAGAAGGACCAACAATAACTACTAATTCTCCTTTTTCTACACTAAAATTAGTGTTATTTAAAGCCTTAATTGTAACTTCTCCCATTTTATATTCTTTACAAACATTTTTAAACTCAATATATGACAAGGCACAATCCTCCTTATACTTACTTATTAGTTAATTATATTCTTTTATAATAGCAATATCAATAATATACACAGAAAATTTACAATTAAATAGAAAGTGTCAATTGAAAAAGTAAATGCAATTTTGAAAAATAATAGATTTATAAACAAAACTAAAATTGTAATTTAATATATTTAAAATTAAAAATGTAATAATAATGTAATAGAAATGTAATAGAAATGTAATACAAAAAAGTACACAATTTCACAATAAAATGATATAATTGTTCTATAAATACATAAAAATAGAACATATTATTCTTAATACAATTAATTAATATGTAAAATTTTATAAAAAATGATTAATAACAATAATAACTGTAAATACTTATTAAAGAAATTATAAAAAACGGAGGAAAAAGATGAATTTAGGAATTAGAAAAATATTAAAAAGTTCTTTAAAGAAAGAATTAAAAAAGGAAAAGAATTTTTTTAAAATAACTAAAACAAATAAGCGGAGTAACATTAATATCATTAGTTGTAACAATTGTAGTACTTCTTATTTTGGCAAGTGTAACAATAAGTACAGTATTTAGTGATAATGGGATAATAAAAAAGGCTCAAGAAGCAGCAAACAAAACAAAAGAAGCTGTACAAAAAGAAAAAGACGAATTAAACCAATTGTATAATGACTTAGCAAGTGCATTAAATAATGTGCCAGAAGAACCAACACCACCAGAGCCAACATTACCAAGC
>FR901456.1 GCA_000438355.1 Clostridium sp. CAG:273
TATGGATACCAAGATATGCATATAATATAACAAGTGGATATCATAGTAATACAGTAGGAAATATAGAAATAGAGTTCATGAAGGGATTAACAGACGAGACAAGTACAGGAAGAACAAGTTTCCAAAATGCAAGTGGCCAAGGAAATTGGAATATCCACCCAGCATTTAACTATGGACAAACAGTAAGTGGACTATGGGTAGCAAAATTTGAAGCAAGTAATAGTAGCGGAAAAATAAAAGTAGAACCAGGGGTAAGTAGTTGGAGATATAATCATATAGGAAGTATGTATACAAATTGTATAAACTATAATAGTGTGTTAAATAGCCATATGATGAAAAATGATGAATGGGGAGCAGTAGCATATTTAAGTAAGAGTAAATATGGAAAAAATGCAGAAGTAACAATAAATGGTAATAGCTCATACTATACTGGAGGCGGAAGTGGAAATGCATATATAACAAATGTAGGACAAAGTACAACAGGAACGGTGTATGGAGTATATGATATGAATGGAGGTACAAAAGAATATGTAGCTGCATATGTAAATAATGGAGATAAGGCCTTAAATCAATATGGGCAAAGTTTAGTAAATGGAGATAACAAAACAAAGAACGTATATGAAATAGGAACTCCAGATGGTGAATATGAGAACTATATTGCAAACTCAAGAAAATATGGAGACGCAGTATATGAAACTAGTGCAAATGTAAATGATAATAACAGCTCATGGTATGGAGATTACTCTAGTTTTCCATGTAGATCTTGGACTTTTTTCTACCGCGGAGGCAATTACAATCACAATACAAGTGCAGGAATGTTTTATTTTTCTGAAATTAGCTATGGCGTTGACACCGACAATGTATCGTTCCGTCCGGTCTTGATTGCACTTTAATGTAAATATAAGGTAAAAATAAACCCAACACTTCAAAAAAGTGCTGGGTTTTATGCTCCTTTATTACTTATATCATCTTGTTCAATAGAAATTAAATCAGATAATTCACAGTCAAGAAATTTGCACATATCTTCTAGATACTTAAAAGAAATAGAAGTGGTTTCACCATAAATAATTCTGTTTAAATTTCTAGAAGTTATGTTCATATTTTTACATAACCAATATTTACTTTTGCCATTTTTCTTTAAAAGATTTTCAATATTAAATTTTACCATAATAAATTCCATTCCTTTCTAACTTTATGCAAATGCATTCGTAGGAATGAAAGAATAAATTTCTTCCAAACTAAAATTTTACTAATTAACTTAATAAATTTTAATATAAAATAGTTTGCAAAATAAGATACTTACACATACCTTAGGTTTTTATATATGAAAATACGAAACAATTAATTTATTATGAATTTAAACATTTTTCTTGAAAAACAAAATATCTATTGATATAATAATAATTGTAATGTATCGGAAATATTTAGGAGGCTAAAAATGGCACAGGTAAAAAACGAAGAAGAAAAGAAAAAAGAAAATGTTAAAAAAGTAAGTAAAAAAACTACAGAAACTAAGAAAACTACTACCAAAAAAACAACATCAAGAACTTCAGATAATGAAGCTACAAAAAAGCAAACTACAGCTAAAAAAACTACAACTGCAGCAAAGAAAACAACTACAGGTAAAAAAACGAAAAGTGAAGCTTTAAAAAATAAAGAACTAAATAACACAAATAAAGAATTAAAAAATGCAAGTAATTTAGAAAATATTAAAGTAAAAAAGACAGGAACAAAAACAGCAGGAGCAAAAGTAGCAGGTGAAAAACTATCAGAAAAAACAACTAAGAATTCTAAAACAAAAACTGCAGAATCACCTAAAACTAATAAATCTAAAGGAAAAGTAACTAAAGTAAGCGGTTCAAAAAAAATGGGAGAAGTAGTAGAAGAGGGCGATGCTGTAATAACAGATGCAATAGAAACATCTAATGTAGTTAAAGTCGAAGATGAAGAAAAAATGCAACTTATGGAAAAAGAAGTAGGAAAAGATTTAAAATCAAAAAGTAAACTTCCTAAAACAGAAGAGAAAAAGCTAAGCTCTGTAGTATTCGAAAACTTGTGTGTAGCAATAGCCATTATGGTATATTTAGTCTTTATGATTTTAGGCTTTATGAATATAAAAGAAGAAGTATATAATGTAGATTTAAAAGTATTTAGCTTTATAATACTAGTTATTGCAATATTACTATTTGAAAGAGCATATAAAAAAGACAGTGGTAAATTATGTGCATTTGGAATAGAAACATTATTTTTAGCAATTGCAACAATGGGACTTTTATATGTTAATATAGAAATTCAAAACATATTTTTACCAATAGCAGCTTCAATATCAATGCTTTTTGCAATTTATTATGTGGCAAAGTCTATATACTTATATAGCAAAATGAAAAAAAAGTATTTTGTAGATAACATGAAAGATATTATTCAAAAAGAAGAAAAGGAATAAGGAGGGAATCTTATGCAACTTATAAACATAGGATTTGGAAATATTGTTTCTGCCAATAGAATTATTGCTATTATAAGTCCGGAATCTGCACCAATAAAAAGAATTGTACAAGAAGCAAAAGACGAAGGTATGGCAATAGATGCTACATATGGAAGAAGAACTAGAGCTGTAATAATTATGGATTCTGGGCATGTTCTTTTATCTGCAGTTCAACCAGAAACAGTAGCAGGAAGATTAGACAGAGATGATGTAGCAACAACAATAGATGAAAGCGAAGATTAATATAAAATATGTACATTTAATTAAAAGTGTGTTATAATACAATTTATTAAAAATTAAAATAATTAGGGGGAATTATTAATGTTAGTTAAACCAACAGTTTTACAATTATTAAAACACGTAGACAATAGATATATCTTAGTAACAGCTACTGCAAAAAGAGCAAGACAAATTGCAGCAGGAAGCAAACCATTAACTTCAAAGGAGGAGCCATCACCTGTATCTTACGCTGCAGACGAGTTGGAAGAAGGTAAGGTGACAATATGTTAGTTTTGCTTTCAGGAGTATCTGGAGCAGGAAAAGATACTATAAAAAAAGAGTTAATAAAAAGGATGGATAATTTAGAATCATTACCATCATATACAGATAGACCTCCAAGGGAAGGAGATATTCCAGGAGAAACATATAATTTTGTTACAACAGAAGAATTTGAGAAAATGATAGAAAATGGTGACTTATACGAATATAGTTTACACCATGAGCATTATTATGGAACATCTAAAAAACTTCTAAATGAAAAAATAAATAATGGAAAAATTATAGTAAAAGATATAGAAGTAAATGGTGTAGAAAATTTATTAAGAATATTAAAGGACGATGTAAAAATTGTAACAATATTCTTAAAAGTACCAAAAAGTGCATTACAAAAAAGACTAGAAAATAGAGTAGACAAACCAAGCCTAAAAGAAATACAACTACGCCTAAACAGAATAGACTACGAAGAGTCTAGAATTGGTATGTATGACTATGTAGTAAAAAACAATAATTTAGAAAAGTCGCTAGACATAATCCAAACAATTATAAAAGACGAGTATAATTTAAAAAGTGAAAATGCTGAATTTTAAAAATTGAGAATATAATATTTTTTCTTATGAATAAATATTATATTCTCTTTATATGTAATTGAAGATTAAAAAGGAATAAAAAATATGGTAGTTGGAAAATTTTTAAAATTTAGATAATATAAAATTGTAAGAATAAATTAAAATTATTGACAACTACAAACATATGTTTTATAATATTGTCTAAATAACACAAAATAAATATTTAGAAATGGAGATGATACCTATAAGTGAGAAAGGTAAAAATAATAAATCATTTGAGGATATAAAACATATAGATAAACACGGTGTTGAATTTTGGTATGCAAGAGAACTTATTCGTGTTTTGCAATATTCAAATTGGCAAAACTTTGAAAAGATAATTGATAAAGCTAAAATATCATGTCAGAATAGCGATATAAATGTATTTGAACATTTTATTGACGTCAGTAAGTTGTCAAAGCGTGGTAATAATGCAGAGGTTGAAATAAATGATTATAAATTAACTCGTTATGCTTGTTATCTAATAGCACAAAATGGTGATAGTAGAAAAAAAGTTATTGCTCTTGCACAAACTTATTTTGCAGTTCAGACTAGAAAACAAGAAATTAATGAAAAAGAATATAGTATGTTAACAGAAGATGAAAAAAGATTTTATCAAAGAAATCTAACTAGAAAAGGAAATTATTCATTGAATCAAACTGCTAAAAAGGCGGGAGTTAAAAATTTTGATAAGTTTCATAATGCCGGTTATAAGGGGCTATATAATGGTGAAACGGCTGATGATATAGCTAAGAGAAAAGGGTTGAGATATAGAGAAGATATTTTAGATAATATGGGAAGTACTGAATTAATTGCAAATTTATTTAGAATATCTCAAGCTGAAGAAAAATTAAAAAAAGATGGTGTAAATACAGAAAAAGAAGCTTGTAAAACACATAATAAAATAGGAAAAATAGTTAGAAAAGCCATTAAAGAGGCTGGACGGAACTATGCCAGAAGATTTACCTACTCCTAAAAAAAGCTTAAAGCAGCTTGAAAAAGAAAATAGTAAATTGTTAAAAGATAAAAATATCTAGTAGATTATATTACGAAATTTTAAATAATGTGATTATTATTTTTTTCTTCTACCTTCTAAATATAACAATTCGGATATATC
>FR901457.1 GCA_000438355.1 Clostridium sp. CAG:273
TATGACAACTAAACTTCAAGCTGCAGGAATTACAGTAGATGCAGCAACAGGTTCTGGAACAATAACAGTTAATGCAGATACAACTGTAACAATAGCAGGAACAGTAAAATTCACATTAAATGGACAAAGCTATAATCTAACAGTTAAGGGATATGATACAGGATATCCTACATTAACTGCTGTAGGTAAATAATATTAAAAAATTTTTACTTTAGAGAAAGGAGTAAATAAAATGTTAGAAAAAACAAAAGGACAAGGTGGTATTACACTAGTAGCATTAGTTGTTACAATCGTAGTATTATTAATACTAGCAGGAATAACAATAGCATTAGTATTTGCACAAAATGGTGTGGTAGGAAAAGCACAAGAAGCTGCAGCTAGTTCAAATAAAGGAACAATAGCAGATAATATTCAAGGATATATAGTATCTAAACAAATGGAAGCTTTACAAACAGGAACAGCACCTGGAGATGTTACAGCAGATATGACAACTAAACTTCAAGCTGC
>FR901458.1:0-9289 GCA_000438355.1 Clostridium sp. CAG:273
AGTCCAGAAGGAGCAACAACAAATTCGTCAAATAGTGAATATAATGGAACTGGAAAGAAACTACAGGTAAAACCAGGGGTAAGTAGTTGGAGAAATATAAACAGAAGTAATATATATACAGTATGCCTAAACTATAATAGTATATTAAACAGCCATATGATGAAAAATGACGAATGGGGAGCATTAGCATATTTAAGTAAAAGTAAATATGGAAAAAATAGTAAAATAGAAAGAAATACTAATAGTTCATATTATACAGGAGGAGAAAGTGAAAATGCATATGTAGATAATGTAGGACAAAGCACGACAGGAACAGTGTACGGAGTATATGATATGAGCGGAGGAGCCTATGAAGCTGTAGCAGCATATGTAAATAATGGAACTAAATATTTAACAAGTTATGCAAATAGTATTTTAGTGAATGGAGAAAAAAAGACAAAGAATGTGTATAGTATAGGAAGTTATGATAGTTCAGGTTATAACTATAGTGCAAATTCAGATAAATATGGAGATGCAGTATATGAGACGAGCCGTTATGGGGATCAACATTATCAGTCATGGAACTTCGGTAATTCTATGTTTCCTAGCACAAGTGGTCCATTCTTCAATCGTGGAGGGGGGTACCATAACAGCGCTGGTGCAGGAATATTTTCTTTCATTGGCCAGGACGCTAGCACAAATAGCGGCGAAAACTACACTTCGTTCCGTCCGGTCTTGGTTGTACTTTAATTAAATAAATAAAAACTTAAATGCCTATAATCTATTGATTTATAGGCATTTATATTATATAATTGTACATAAGTTTAGTTTAAAAGGAGCAAAATAATGAAAGCAATAGAAATAAGAAATAAATATTTAAATTTTTTTAAAAATCATGGTCATAGTGTTATTCCAAGTGCACCATTAATTCCAGAAAATGACCCATCTGTATTATTTACAACAGCTGGTATGCAACCACTAGTTCCATACCTTTTAGGAGAAAAACATCCAGAAGGAAAAAGGCTTACAGATTATCAAAAGTGTGTACGTACCAATGATATAGAAGAGGTTGGAGATAATAGACATTTAACATATTTTGAGATGCTTGGAAATTGGTCTTTAGGAGACTATTTTAAAGAAGAAGCTGTAAGTATGAGCTTTGAATTTTTAACTAAAGAGTTGGGAATTCCGGTAGATAAAATTTCTGTAACTTGTTTTGCAGGAGATGAAGATGCTCCTAGAGATGAAGTTACAGCTGAATGTTGGAGAAAAGCTGGTATACCAGATGAGAGAATCTATTTTTATGGAAAAGATGATAACTGGTGGATAGCGGGGGAAGAAGGACCATGTGGACCAGATACAGAAATGTTTTATGATACTGGAAAAGAACCATGTTCTAAAGATTGTCAACCATCTTGTGACTGCGGAAAATATGTCGAAATTTGGAATAATGTTTTTATGGAATATTATAAATCTAAAGATGGAACATATTCTAAACTAAAACAACAAAATGTAGATACAGGAATGGGGCTAGAAAGAATAACTTTCTTACTTCAAGGAAAAACAACACCATTTGATACAGAAATATTTGAACCGATAATGGAAAAATTAGAGAGTTTACAAAAAATAGATGATATAAAAAGTAGAAGAATTATCGCAGAGCATTTACGTTCTAGCATGATGATAATATCAGATGGTGGTAGACCAAGCAATATAGATAGAGGATATATTTTAAGAAGATTAATAAGAAGAATGACAAGACACTTAAATAAATTACAAATAAGTTTGGATGAACTTGGATGTTTAATAGATTTAGATATTGAAATATTAAAAGAAATGTATCCAGATTTAGATAAAAATAAAGAAATAATAAAACAAGTTATACTAGAAGAAAAAGATAAGTTTGTAAAAACATTATCACATGGTGAAAGAGAGTTTGAAAAAGCTATTCAAAAATTAAAACAAGAAAATAAAGATATAGTAGATGGACAAACTATTTTTAAATTATATGAAACATATGGTTTTCCACCAGAAATTACAGCAGACTTGGCAGAAGAGCAAGGTTTTAAAATAGACATGACAGAATTCGACAAATTATTTAAAGAACATCAAGATAAATCTAGAATGGGAAGCGAGCAGAAGTTTAAAGGTGGGTTAGCAGACCAAAATGAGCAAACAATAAAATATCATACAGCAACACACTTATTACATAAGGCTTTACAAATAGTTTTAGGAGAGCATGCAAAACAAAAAGGTTCAAACATAACAACAGAAAGATTAAGGTTTGACTTTTCTCATCCAGAAAAAATGACAAAAGAACAATTAAAAGAAGTAGAAGATATTGTAAATGAGCAGATAAAAAGAGATTTGCCTGTAACATGCGAAGAAATGACAGTGGAAGAAGCAAAAAATTCTGGAGCAACAGGACTATTTGAGAATAAATATGGGGATAAGGTAAAGGTTTATACTATAGGAGATTTTAGCAAAGAAATTTGTGGAGGACCTCATGTAAAACATACAGGAGAGCTTGGAAAATTTAAAATATTAAAAGAAGAATCAAGCTCAGCAGGTGTAAGAAGAATTAAAGCTATATTAGAGTAAAAAAGACAAAGTATGTAAATATTTAATTAATTGTATCAAAATTGTGTATAATATTATGAGATGTTTTATAACACTTGACAATTTTAATATTTGCTTATTATTTAATATACTCATAATTAGAAGCTAAAACAAAAAAAGTCAGTTTATAATTCTAATGAAAGAGGGATTTTAATTATGGAAAGTTGTATTTTTTGTAAAATTATAAAAGGAGAAATTCCATCAGAGAAAGTTTATGAAGACGAAAATGTACTTGCTTTTAAGGATATAAATCCAGTTGCACCAATTCATATTTTGGTTATTCCTAAAAAGCACATTGAAAAATTAGTAGATGTAAGAGAAGAAGAAAGCTATTTAGTTGCAGAAATTTTTAAAGCTATTAATAAAATAGCAAAAGATTTAAAAATAGACAAAGATGGTTTTAGAGTAATTGCAAACTGTGGAGAAAATGGTGGTCAAGAAGTAATGCATATTCATTTTCATATAATTGCAGGGAAGAAATTAGGTACAAAAATTTGCAATTAGTTATATAAGACAACAACAGAAAATACCAAATATTATGTAGAAAAATATATAAAAATATGTTATAATTAATTATGTAAGTATTTAAATTGAAAAAATATGATTTATCATTTTTACATATGGCATAATATTTGGAAAGAGAGGTAATTATGTTAAAAAATAGTAAGTATAATAAAATATTAACTGTAATATTAGTTATAGTGATACTGGGTATCATAGGTTTAATTGTATACATGGCGTTAGATTATTACAAAAAAACTCAAGAAACTTCAGAAAGTGATGAAATATTAGGACAATTAGATGAATATTTAAATCAAGAACAAGGATCTAATATAGGATCGCTTCCAGGAGGAAATAATAACATAATAAATGTGCCAGTAAATGATGTAAATCCCAATAATACAACAGGAGGAAATACATCTAATAACAAATTAACATATAAAGGATATGCTGTTAATGGTAAAATAGAAATACCTAGAATAGACTTAGAATATCCAATACTTGAAGCTACAGTAGATACTATTATGGTTGCAGTAGGATTTATATATGGACCAGGGTTAAATGAAGTAGGAAATAATGTTATTATAGGTCACAACTTTAGAGATGGTAGGTTCTTTTCAAACAATGACAAACTTTCAATAGGAGATAAAATTTATATAACAGATTTAAGTAACAGAAGATTAGAATATAAAATTACTAAAAAGTACATAACAGATGCTAATGATTTTTCATATGCTGTAAGAGACACAAAAGGAAAAAGAGAAATATCACTTTCTACATGTACAGATGATGTATCAGGAAGATTGGTAATTTGGGCAGAAGAAATATAAATTGGAGTAGAAATAAGGAATATGAAAAGAGTAAAAATGCAGAAATATGGAATGTTAAAATTTTTAATTAGCTTACTAATGATAATTCTTATAATGCAATTTTCATTAGCAAGCTTTTATAATGTATTCGCGGAGAGTAATACAGAAATAGCTCAGCACGATGAAACATCACAGAAAAATGAAGAAATTAATTTTTATTATTTATCAGATATGGAATACATAACTACAAATAGATGGTCTTATGCTGGCTATGGTAGTATTATGAAAGATAAGAACATAAATGGTGAAAAAATTAGTTTAATAATAGATGGTTCGAAAATAATATTTAATAAAGGAATTGGGGCGCATGCATCGTCTCAATTAACTTATGATATATCAGAATATTCAGATGAATATACACGATTTGTTGCAAAGCTTGGAATTGACAGTTCACAAAATGGACAAGGAGATGTGTGGTTTAGAATTTCTGTTTCAAATGATGGAACAGAATGGAAAGAACTATATAAGTCAGAGCCAATTACATCTAATCAAAGTGCTTATGCTGTTGATATAGATATTTCTAATTACAAATATCTAAGATTATATGCAGATCAAAATGGAGGCAATGGAAATGATCATTCTGTTTTTGGTGATGCGAGACTTGTAAAAAGGGATTATGACTTAAATTCGGAATTATATCAAGGAGTTCATAAATTAGAATATTATGATGAAATAATTTCTAAAAATAATGCAGACTATAACTATGAGAATAATTTGAAACTAGTTTTAGAAAGAGAGTTTGTTAATCGTGTTGGGTTTTGGGCAATTCAAGATGCAGTAAGTAAAGGTGGAGAAGATATAATAAATGTAATAAATTGGCTAAAAAATGATAGTGACGCTTTAGAACTTTTTATAAATTCAGGAGAAATTAAAAATGGAGTTACTTGTTTAAATGCACTTAGTCAATTATATAAAAACTATAAAGATGTTATAGGTAGTGATGGAGATGCATATGTTTATAAAAAGATGTTAATTGCTTTAGCTGTTGCGTATAGTAGTGATATTGTGGCATCACCATTACGTTTTAATACATCTGTTAGTTCTTATGATGTTGTAAAAAGATTTGAATTAGTAAAAAAATTATATGATGATAATTTATTTTTAAGAAAAGAAGAATTTAAATCATATAACATGGAACTAATGCGTTTTGTAATGAATGACTCAATTGCTAATGAAGAGGTGCTTTGGCTTCGTGGGTATTCAGAAGATAGGTATCCAGATAATATAAATGTAAAATTAAATCCATATAGTTATATGAACTATGCTTCGCCAAATTACAATAGAGAAGAATATTTTGATATGGCTAATAAGGATAAATATGATACAAAATATGAATTAAGTAAATATAATGTTTCTTTTGGAGAAGATAAAACAGTAAAAACTTGGATGAGTATGGAGGCAGGAGGAATATGTTGGAATATTTCTAGGCTAGGACAAAATTTGTATAAAGTACATGGGATACCTGCTGTAGGTACATATCAACCAGGACATGAAGCATATTTTTATTATACACAAGATAATAATGGAAATGGTATGTGGAATATTGGAAACAATATATCTGGATGGGGTAAAAGTTTTACAAGTTGGTATGGCGGAAATATTTATAGGTTACTTTTGGGATGGGGCAATAAGTCTTATAATAGTATGAGAACAAATAATTCTAGCTATTTGCTTTTAGCTCAAGGGGCCTTAAATGATTACGAAAATTATAAAAAATCATTTTATTATAACTTAATTTCAAATTCTTATAGTGATTATAAGATTAAAGAAGAAATATTAGAAAAATCATTAGAGTGTTTAAATATAAATTTAGATACATATGAAGATTTAATTAATCTATATAAGACAGAAAATAAAACGACTGAAGAGTGGAAAGAATTAGCAAATAAAATTATTCAAACATATACATATTATCCAATTGCCATGGTTGACTTATTAAATTTAATATATCCATATTTGAGCCAAGAGGATACTATAACAATTGACATTTTAAAAACAGAAGCTCTTAATAATGCATTAAATGCAACTAATAAAGAAAGTTTACAACCAAATGCATGTAAAGAAGTTGCTCAAAGTTTACTAGGAGAAAATTTAGTTGAATTGGCATCATTTTCATTTGACGGAGAGGATGCGAGAAAAATAGTAATAAATAGTAAGTATGATGATTATGAGTTTCAAGTTAGATATAGTTTGGATGGAGGAAGTACTTGGAAGACAACTTTAGAGCATAAAATTGAACTTACAAAAGAAGAAATAGCAAGTATTAATGCAGAAAATGACATTCGTGTACAAATATCTGGTTCTAACGAAGTTTATATAATAGACATTTTAAATGGTGAAAATATTTCAAATGAGTTATTGGATGGAAACGATGACGAAAACCGCTTTATTGGAAAAATAGAAAATCTAGAATATAGTTTAGATGGAGGCATTACTTGGACAGACTATTCAAGTGATATTGAATTTACGGGAGATAAAGTTGTACAAGTTCGCTATAAAGCACATGGAATATATTTAGAAGGAGAAGCTATGGAGTTTAAATTTACGGATATTCCAGATATTACAACAACATATATTCCTGTAAAATATATTAATTTTGTTTCTGCAGCAGAGTCACAAGATGACCAACCTGCAACAAATATGATAGATGCAAGTCCTTTTACAACATGGCATACTAAATTTGGAAAAGTAGCAAAAGATAAAGCTTATGTAACAGTTTTTGATAAAGAAAGAGTATTGTCACAAATTGCTTATGACCCTAGTGGTGGAGCAAATGGAAGAATTAAAGATGTAGAAGTTTATGTTAGTTTAGATGGCAAAAATTGGACTTTATCTGGTAAAGCTACTAACTGGTCAAATAATAAAGAAAGAAAAATTTTAAAACTAAGTGAACCGAAAAAAGCAAAATATGTAAAAATACTCGCAACGGCTACATATAGTAATGGAATGGAAGAAGAAAATAAATATGTAAGTGGAGTGCGCTTTAACTATTATGAAGATGTAACTAAAACTATAAAATTGGGAAACATTAATAATGATGAAGTTATAGACATATTAGATTTGTCAATTTTAAATAAATATTTGTTAGGATTAACTAATATAGAAGGTATTGTATCTAAGATGGCTGCTGACTTAAACGAAGACGGTGAAATAGACATATTGGATTTATCTATGTTAAATAAAATTATTATTGATGCTAAATAATAATTTTATATTAACTGAATTAGTTAATATGGAGGAGAGGTAAAAATGAAAAGAAGATTTATAGTAGGAATAATATCATTTGTATTAGTGTTATTTAGTGCATTAAATGTAAAAGCAGTAAATAATACAGTATATTTAAATGTAGTGAAGAATACAGATAACACTGTTGTTGCAACATTAACAGTTGATGTATTAGATAAAGGATTAGATGCATTATCTGGAAAAATTAATTATGATAAAGAAAAATTGGAATTTGTAAAAATAGAAACAGGAAATGAAAAATGGAATAAACCTTCTTATAATAACGAAAATGGAAAGTTTACATTATTAATTAATTCTGAAACAATTACAGAGAAGAATGAAGCAATAGTAATTACTTTTAAAGTAAAAGAAAATGTAACTGGAGATGTAACTATTTCTATAGTGGATTTAGTTGGTGCTACATCAGAAGACAAAAAAATAAATTGGGATGGATTAACTGCTACTGTTAACGTTGATGGAGATAACAATGAGCAGAATGGAAATAATAATGAAGGTAACAATGAAAATAACGATGGCAATAATACTGAAAACAATAACGAAAATGACAACATAGGAAATGGTGGTAACAATTCTGAAGAAAATGGAAACAACAATGGTAATATAAATAATGACAATAACGGAGAACATGTACAAAACAACGAAAATAATGACAGTAATAATGGGAATATAGAAAATAATAATATAGGAAATAATAACAATGATAGCGAAAATGATGTAAATAATACAGATAAAAAGCCTTCAAAGAATGAAGAAAATTTAGCTCCTGGAAAATTACCACAAACAGGAAATAACTTATTTATGTATATTATAAATATGGCTGTATTTTTAATAGTTGCAATTTTGATAGTACTTTATATAAGAAGTAAAATAAACAAAGAAAAATAAAATCTTATCATTTTTTAGTTAGGTTTATTTAACATGCCACAAAAGCGTTAAAAATCAACATTTTAGTAGATAAAATAAAAAAGTCAGAGGGAATTAGAATATAAATGCTTTACAGAATTTTCACCCCAACTATTGACAAAGAACCTTTATTAGTAGTAAAATTCATAGACAACACCTCTATAAACAAATGTTTGTATTGAACAAAAAAGAAAAAACAAGTTTAACTTGTTTTTGGTGGGCAGGGATGGATTCGAACCATCGTACTCATACGAGAACAGATTTACAGTCTGCCGCCTTTAGCCACTCGGCCACCTACCCAAATATTTAATTATATAAAAATGGTGCGCCCTCAAGGATTCGAACCTTGGACCCACCGGTTATGAGCCGGTTGCTCTGACCAACTGAGCTAAGGGCGCATCTCAAATGCAGTATTAAGTATAGAACATTTTTTATAACATGTCAAGTGTTTTTTTATAAAAAGTGAAAAAAATTACAAATTGTCCATTCAAAAAATAATAGCAACGAAAAAATTTAAAAATTATTCATAATGTTATAAATATTATTATAAAAGGAACCACATTGTGGTTCCTAGAAAATGTTAGAGAGATTTCTCTGCTAACAGACATATGAGGATTTGATTGTCACCTTCCTTCATGGTTTGTTTGATAAACTTAAGTTTATATCCAGTTCCATAATAGCGATTGATTCTCTTTAGTTTCTCATTCATAAAAATGTGAAGGTTATCAGAGATACCAATGGCTTCTACGATAGAAAAACGCTTAGGTTTAAAGAGTTTTCTACATGAAAAACTCTTTTTTATGTGCTCAGCACTGAAACAAAAAGCTATTTCATCATTTATAATTACTACATCAGTAATTATAACATGAAGCCGATTTTCTACCCTGGCAGACCGAATATACTTGCGTATCTCGCTAGCCAATTCTTTAGATGTATAACTACAAGGATAGGAAACCTTCCCTGTAATTTCATCATTGATGTCTTGCTTACGCAATAAAATCACTCCTCCTATGAATAATAAATGTTTTCATTAATAATTATAACATAAATTAAAAAAATAGTATAATATATTTAAATAAAAAAATAACATCAATAAAAGATTGAATAAAAAATATAGGAGTAAAAATCATAAATTTAAAAATAAGAAATCATAAAAATAAAAATTATAATTT
>FR901458.1:9299-31691 GCA_000438355.1 Clostridium sp. CAG:273
ATTAATTAAATGAATTATTTAGCATTTTTAGATAAATAATAAAAAAGTAACAAGGTATTACATATTAATGTAATCCTTGCTACTTCTATATTAAAAATATATATTAAGCAATTATGTCAGCTACAACTCCTGAACCTACTGTTCTTCCACCTTCACGAATAGCAAATCTTAATCCTTTTTCGATAGCGATTGGAGTAATAAGTTCGATTGTCATGTTTACGTTATCTCCTGGCATAACCATTTCTGTTCCAGCTTCTAAGTCGATAACACCTGTAACGTCTGTTGTTCTGAAGTAGAATTGTGGTCTATATCCATTAAAGAATGGTGTATGACGTCCACCTTCTTCTTTAGTTAGAACGTATACTTGTGCTGTGAATTTTGTATGTGGATGAATTGTTCCAGGTTTTGCTAATACTTGACCTCTTTCAATTTCATCTCTTTGGATACCTCTTAATAGAGCACCAATGTTATCTCCAGCTTCAGCTTGGTCTAATGTTTTTCTAAACATTTCAACACCTGTAACAACTGTTTTCTTAGATTCTTTAGAAAGACCAACTATTTCAACTTCGTCTTGAAGTTTAACTGTTCCTCTTTCTACTCTACCTGTAACAACTGTACCTCTACCACTAATTGTCATAACATCCTCGATTGGCATTAAGAATGGTTGATCAACTGGTCTTTCTGGTGTTGGTATATAGCTATCTACTGCATCCATTAATTCTTTAATTGGAGCATATACTGGATCATTAGGATCTTTTGATGTACTTTCTAATACTTTTAAAGATGAACCTTTAATAACTGGAATTTCGTCTCCAGGGAAACCATAACTTGATAATAAGTCTCTAACTTCCATTTCAACTAATTCTAATAATTCTTCGTCATCAACCATATCGCATTTGTTTAAGTATACAACGATATATTTAACTCCAACTTGTCTAGCTAATAAGATGTGCTCTCTTGTTTGAGGCATTGGTCCATCAGCTGCTGAAACAACTAATATAGCACCATCCATTTGTGCTGCACCTGTAATCATATTCTTTACATAGTCAGCATGTCCTGGGCAGTCAACGTGTGCGTAATGTCTATTATCTGTTTCATATTCTACGTGAGCTGTATTAATTGTAATACCTCTTGCTTTTTCTTCTGGAGCACTATCAATTTGATCATATGCTTCAAATTGAGCTTTACCTAATAATCCTAAATATTTAGTAATAGCTGCTGTTGTTGTTGTTTTACCATGGTCAACATGTCCGATTGTACCGATGTTAACGTGTGGTTTTGTTCTTTCAAATTTTGCTTTAGCCATTTTAAATCCTCCTTAAATTTACTTTTTATTTTTTAAAATTAATATCTTAATTGTACATAAGCATTTTATAATATTTTTGTACATTTTGCAATAGTTTTTACCAAAATCTTTTAACTATTCAATTTTAGTTGATACCTAAAAATTTATTTACTATATTTTTAGTTTACTATTATTTTACTTTTTTTAATTTATTAAAGTACTTATATTGATTTAGTTTATTGATTTTGGCTTAAACTATATTAATTATTGATTATTCAGATTTTTTACCTCTTGTAGCAACAATTGCTTCAAGTACAGATTTTGGAACTTCTTCATAATGTGATGGTTCCATTGCATATGTTCCTCTACCTTGTGTTTTTGAACGTAAGTCTGTTGCATATCCAAACATTTCTGATAATGGAATAAATGCTCTTATTTCTTGGCTTCCGTTCTTAGCTTCCATTCCTTCCATTCTACCACGTCTAGAATTTACGTCTCCTATAACATCTCCCATATATTCTTCTGGAACTGTTATTTCAACTTTCATAATAGGCTCTAGTAAAACAGATTTAGCTTGCTTACATCCTTCTTTAAATGCCATAGATGCTGCAATTTTGAATGCCATTTCTGATGAGTCTACCTCGTGGTAAGAACCATCTACTAAAGTAGCTTTAAAGTCAATTACTGGGTATCCAGCAAGTATACCACTTTCAGCTGCTTCTCTAACTCCTTCTTCAATTGGTTTAACATATTCTTTTGGAACAACACCACCAACGATTTTGCTCTCAAATTCAATACCTTTACCTGGCTCTAATGGTTCCATTTCTAACCAAACATCACCATATTGTCCACGTCCACCAGATTGACGAATGAATTTACCTTGAACTTTAACTTTATTTCTAATTGTTTCTTTATAAGAAACTTGTGGTTTACCAACTGTACATTCAACTTTAAATTCTCTTTTTAATCTGTCTACAATTATGTCTAGGTGTAATTCACCCATACCAGCTATAATTGTTTGTCCTGTTTCATGGTCTGTCCATGTTTTAAATGTTGGGTCTTCTTCTGCAAGTTTTGCAAGAGCTATTCCCATTTTTTCGCTATTAGCTTTATCTTTTGGCTCAATAGCTATATCGATAACAGGCTCTGGGAATTCCATTGATTCTAATATAACTGGATGTGCTGGATCGCAAAGTGTATCTCCTGTTGATACTTCTTTTAATCCAACTGCTGCAGCAATATCTCCAGCATATACCTTTTCCACATCTTGTCTGTGATTTGCATGCATCAATAAAATTCTACCAATTCTATCTTTTTTGTCTTTATTTGCATTTAATATTGTTGAACCAGCATCTAATGTACCAGAATATACTCTAAAGAAACAAAGTTTTCCAACAAATGGGTCTGTTGCAATCTTAAATGCTAATGCTGAAAAAGGCTCTTTATCGTCAGTTTTTCTTTCTGCTTCATTACCTTCTGGATCTGTACCTTTAATATTAGGTATATCTAATGGTGATGGCATATATTCAACTATTGCATTTAATAATTCTTGTACACCTTTGTTTTTATAAGAAGAACCACATACTACAGGAACCAATTTATTTGCTAATGTTCCTAGTCTTAATCCCTTTTTAATTTCTTCTTCTGTAAGTTCTCCTTCTTCAAGATATTTCATCATTAATTCATCATCTTGTTCAGCAACAGCTTCTATCATCTTTGTTCTATATTCTTCTGCTTGAGCTTTTAATTCTTCTGGGACATCACATTCTTCTATTTCTTTTCCTAAATCGTCTTTATGGATAAAAGCTCTCATTTTTATTAAATCTACTATACCTTTAAATACGTCTTCAGCTCCTATAGGAAGTTGAATTGGAATAGCATTTGTGTTTAATCTTCTTTTCATTTGCTCTACAGCATTTAAGAAGTTAGCACCTGTAATATCCATTTTATTTACATATGCCATTCTTGGAACTTGATATTTATCTGCTTGTCTCCAAACTGTCTCAGATTGTGGTTGTACACCATCTTTAGCAGAAAATACACAAACAGCACCATCAAGTACTCTTAAAGATCTTTCAACCTCTACAGTAAAGTCAACGTGTCCAGGAGTATCTATAATATTTATTCTATGTCCTAGCCATTGGCAAGTTGTAGCAGCAGAAGTAATTGTTATACCTCTTTCTTGCTCTTGAACCATCCAGTCCATAGTAGCTTCTCCCTCGTGAACTTCTCCTATTTTATGAGTTTTACCTGTATAAAATAAGATTCTTTCAGTTGTAGTTGTCTTTCCTGCATCTATATGGGCCATTATTCCTATATTTCTTGTTTTTTCTAAAGGAAATTCTCTTCCAGCCACTTTTTTATCCTCCTTATTATTCTTTCATAAATTATTAACAATATGCTATTAAAATTTTAGAATTTATAGTGAGCAAATGCTTTATTAGCTTCTGCCATTTTATGCATATCTTCTTTTTTCTTAAATGCTCCACCGTTTCCAGCTACAGCATCTATAATTTCATTAGCTAATTTTTGAGCCATTGTTTTTTCATGTCTTGTTCTAGCATATTTAACTAACCATCTTAAACCTAAAGTTTGTCTTCTTTCTGGTCTAATTTCTAATGGAACTTGGTATGTTGCTCCACCTACTCTTCTAGCTTTTACTTCTAGAACAGGCATAATATTTTCAAGTGCTGCCTCAAAAACTTCTAATGGATCTTTTTGCTCTTTTTCTTTTATAATGTCAAATGCATCATAAACTATTGATTGAGCAACTGTCTTTTTACCATCTAACATAACATTGTTTATTAATTTTGTAACAACTTTGCTATTGTATATTGGATCTGGTAAAACTTCTCTTTTTGCTATATATCCTTTTCTTGGCACTATTCTTCCCTCCTTTTTATTTTATCAGTACTCACATTAATAAATTTACAAATTAATTTTATAATGCTTAATTCCTGTTTTTGGTACTCTGAAAAATTCTTTTCATTTTTCCGCATAGTGCATATAATCTATCCTAAATTCAAGTGCATTAAATTTAGTAAGAATTACAAGCACTAGTTTTAATATTATTTTTAATATTTATTATTTTTTTGGCTTTTTAGCTCCATATTTAGAACGAGCTTGCATTCTGTCTTTAACACCTGCTGTATCTAATGTTCCTCTAATTATATGGTATCTAACACCTGGAAGGTCTTTTACTCTTCCTCCTCTTATTAAAACAACACTGTGCTCTTGTAAGTTATGTCCTATACCTGGAATATATGAAGTTACTTCATATCCATTAGAAAGTCTAACTCTGGCAACTTTTCTTAAAGCTGAGTTTGGTTTCTTAGGTGTAACAGTTTTTACAACAGTACATACTCCTCTTTTTTGTGGAGATCTTTGGTTTGTTACTCTTTTATTTTTTGAGTTATAACCATGTTGTAATGCTGGAGCTGTAGATTTAGCTTTACTGCTTTTTCTACCTTTTCTTACTAATTGATTAATTGTTGGCACTTGAATTTCACCTCTTTTCTAAAAAATAATAAAACCGTTAGAAATATACTATTTGCATATTTTAAACTAACGGTTATATTTTATCATTTTTATGCCTTTAAGTCAAGAAATTTTAGCTTTTTTATTAATATTTAGGCATCAATATTTGTTATTTTATTAACTTTTATTTTATATTTTTATCTTTCATCTTTTTCTTGTGGTTCGCTTTCTTTTGCTTTAGCTTTATGTTGTTCTGTGTACATAGCTTCTTTTTGATCTCTAATTTCTTTTCCATATTCTTTATCAACATGTCTTCTTAATTCTTCTAAGAATTGATCTCTCTTTTCTTGTGGTATATTTTTCATTTCAGAGATATCTACTTCTTCTTGTTCTGGTTCTTCACCAACAAATAATTCTTTTAACTTACGACCTGCATTTTTAAAGAAATTTTTAAATTTTTCCCATCTTGGATGTTTTGATGTAGGTACTGGTAAGTCTGCATTTTCATCATTTGTTATCTGGTCTTCTTGTTCATTTCTAACTTCATCGACAGTTTTAGCTATGTTATTTATTAGTTTATCTTCTTTTATACCACTTTTCCTATTTAGTTTTGTATCTTCATCTATATGTCTAGTGAATTTAGTATTAGGATCTAAAGCTCTTCTTTGTATTTCATCCCATGATTTTCCTGTAAATAACGTTTTCCAAGCTAAATCACATTTTCCTATTTTTGTCTGTAATTCTAAAATTCTGTCTTTTGCTTTTTTATAAATCTCTGTTTGCTCTTTTACATCTTTTTCAGCTTGAGCTTTTTGTTCCAATAAAGCATTATATTCATATTGGTCCATTTCCATAGTAAGCTTTTCATTTGCTAACTTTGTATTAGCATCTCTTAAAGATTCTTCTGCTGCTTCCATTTTAGCTTTACTATCATCTCTTTTTGCAATTTCTACTGGTAATTTTTTAGCAATACTTTCTTTAAAAGTTCTTATTTGTTTTATTTGATTTTTATTTTTACTATATGCTATTAAATTAGTTTCTCCATTTTTTATTTCTGAAATTTTAAGTTCATAATCTTTTAATTTATTTTGTGCTTCTTCTAATTCTTTGCTTGCATCTTCTATAGCTTTTTGGATTCTAGGAGATGTTTCGCTCTCATCTTTTCCTTCCAATGCTTCTATTAATTGTTGTTTTGTTTTTATTGTTTCTTTTAGTTTTTCAATCTCGTTATTATTTTCTTCTATTTGCAAATTTCCTCTAGCAATTTCTTCTCTAATTTCTTCTTCTGAAGCATCTTTAAATTTTAAATCAATATTTTGGTACATTGTTTCTAATTTATCGCTCTTACGTTTTCCCATATTTTTTTATCTCCTTTATAAAAAAAATAATATCACTATGTTATATTTTACCATAATTGCATTATTTTTTCAACTGTTTTATGTAAAGTTATTGAAATGTAAACAAAATATCATTATTTTGTTATATTATTGTAACATTTTATTGTAGTTTTTAAACTTTCTATTGCTTTATCTGCCAATTTTGCATATTTTGCTTTCTTGTCCTTTATCTTTTCTGGAAGTTCTGGTAAAATTCCAAAATTTGCATTCATAGGTTGAAAATCATTATTTGAAGTAGATATATATTTTGCTAGTGCTCCTATCATTGTATCTTCTGGAAATATAATTTTAGAATTTTCTTCAGTTTCTAATTTTGTGTATTTTGCCTTTTCATTAATTATATTGTAATTAATATTATCTTCACTTCCATTGTCAATTTTATTACTTTTTATCTCATTATCTTTTATTAGCATTCTATATGTGTTAACTGCATTAATTCCTGCAACTAATCCTGATGCAATAGATTCTACATATCCTTCTACTCCTGTAATTTGTCCTGCAAAATATATATTATTATTTTTCTTTAAGTTATAACTTTTATCTAGCAATTCTGGTGAATTTATAAATGTATTTCTATGCATAACACCATATTTTTCAAATTCTGCATTTTCTAGCCCTGGTATTAACCTAAATACTCTTTTTTGTTCTCCATATTTTAAATTTGTTTGAAATCCTACCATATTATATAAATTCCCTTGTGAATTATCTTGTCTTAGTTGTACAACTGCATATGGTCTTCTTCCTGTTCTCAAGTCTGTAAATCCAACTGGTTTTAATGGTCCAAAACGTAATGTATCTATTCCTCTTTTAGCCATTATTTCTATTGGCATACATCCTTCAAATATTTCTCGTTTTTCAAAATTATGCAATTCTACAACTTCTGCATTAACAAGTTCGTTCCAAAAATTTTCGTATTCTTCTTTATTCATTGGTAAGTTAATATAGCTTTTGTCTTGATTTTCTATTCTATCTTTCCAAACATCTATATCTTCATCTTTTTCTCTTTCTTGCTCATATCTATTACCATTAAATGCAATATTCATATTTATTGAACTTTTATCTATTATAGGTGCTGCTGCGTCATAAAAATATAAATTATCATTTCCTGTTATTTCTAATATTTCTTTAAATAATTTATCGGATGTAAGTGGTCCTGTAGCAATAATTACTTCCTGTAGCAATAATTACTATTCCATCTTTTGCCATCTGCTTTAATTCACTTGTTAAATTTTCACTTATAATAATATCATCTGTATTATCTACAAAACTATTCCCAACTTCTTGTCTTATTATTTCAATATTATTCATATTTTCTATTCTTTTTGTTACTTCTTCTGCAAACTTTTCTCTATCTACAGCTAAGGCTTGTCCTGCTGGAACTGCCGTTTCATCTGCTATTTTTATTAAAAGTGAATCCAATATTCTAAGTTCTTCTTTTAAAAGTCCGCAAGCATTTGTATGTAAATTTGACTTAAAAGAATTACTGCAAACTATCTCTGCTAAGTTTTTATTGCTATGTGCAGGTGAAAATCTATCTGGCTTCATTTCATACAATTTTACTTTTATTCCTTTTTTTGCTATTTGATATGCAGCTTCTGATCCTGCTAACCCTCCACCAATTATTGTTATATAATCTCTCATATCTTCCTCTTTTTATCAATTTTATTTATTAGCTTTTATATTATTGTTAAAATTTCCAACAATCTTATTAATCAAACAGTTTCATAATATCTGCTTCTGAAAGTTTATTTATAAATGTAGTCTTTGTTGATAGCATATTGTCTACCAATTTTTCTTTACGCTTTTGTAACTCATATATTTTCTCTTCTATAGAATTCTTTGTTATCATTTTATATACATGCACATTATTTTTTTGCCCTATTCTGTATGTTCTATCTGTAGCTTGATTTTCTGCAGATATATTCCACCATGGATCATAATGTATTACCATATCTGCACCTGTTAAGTTAAGTCCTGTTCCACCAGCTTTTAGAGAAATTAAAAATACCTTTATATCTGGATTTGTATTAAATTCATCTACTAGACTAACTCTGTCAGAAACTTTTGTCTGTCCTGTTAACTTAAAATAGTCTATATTACTTTTCTTTAATTCTTTTTCCATTATATCAAACATAGAAGTATATCCTGAAAATAATAATATTTTATGTCCAGATGATATTGCATCTTTTAGCACTTCTATACATTGATTTAATTTACTGCTTTCTCCTTTGTAATTAGCTAAAAATAGTGATGGATGGCAGCAAATTTGTCTTAGTCTCATTAAAAGTGATAATATTTTTATTTGGCTTTTTTCAAATCCATTTTCTGATATTTCTTGTTTTACTTCTTTTTTAGCTATTGCTAAATAAGACTTATATAGTTCTTTTTGTTCTTCTCCCATCTCATTGTAAAGTACTGTAACAGTTTTATCTGGAAGCTCTGTTAAAACTTCTTTCTTTACCCTTCTTAATACAAATGGTTCTATTAGTTGTTTTAACTTTTCCATTGTTTTTTCATCTTCATCTTTTACAATTGGTGTTTCATATTCTTCTTTAAACTTTTTATGTCCAAATAAATATCCAGGCATTATATAGTCAAAAATTGACCATAATTCTGATAATGAATTTTCTATAGGTGTTCCTGTTAACGCATATCTTGTCTCTGCATTAACTACTTTTATAGCTTTTGCATTTTGAGTATTATTATTTTTTATATATTGTGCCTCATCTGCAATTGCATACTTAAATTCGTAATTCTTTTCTTTGTATAACTCAATATCTCTTTTTAATAGTTCATATGATGTTATTACAATATTACATGTTGATATTTTATTTATTTGTTTTTCTCTTTGCATTGCATTTCCACCTATCGCAATGCATTTTAAACTTGGTGCAAATTTTTTAACCTCATTAAGCCAATTAAGAGAAAGTGAACTTGGGCAAATAACTATAGAAGGTTTTGCATCTTTTCCCTTTTCGTTTATATATGATAATATTAAAGCCAATATCTGAACAGTCTTTCCAAGCCCCATATCATCTGCTAAAATTCCTCCTAAGTGGTAATAATCTAAATTTCTTAACCATCTATATCCTAATTTTTGGTAAGCCCTTAAATCTGCATTTAATCCTTTTATATTTACATCTTCATAATCATTTTCTTTAACTTCTAAATCATTAACAACCTTTTTATAATTTTCATCTTTTATAATATTTGCATTTTTTAATTTCTTTAATATCTTTTCTAAATAAATTCCTCTATACAATGGAACTGTAATCATTCCATCTCTAATTTCATTATATTTTATATCCATTCCATCTATCATGTTAGACAATAATTCTATATCGTTGTTATCTGTTAAGTTAATGTAATTTCCATCTTTTAATCTATAATATTTTTTCTTTAGCTTATATCTTTCTAAAATTTGGCTAATTTCACTTAAATCTAGGCCAATATCCTCTATATTGATATTTAGTAAATTGCTTTCTAGCCTTACTCCAATTGAATTTATTTTAAATGGTTTTATTTCTCTATTTTTAAAATTATCTGTTGCAAGAACTTCAAACTTTTTCATATATAATTCAATGTCTTTAGTTAAAAAATCATAAATTTTTTCCTCATCTACTAAAATCAATCTGCTGTTTTTTATATCTAGCATAAATCCACTATTACGTAAAATTTCTAAAGCGTCATCCTCTTCTACCATATTTCTTACTTCTTTTATATCTTGACTTAAAAGAGGGTTAAATTCTTCTTTTCCATAGCAAAATTTTATATCTGCAACAATTCTATTTTGATTGTCATAATCTAAATAAACTTTTACACCAAGTTCCTTTGGAATATATTTTTCTAATTCTTGTTTTAATGTATCATTAAAGTTAATATATTTCTTTAATTTTGGATTAACAATACTAAAAAAATCCCTTAGTTCCTCTTCTGTTTTTAAATATATTTCATTTGTATAATTTCGTTTATATATGTCTAGTGTCTTTAACACAATATCTTCAAATGATTTATCACACCTATATAGAACATCTTTTAATAATATATAAATATAATCTTTTCCGTGAATAATATCATATGAATATATATCTATATTCGGCTTAATTGCGTAAATATTATTTTTATTTTTTATTAACTCTAGCTTTATATTAGGCTCTTCTGTTAAGAATCTAATATTTTCTTCTATCTGTCCATTAACAAATTTAACATTTTCTTCATTTAAAATTTCAAATAGTTCATCTAGTGCAGTTTTAGATATTGTAATATTTGCCTCATTTAACTTTTTGCCATAACCTGTATATAAATTATTTGCTTCATTTGTATATTTTATAATTTCTGCATATTTTAGTATAAAATCTAATAACTTATGACTGCTACTCTCGAAAGCTTCTTTTGTATGTTTAAATTCTAATTTTGAACCATATTTATAGACTTCTTCTTCCATCATTCTGTCACAAAACTCAACTAAATTTTTTAGTTTATACATTTGTAAATTTCCAATTTTAAATTCTATTTTCAATGCTTCATGGAATTTGTCGTAAAAAATTGTTGGCTCTATTTTTATATTATTGTTTAGTCCTTTTAAATTTTGTATTTGCTTTTTTTCTGCAGTTAAAAAGGTATTTACTAATTGTTTAAATACCTTTTTGTTTTCTTCATCATCTACTCTATTACTATTTAAAATCATGACACTACCCCTAATAATTTACTCATTATGTATTATACATTATTTCTTATTTAATATTTAAAAAGATTCTTATTTTTTTGTGTTCTTACTACTTTTAGTTGTTTTACTACTCTTTGTCTTTTTACTAGTTTTTGTTTTTTTAGTTTTTCTTGTAGTTCTTTTTGTTTTATTAGTCTCTTTTTCTATCTCTGGAGACCACTTTTCTCCTACTTTTGGTTTATTCCAAGATATATAATTGCACATTTTAGGGTTATTCTCACAAATATAATAATTCTTTCCTCTTTTGGTTTTTCTAACTTGTACTTTTGCTCCACATACTGGGCATGGAACATCTATATTTTCTACTAAAGGTTTTGCATTTTTACATTCTGGATAACCTGGACATGCCAAAAATTTTCCATATCTTCCATATTTTATTACCATCATTTTGCCACATTTATCACATGGAATATCTGTTACTTCATCTTCTAATTTAACATGCTCTAACTCTTTATCTACTTTCTCAACTTCTTTTTCAAATGGTCCATAAAATTCTCTTATTACATTTTTCCAAGGCTCTTTTCCTTCTGCAACTTCGTCAAAATTTTCTTCTATTTTAGCAGTAAACTCTACATTTATAATATCTGTAAAATTTTCTGTAAGTATTGTATTTACTACTTTTCCAAGTTCTGTTGGCACCAATTGTTTTTGCTCTTTTTGTATATAATGTCTTTCTAAAATAGTAGTAATTGTAGGCGAATATGTACTTGGTCTTCCTATCCCTTTTTCTTCTAAAGCTTTTACCAAACTTGCCTCAGTATATCTTGGAGGTGGCTCTGTAAAGCTTTGTTTTGGGTCTAATTTTTCTTTTATTACTTCTTGGCCAATAATTAATTCTGGAATATTTTCATCTGATTCTTCTTGCTCATTATCTAATGATTCTACATATAAAGTCATAAAGCCTTTAAACTTTAAAGTTTGTCCATTTGCCTTGAAATTATATGAATTTACATTTACTGTTGCAGAAACAGTATTATAAATTGCTGCTGACATTTGACTTGCTATAAACCTATTATATATTAGTCTGTATAACTTAAATTGGTCTGGTGTTAGGTCATCTTTTAATTTTTCAGGTGTTAGATCTATATAAGTTGGTCTGATTGCCTCATGTGCATCTTGTGAATTTTGCTTAGCTTTATAATATCTATTTTCGTAATATTCCTTTCCATATGTTGATTCTATATGTAATTTTGCAGCATTTCTTGCTTCCTCTGAAATTCTTGTAGAATCTGTTCTCATATATGTAATTAGTCCAACTGTCCCTCTTTCTGCTACCTTTACACCTTCATATAATCCTTGTGCTACAGACATAGTTTTCTTAAGTGTAAATCCTATTTTTCTAGAAGCTTCTTGCTGCATTGTACTTGTTGTAAATGGCGGTGCTGGAGTTCTTTTCTTTTCTCCTTTTTTTACATCATATACAATATATTTACCATTTTCTATATGTTTTAATATTTCGTCTACCTGCTCTTTATTATTTATTTCTAATTTTTTTCCATCTTTTCCATAAAATTTTGCTTCAAATTTCTTATTTGAATTTGGCTCTACTAAAATAGCATAGATATTCCAATATTCTTGTGGAATAAACTTTTCTATTTCTTCTTCTCTATCTACAATTAGCTTAACTGCTACAGACTGAACACGTCCTGCTGACAATCCTCTTTTTACTTTTTTCCATAAAATAGGGCTAATTTTATAACCAACTATTCTGTCTAATACTCTTCTTGCTTGTTGTGCATCTGTTAAATTCATATCTATCATTCTAGGCTCTTTAATAGATTTTTGAACAGTCTCTTTTGTAATTTCATTAAATGTAACACGACATACTGAATCTTCTGGTATTTCTAATATATGTGATAGATGCCATGCAATCGCTTCTCCTTCACGGTCAGGGTCAGTTGCTAAATATACTTTTTTAGCACTCTTAGCCTCTTTTTTTAGGGACTTAATTAAATCTCCCTTTCCTCTAATATTTATATACTCTGGTTCAAAATCATGTTCTATATCTACCCCTAATTTAGACTTTGGCAAATCTCTTATATGTCCCATAGAGGCCATTACTTTATAATTTCCACCTAAAAATTTTTTAATTGTATTAGCTTTTGCAGGTGACTCAACAATTATTAATTTATCTGGCATATTCTAACTCCTTTTTTAAATCTAAAGATTATAATAGCTTAAATCTTATAATTTTGCAAGTCATACTTAAAAAAATATGACCATAAATTCGACGTTTTTTGCAATATATTAATTATCACTTTATAATTTTGTATAAAAATTTCACTTATAAAACTCATATTAAATAATAAGTATTTCAAAACATTTTAATCTTTATTACTTATATATTTAATTAATATTTAGACCAAATTATCAAATTAAAAAGATTAGAAATTTAAAGTAAATAAAATATAACTTTTATACATTATTTTACTTTAGATTACTAATCTTCTTTTTAACAACTAACCAAGTCTTGTAAAACGTCATCCAAACCAATTGGTGTTACTTTATATTCTACAAGTAATTTTAAAATATTATCTACATCATTTTCTCTGTTTAAAATATTCTTTACTTCTTTTTCTTCTATCTCTAGTATTTTTCCTATCTGCGTTTTCTTTATTATTGTTACTCCATATGGCTTTTCATCTTTTTTAATTTCTCTTTCGTTGACATTTTTATAGTATTCTAAATACATTCTGTCGAAATTAGCTTGTTCTGCGTCTTCGTTGTTTATGGTAGTTTTGCCAAAAAATGTTCTAAGATTATGCAATACAGTATCCTCCTTCCCCTAAACTGCGCGAATTCGAACGCGATGTTTCAACTATATCTTATAATCTTAAACTTTTCAATGCTTTTCCATCTCCATTATTCGACGTAATTCGACATATATTTTATCTTCTACATTCTTGATTTCTACCGCGTGAGCGTTTTCACTCATTCGACACATTTTTTCTTTATCGCTAATTATTGCATTAATTGTCGAATTTAGTATATTAAAATCTAAATCTGCGTCCAAAATTATTTTTGCTGCTCCAACTTTTTCTAATACTTTTGCATTATATTCTTGATGATTTTCTGTTGCATATGGAAATGGTATAAATATACTTGGTTTTCCTACTATAGAAATTTCTGTTATAGTCATTGCACCGCTTCTACTTACTACTAAATCCACGCAATTCATTACTTCTTCCATATTATATATATATGGTAAAATTTTTACATTTGAAATATTATCTATATTAATATTTAAGCTTTGTAACTTTGCTTTTATTATTTCATATTGGTTTGGTCCTGTTGCCCAAATAATTTGATATTTCTCGTTTATTTTTTTACTTATTATATTTATAAAACTTTCGTTTATTTTTTGAGCACCTTGACTTCCTCCAAATACAAGAACTATTGGCTTTTCTATATCTGTTAATCCAATTTCTTTTAATATTTTTTCTTTTTGACTATTTGTAAAAGCTATCTTTTTTACTTTACTTGGATTTCCCACAACTACAACATTTTCTGTATTTCTTATTCTTTTTTTGGCATCTTCAAACCCCACTAATATTGCACTAGCTTTTTTTGATAACATCTTTATTGCAACACCTGGAAATGCATTACTTTCATGTAATACAATTGGTACTTTTAATTTACTTGCCGCAAGAGCCACTGGAAGACAAATATATCCTCCTGTACCAATCATAATATCTGGTTTAAAATCCTGTATTATTTTTTTTGCTTGACCAATAGACTTAAAAGTTTTATACATTTTTTTTACATTATCTAGAGATATTTTTCTATTAAAACCATATGCCTCAATCCTTTTAAGATCATATCCTGCTCTTGGAATTAAGTCATTTTCTAATCCTCTATCTGTTCCAACAAATATAATTTCCGAATTTGGTTCTTCCTGTTTTATTTTATTTGCTATTGCTAATGCTGGATTTATATGCCCTCCTGTTCCTGCTGCTGCTATAATTGCCTTCATTTTTATCATCCTTTCTACAGTATAATTTTATAGTATTGTGTTTTTTTAAGACGGGCACATTAAAACCCGTCTTTTAATTAATTTTAAACTTTTTTACATCCTCTTGATATATTTAATAAAATTCCCATACTTGCAAGTAGTATTAAAAGTGAAGTTCCTCCTGCACTAAAAAATGGTAATGCCATACCTGTAACAGGAATTAATCCTGTTACAACTGCAATATTTATAATTACTTGTATTCCTATTAAAGTAGTTATTCCTACTGCTAATAAACTTCCAAAATTGTCTGGAGCACGCATTGCAGTTAGTATTCCTCTCCAAATCAAAACTGCGAACAATGCTATAATTGCAAAACATCCAATAAAGCCAAGTTCTTCTGCCACTATTGAAAATATAAAGTCATTTTGTGGTTCTGATATGTATAAAAACTTTTGCTTACTTTCACCGAAGTCCTACTCCAAAAAAGCCTCCTGAACCTATTGCATAAAAACTCTGTATTACTTGCCATCCATCTCCTGTTGGGTCTGACCAAGGATCTAAAAATGATAATATTCTACTTAATCTAAATCCACCTGAATCCTTTGCTTGCATTATAAATAGTAATCCTGCTATTCCTAGTGCTCCAGCTCCACATGTTCCCCATACAAAAAGCATTCTTATTCCAGCAGCAATCATCATTACTCCAACAATTGCTGCTATAACAATACAAACACTTAAATGGTTTTGTACAAAAAATAATATTGCAAATGGTGGAAGCAAAAATAATAATGGTTTTACAAAGCCTTTCCAGAAATCTGTTACTTCTGACTTATGATCTGCCAAATAACCTGCATAAAATATAATTAGTAAAACTTTTGTAACTTCTGATGGTTGAAACTGTATTGGCCATTTTATCCATCTTGTAGCACCATTTGCCCCAGAACCTAATCCTGGAACAAGTACTAAAAGTAATATTACAACAGAAACTATATATGCTGGCCAATAAAATTTTTTATATATATGATAATCTATTTTTGAAATAATAATCATTGCTGTTACACCAAGTACAGCAAATCCTAATTGTCTTACTGCATATGTATAACTTTTACCATTTTCGGCTAGAGATGTTGGAGCACTAGCAGAAAGTACCATTACAATACCTGTAGCTAATAAGACAATTACAACTGTAAAAAGTATGAAGTCAAACTTATTATTTATAAAATTATTTGCTTTACTAACTCTTTGTTTCATTTATCCTCCACATAAATTTTATATAATTATTAATCCTAAAGCACAACATATTAAAGTTACTAAGCTAAATACTGAAACAATCTTGTTTTCTTTCCATCCAGATAATTCAAAATGGTGATGTAATGGCGCCATTTTAAATATTCTATTACCTGTTTTTTTAAAATATGTTACCTGAATTATTACAGATAATGTCTCTAAAATTGGAACTAATGCTATAATTAATAAAAGTAATGGCATTTTTAAATATATTGCAATTCCTGCTATTGCACCACCTAGTAAAAGCGAACCTGTATCTCCCATCATAACTTTTGCAGGATACAAGTTAAATAATAAAAATCCTAAACATGTACCTATTAATATAGAACCAAATACTGTAACTTCTTTTACTCCAAAAATAACACTAATTATAGTTAAGCAAGTTAAGATTATTGTTGTAACACTTGTAGAAAGTCCATCTATTCCATCGGTTAAATTTATTGCATTTGTTGAAGATAAAAATACCAATACAACAAAAGGTACATACAACCATACCGGAAATGTGAAATAAATATCTGCAAATGGGATATAAATTTGTGGTTCGAAATGCATTATTTCCGTTAAATATAATGAAAATCCAACAGAAACTATTAAAAGCCCTATCATTTTATAAGCAGGTTTTAAACCTTCTGTATTTTTCCCTATTAATTTCTTTAAATCGTCTATTAAACCAATTATTCCAAAGCCAACAGTAACAGCTATAATTGGTAATAAATTTTGTGCCACTTGTTTTTCACCTGTATCTGTAGATCTAAAATAATCTATAAACATAACTGCACCAACTAATATAATTACAATAATCATTATAATTCCACCCATTGTTGGTGTTCCTTGCTTTTTTAAATGTGATTGTGGTCCTTCAACTCTTTCTATTTGACCTATTTTTAATTTTTTTAGAATTGGGATTATTATAAATGCTAAAACTATTGTAATAGCAAATGATAGCAATATTATCTTTGTTTGAAATTCCATAATTCCTCCTTAGTAGTTAAATGATTTACATGGATTATTAGTTTTTATTTTCTATAATTTCTCTTACAATTACTCTTTCGTCAAAAGGATATTTTTTATGATTAATTTCTTGTGTAAGTTCATGACCTTTTCCTGCTATAATTATGATGTCATTTTTCTTTTCTATTTTTATAGCAGTAGCAATAGCTTCTTTTCTATCTACAATACATTCATATTTTCCTTTTGTTTTCTTTATTCCTTTTTCTATTTCTTTTACTATTTCTTCAGGCTCTTCTGTCCTTGGATTATCTGATGTTATAATTGTATAGTCTGCAAGTTTTCCAGCAATTTCTCCCATAATTGGTCTTTTTCTTGAATCTCTATCTCCTCCACAACCAAATACACAAATTACTTTTCCTAATGTATATTCTTTTGCAGATTGTAAAATATTTTCTAAACTTTCTGGAGAATGTGCATAGTCTAACATAATTTTTAGTTCTTTTGAGTTATCTACTAACTCACATCTTCCTGGAACCCTTACATTTAGTAAAGCTTCTTTTATCACTTCTGCATTACAACCAAATTTATTTGCAACACTTATTGCAGCTAGTGCATTATACACACTAAATCTTCCAGGGATTCCAACTTTTATTCTTTCATTTCTATCACCAATTTTTACTTTAAAATCTGCGGTTGTATTTGTAACTGTAATATCTTTTGCAAGTAAATTTGCTGGATTGTCTATTCCATAAGTCTTAATATCACAATCTTGAACAATTTTTAATATTTGTGATGTATATATGTTATCTACATTAATAAATCCACTTTTGCACATTTTAAACAATTGTATTTTTGAATTAAAGTAATCTTCCATATTTGGATGTTCTTTCTCACTTATATGGTCTTCTGAGAAATTTGTAAATATTCCTATGTCGAAATCACATCCATCAACTCTTGATAACTTTAAGCTTTGAGATGATACTTCCATAACAACAACTTCTGTTTTTTCCTCTACCATCATACTAAACAGCTTTTGTAGTTCTAAACTTTCTGGAGTAGTTCTATCATTATCCCCTAAATTTTTTCCATTTATATAAGTACAAATCGTACCTACTAAACCAACTTTAAATCCCTGTTTTTCTAAAATATCTTTTATCATAAAGGTTGTTGTTGTTTTTCCTTTTGTGCCTGTAACACCTATTAATTTAAATTTTCTAGATGGATTTTTATAGAAATTGCATGCAGATATTGCCAAAGCATGCCTTACATTTTCTACTAAAACTATTGTAATTCCATCTGGAATTTTTAAAATAGCATCTTTGTCTATGTCGTTCTGAGCCATTATTACTTCTGCTCCATTTTGTATTGCTTCTTCTATATATTCGGCTCCATTTGACTCAAAACCATTAATTACAACAAACATATCTCCTTTTTTTACTTCTTTTGAATTACTTGATATGTTTGAAACTTCTACATCTAGCTCTCCTTTGGCTCTTATTTTATCAAGCCCTACTAAAATTTCTTTTAGTTTCATAGTAAAATCCTTTCTATTATACAATGCTCCGATTTTAATCGTTTACATTATATAACTAAATTAAAGTTTTGTATACCTTTTTTGGAGTTTTTTTGACTGTTATTTACCATATATTACTTTAAAACTATATTTAATCGTACAAATTGCATTTAATTTACAAAATTACATCTAACTTTTCACTTAATGTATTATTTATCATTTTCTTAATTACTTTAAATGAACAATTTATATAATGTGGAATTTACTTTATTCAATATATTATATTTATCTTGTTTTATCATTTTAATAACTTATTATAACTTTACTCCCTGCTTTTAATTTTATTCCTTTTTTAGGCAATTGTTCTTTTATAATCGTCTCCTTTTCATTTAAACTTTCATCTTTTTCAATATTTATGTCTAATCCGCTATCTTTTAAAATTTTTCTTGCCTCTTCGATTGTTATTCCTTCTATATTAGGAACTTCAACAATTTCTTCTGATTCGGCAGCTTCATTTTTCTTAGCATCTATATATGGTAAAATTTCAGAAAACAACTGACCTCCTATCGGAGCTGCAACACCCCCTCCTTGGTGTCCTCCTTCTCCTGTTGGATTGTACAAGGTTACTAATAAAACAATTTGTGGATCTTCTATTGGTGCCACTCCTACAAATGAAGTTACATACTTGTTTGTGTTTACCCCATCTTCTGATGTTCCTGTTTTTCCACCTATGCTATATCCTTTAACTTGTGCATTTTTTCCTGTTCCAACATCAACAACTGTATTCATCATACTTAATACATTATTTGCAGTTTCTTTAGATATTACATTTTCTTCTTTTTCAATAGGAATTTCTATCCTCTCTCCTGTTTTGCTATTTACTTTCGCTTTAACAATTCTAGGTTTTACATGTGTTCCGCCATTTGCAATAGTAGCAACTCCTGTTATCATTTGAATAGGAGTAATTTCAAATCTTTGACCAAATGCAATTGTTGCAAGTTCAACAGGTCCTACTTTTTCTTCCTTTAAAAATATACTGCTGGCTTCTCCTGGTAAATCTATTCCAGTCTTTTTTAAAAATCCAAATTTTCTTAAATATTCATAGTAAGTTTTTACTCCTATTTTTTCACCAAGCCCTATAAAAACTGGATTACATGAATTCATTAATGCCTCTCTTAAGCTTTGTGAACCATGTGGTCTATAATGTCTCCAACATTTAATTCTAACTCCTGCTACTTCAATACTTCCAGTACAATTAAAGGCTCCTTTCTCATCTGGCTTTGCTATTCCTTCTTCTAATGCTGCTGATGCTGTATAAAGTTTAAATGTAGATCCAGGTTCATATGTATCTGTTACTGCTTTGTTTCTCCACATTGCTTGCATTTGTTTAGTTTTATCACTATCTGAAAGGCTATCCCATACTTCTTTCATTTCATCTGTACTTGGTTTATATGGTTCGTTTAAATTGTAATTTGGATATCCTGCCATTGCTAAAATATCTCCTGTTTTTGGATCCATTATAATTATATTTCCACCATCTGTAGTTTTATTATCTATGCATGCCTCTTTTAAATATTTTTCTGCAATTCCTTGTATAGTTGCATCTATTCCCAATATTAAGTCCATTCCATCCACAGGTTCCACATAGTTTTCCCCTTCTTTTTCGATATCTCCTCCTCTTGCATCTGTCATTTTTACTATTTTTCCTTTTTCTCCCTTTAGTTCATTTTCATATATTGCTTCAATTCCATCTAATCCCTGATTATCACTTCCTGTAAATCCTATAACTTGTGAAGCCAAATTATTATATGGATAATATCTTTTTGTATCTTCATCTATATTAATTCCATTTGTTATATTATTTGCTTCCATCCAACTTCTTAACTCATCCGTTTTATCTTTATCCACTTTTTTTACAATTGTTTCTATAGAACTATGCTTTTTTACTTTTTTTAATACTTTTTCATAGTTTAGCTCAAATATATTAGCAAGTGCCTCTGCTACCTTTTCTTTATCTTTGCTTGCAATGTTAACTGGATTTACAGTTACAGTTTCCACAGTACTACTAATAGCTAAAATATTTTTTCCAGTCGCATCATATATTGTTCCTCTTTTTGGGTTAACACTTCTATCCAAAGTCTGTTGCAAATATGCCATAGATTGAAGTTCTTGGCCTTTTGCAAATTGCAAATATGCAATTTTTCCAAGTATAACAGTAAATATAAAAAATGATATTAGAATCATATTTTTCATACGTTTTTTTCTATTTATTTCACTTACTTTATTAGTTGTCTTTTGATTTTTTATTTTATTTTTCTTTTGTAGCTTTTCATTTCTTCTTTGTAGTTTTCTTCTTAACTTTTCTTGATTATCTTTTTCATTCTTTTTTAAATTTTTTATTCTTTGTACACTTGTTTTTTTAATTTTTATTTCAGGAATAGTAACCACTTTTTTACTCTTTTGTGACTTATCTTTTCTCATGCTACCACTCCTTTTTTTATATTACTTTTCTAATTTTATTCACAATATCTAAAAAAAGAAGTATTTTTTTAGGTTATAGCTTAAATATCTTATTTAAACTATAACCTAATTTTTAAATTTTATATTTATAATTTTTCTTTTTATCTAATCTTTTATATGTAATGCTCTACTATTACCACTTTTTTTCCTTTTCTAGTCTCACCTGATATATTTTTTATTTTAAACTTACCTTTTCCTCTTATTACTATAATATCATCTACATTTATATTCTTAGAGTTTTTTGTTTCATTTACATAGTTTACAAAAACTCGTTGCTCTTCAATTATTTTAACTACCATAGTTCTTGAACAATGTGCCAATTCTGAAACTATGCAATCTAGTCTCATTGCAGCAACAGTAATTTTAACTTCTTCTGTTTGTATATTAGGCATCCTTATTTCACTTATATTAGTCTCTACTATTTCTGATTTACCAAATCGTGTTAACTGTTTTAAATTTGTCACTATATATTCACAAATGTCACTACTTACCACAATATCTGCTCCATCTTCAAAAACAAATATATCTCCTATTTTTTCTCTCCTTACCCCTAGTTTCATTACTCCACTTAAATAATTTTTATGTACATATTGTCCTTTTAATTGTTTTGGTAACATTACTCTTATTAGCTTTACAAATTGCGAAAAGTTGAATTTATTATTATTGAAAATTTCTGCATATTTTTCTGGATATATAACAAGCATTGTTTTTTCTGCATTTTCACATGGATAATAATATATATAATTTTCGTATTTTTCTGCTTGTAATACTTCTTCTGTAACTTTTTTTTGGTACATGTCCAAAAATTCTGTATTAGTTATTTGATTTTTAGTTTTTGCAAGTTTTATTTTATCTAATATTTTTGAAACTAGCAGTTTGTCCTCTTCATTTTTACATTTATTTATTAATTCTTGTTTATTCATAATATCCTCACTTATTTATATTATAAGATAAACTAATATTGTTGTAAATACAATAATATAAATCATTTTAGTAGTTATTGTAAAACTTATACTGCATTACTATTGCATTACTTTTAGCAAGCTAAAAAACCTCAAAGTGCTTATAAATCAAGTACTTTGAGGTTTTGTTTTTTGGTGCAGATGGCCGGAATCGAACCGGCACGGTTTATTCAACCGCAGGATTTTAAGTCCTGTGCGTCTGCCAGTTCCGCCACATCTGCATTAATCGAACTGACAAGATATATTTTACTACGTATCTTTGCACTTTGTCAATACTTATTGAAAATTTTTTAAAATTTCCTTAAATTTAAAAGTAAATTCC
>FR901459.1 GCA_000438355.1 Clostridium sp. CAG:273
AAGCTGCGAAAAGCCACGGGGAAGAGCAAATATCTAGCGAGCCGTGGATATCCGAATGAGGAAACTCACATAGTGAAAATAGACTATGTATTTATATGTAAGTAAAGTAGCATATAAAGGGGAACGTGGGGAACTGAAACATCTTAGTACCCATAGGAAAAGAAAGTAAAAACGATTCCTAAAGTAGTGGCGAGCGAAATAGGAAGAGCCCAAACCAAGAGTAGAAATACCCTTGGGGTTCGGACTACAATAAGTTATCTATAATTCTAGTAGAATTGTCTGGGAAGGCAAACCATAGAAGGTGAGAGTCCAGTATATGAAAGGAAAGTAGAGACTAGTAGAATCCAGAGTAGTGTGAGACACGAGAAATCTTGCATGAAAGAGCGGGGACCATCCCGTAAGGCTAAATACTACTTGGTAACCGATAGAGATGAGTACCGTGAGGGAAAGGTGAAAAGGACCCCGGGAGGGGAGTGAAAGAGAACCTGAAACCCTATGTTTACAAGCAGATAAAGCGAATTAAGGCGCGATATCGTACTTTTTGTAGAACGGTCCAGCGAGTTATTGTATATGGCGAGGTTAAGTTGTAAGTAAGCAACGAAGCCGGAGTGAAAGCGAGTCTGAAGAGGGCGTAAAAGTCATATGTAATAGACCCGAAACCGGGTGACCTATCCATGGTCAGGATGAAGCTAAAGTAAAATTTAGTGGAGGTCCGAACTGATTGTCGTTAAAAAGGCACCGGATGAACTGTGGATAGCGGAGAAATTCCAATCGAAC
>FR901460.1:0-3804 GCA_000438355.1 Clostridium sp. CAG:273
CTTCTAACATTGGATTTCCAAATAATGCTTGACAAATTTATATAAGTTATGATAAAATACTTACTTGTAAGCCGCCTAGGTCGGGTGACTAAATGTTGATTAAATCAACTACCTTGTATTTTATGCTTAGCGAGTATACGAAAAAGAGGAGGTGTACATATAATGTACGCAATAATTGAAAGCTGTGGAAGACAATACAAAGTAGCAGAAGGAGATGTAGTTTTCTTCGAAAAATTAGATGTTGAAGAAGGAAAAAAAGTTACTTTTGATAAAGTAGTTTTAGTTTCAGAAGACAAAAAAGTAGAAGTTGGAGCTCCTTATGTTAAAGGTGTTAAAGTTGAGGGAAAAGTAGTAGCTAATGGAAAAGGTAAAAAAATCTTAGTTTACAAATACAAAGCTAAAAAGAATTACAGAAGAACTCAGGGACATAGACAACCATATACAAAGGTTGAAATAACAAAGATTAAAACAGCTGCTGAAAAAGAAGCTAAAGCTGTAGATGGAAAAACAGCAGAAGTTAAAGCAGAAAAAGCTACAACAGCAAAAAAAGAAACAGCAAAGAAATAATTTAGTTATTTAATCGGTTTAATATATAAAATTACTTGAAGGGAGTGAGATAAATGGCTCATAAAAAAGGTCAAGGTAGCGTTAAAAACGGAAGAGATAGTGAATCAAAGCGTTTGGGACTAAAAAGAGCAGATGGCCAAGTTGTTTTAGCTGGTAATATACTAGTAAGACAAAGAGGAACAAAATTTCATCCAGGTAAAAATGTTGGCATAGGTAGTGATGATACTCTATTTGCTAAAGTAACTGGAAAATTAAAATTTGAAAGACTTGGCAAAGACAAAAAACAAGTTAGTGTTTATCCAGTAGAAGAAGGAAAAAAGGATTAAATAAAATATAAAGTTTTTAAGAGGCACAAAAATGTAACAAACCAAAATGTTAGAAAAAATATTTTGGTATTTCAAAATAGTGCTTCTTTTTTTATGCAAGTAAAATAATAGTCATTTTTTATCATAAGATGTGATAAAATTAGAAAACAGAGAAATGCTTATAAAATTTATAAGTTTAACTTGTAAATGTTGTAAAAATTAGTTATAATAAAGTCTGTATAAAATAGAGAGTAAAAGCAAAATATAAAATAATAACTTGCACAAAAAATATTAAAAATAATGTAGAACTATAAAAATAAAATTATTTATTAATAAAATAAAAATAATATCTATTTTAAATATAAATCTGTATAAAAAATAAAAAAGACAGGAATGATGTAAATGGAAAATAAAAAAATTCGTATATTAACAGGTGACAGGCCAACAGGAAGATTACATATAGGACATTATTTTGGCTCATTAAAAAAGAGAGTAGAGATGCAAAATAGTGGTAAATATGATACATATATATTAATTGCAGATGTCCAAGCGTTAACAGATAACTTTAATAATCCAGAAAAAGTAAGAAAAAATGTAAAACAAGTAATGCTTGATTATTTATCAATAGGAATAGACCCAGAAAAAACAACAATATGTATACAATCTATGATACCAGAAATTGCAGAACTTACAGTGTTTTATTCTAATTTAGTTACAATTGCAAGACTAGAAAGAAATCCAACTGTAAAAACAGAAATTGCACAAAAAAGAGAGCTATTTGGAGAAAGTGTTACATATGGATTTTTAGGTTATCCTGTAAGTCAAGCAGGAGATATAACTGCATTTGGAGGAGAAGTTGTACCAGTAGGAGAAGACCAATCACCTCTAATTGAACAATGTAGAGAAATAGTAAGAAAGTTTAATTCTATATATGGAGAAACATTAACAGAGCCTCAGATAGCCTTATCAGAAGGAAAAAGAATAAAAGGTTTAGACGGAAATGAAAAAATGGGAAAATCTTTAGGAAATGCAATTTATCTATCAGATACTACAGAAGAAGTAAATAAAAAAGTAATGACTGCTGTTACAGACCCTAATAGAATAAAAAAAGATGATTTTGGAACCCCAGATGTGTGTATGGTTTCATATTATCATAATTTATTTAGTTCTAAACAAGAGTACAAAACTGTTTGTGAAGAATGCAAAGCAGGAAAAAGAGGTTGTGTGGCTTGTAAAAAACAACTGGCTCAAAACATAAATAATTTTTTAGATCCAATAAGGGAAAAAAGAAAATATTACGAAGAAAGACCAGAATTAGTTGATAAATACTTAATAGAAGGTACAAAAAAAGCACAAGAGACAGCAAAAGAAACAATGAGAAAAGTGAAAGAAGCAATGAAATTAGATTATTTTAAATAATAAATTTATAGGAGTGTGTATGTTTACAGATTACGTAAAAATAACTGCAAAAGCAGGAAATGGTGGAAATGGAGCAATTTCATTTAGACATGAAAAATATGTTGCAGCAGGTGGACCAGATGGAGGAGATGGAGGAAAAGGCGGAGACATATATTTTGTGGTAGACCAAGATGCAAATACTTTAATAGACTTTAGATATAAAAAGAAATTTAAAGCAGAAAATGGTAATAATGGAGAAGGTGCCCGTAGATTTGGAAAAAGCGGAGAAGACCTTTATATAAAAGTGCCAATTGGAACAATAATAAAAGACGCAAAAACAGAAAGGGTTTTAGCAGACTTATCCGAGAAAAATCAAAAAGCTTTAATATTGCATGGTGGAAGAGGAGGTAAAGGAAACTCTAATTTTGCTACAGCTACAAGACAAGCACCAAGATTTGCACAAGACGGAGAAGATGGAGAAGAAAAAGAATTAATATTAGAGTTGAAACTTTTAGCAGATGTAGGTTTAATAGGATTTCCAAACGTAGGAAAGTCAACTTTACTTTCAATTGTAACAGATGCAAAACCTAAAATTGCGGATTATCATTTTACAACATTAGATCCTAATTTAGGAGTTGTAAAAAAAGAATATGGAGAAAGCTTTGTTATTGCAGATATTCCAGGAATAATAGAGGGGGCTAGTGAAGGAATTGGTCTAGGCACACAATTTTTAAGGCATATAGAAAGAACAAGATTATTATTACATGTAATAGATGTATCTGGTTCAGAGGGAAGAAATCCTGTAGAAGATTTTTATACAATCAATAATGAGCTAAAAAAATATAGTCAAAAATTAAGTGAAAGAAAGCAGATAATAGTTGCAAATAAAATAGATAGTATGCAAGATGAGAGCCTATATAAGAACTTAGAAAAATTAGCAAAAGAAAAAGGATTAGAAATATTTAAAATATCAGCAGCTACAAATACTGGAATTAAAGAGCTTATAATACATGTATCGCAAGTATTAAAAACATTACCAAAAGAGAACCTTGTAGAGATAAGCAATGAGGAAAAATTATATACATTAGAAGATGAAGAACCATTTACAATAACAATGGATGGAAAAACTTATGTAGTAAATGGACCAGCTGTAGAAAAATTAATGAAAAGAGTTAATCTGAATGACAATGAATCAATGTACTATTTCCATAAAACATTAGATGAATTAGGCGTTAGTCAAAGATTGAAAGAAATGGGAATAAAAGATGGAGATAGTGTAACTATAGCAGGATGGGAATTAGAATGGGAAGATTAAAAAAATAATAAGTAAAAAAATATTTTTAATTGATTATGTCATGATAAAAAAGTAAAAAATAATATAATATTTAAAAAATGTCAAACTTTTGTTTGACATTTTTTAACCTTTATGTTATCATATAAAAAGAGTTTTAAAAAGTTATAATAATAGGAGTGATGTATGGTGAGAAAGAAAAAAGAGATTTCTACAGAAATCAATAAAAGGGAAAGAGCTATA
>FR901460.1:3816-10967 GCA_000438355.1 Clostridium sp. CAG:273
GAAAGAGCTATACTAAAATATATAGAAAGGCAAATAAACACAAGAGGATATCCACCATCAGTAAGAGAAATAGGAAAATCTGTAGGATTAAGCTCAACAGCAACAGTACATTCATATTTAAATAAACTAGAAGAAAAAGGCTATATTAAAAAAGAAAATAAAAAAGGAAGAACTTTAAAGGTAATAAAAGGTTTGCTTGGCGATAATAACAAGCCAGAAGTAGAACTTAAAGACTTTTATGGTGGAAAAGAAATGGTAGAGGTTCCTGTAATAGGAAAAATTACGGCTGGAGAACCAATACTTGCAGTGGAAAATGTAACAGACACATTTCCTATTCCAATAGATTTTGTTGGGAATAGCGAAAGCTTTATGCTTACTGTAAGAGGAGAAAGTATGATAGAAGCTGGAATATTAGATGGAGATTATATTCTAGTAAAAAAACAAAATACAGCAGAAAATGGACAAATTGTAGTTGCATTAATTGGAGATGAAGCAACAGTTAAAACATTTTACAAAGAAAAGGATCACATAAGATTACAACCTGAAAATAGTACAATGGACCCTATTATAGTTCCTATGTGCGAAATACTAGGAAAGGTAGCAGGAGTTTTTAGAAAAATAAAATAACTAAAAAATTAATTAATATGGGGAATGTTATATGAGTAAATATTTTGATAATTTTTATCGCAATACAGATAATAGAATGAAAAACTTTTTTACATATTTTCTAATGTTTATTTTACTATATGTTATAGTAGACATTTTATCATTTGGATATATTTATAGTACATATAAAACAATAGAACAATATGAAATTGTAGTTACAAATCCAGATGTTACTGTAGAAAAAGCAAAAGCAACGAATGTAAATGGTTTTGTAGAAGGAAAAATTAGAAATAATGGAACAACAACTATTTCTAATCAATATTTAAAATTTGATTTTTATAGTGAAAGAGGAGTTAAAGTAGGTACTAAATACTTAAAAGTAGATACTTTAGGAGAAAGTACAGAAAAAGAATATAAAGTTCAATTTAGATTTGACAATGTAAAATATTTTACAGTTAATTTAGCAACACAAGAAGAAGTTGACAATGCTCAAGAATTTGAATTAAAAATAGAAGATGATATTGGAGTTCCATTATTGTTTTCTGGATTGTTGTTGTTAATACTTTTATAATTATTTATGTGAAAAATGGTTATATATAAAAATTAATAAAAAGTATACAAATAAAAAACAATACAAATTTGTAAAAAATAGCAAAAAAGGTTTGCTATTTTTTTGCTTATGTAATATAATCGTAACATAAACGTAATAACGGTGAAATAAAATTTTAATAGACTAACTATTGAAAGGAAGAGCTTTAATGTTTAATTATGGACAAGATATAGGTATAGACCTTGGAACAGCTACAGTAATAGCATATGCAAAGGGAAAAGGTATTGTTTTAAGAGAACCATCTGTAGTTGCTGTAGATAATAATACAGGAGATGTCTTAGCTGTAGGGAAAGAAGCAAGAAAAATGTTAGGAAGAACACCTGGTAATATAGTAGCAACGAGACCTTTAAGAGATGGTGTTATATCAAATTATACTGTAACAGAAAAAATGTTAAAGTATTTTATTAGTAAAATATGTGGAAAGTTTATATTTGCTCCTAGAATTATGATTTGTATACCTTCGCAAGCAACAGAAGTAGAAAAAAAGGCAGTAATAGATGCAGCATCTCAAGCAGGTGCAAAAAAGGTATATTTGATAGAAGAACCAATAGCTGCTGCTATTGGAGCAGGAATAGATATATCAAAACCATGTGGAAATATGATTATTGATATAGGTGGAGGTACAACAGATGTAGCTGTTATATCTTTAGGAGGTTCTGTTGTAAGTACATCTCTAAAAGTAGCAGGAGATAAATTTGACGAAGCAATTGTAAAATATATAAAAAGAAGACATAATATTATGATTGGAGAAATGACAGCAGAAGAATTAAAAATAAATATAGGGTGTGCATATCCTAAAATTCAAGATACAGAGATGGAAATTAGAGGGAGAGACTTAGTCACAGGTTTACCAAAAACAATTTCAATCCATTCTAGTGAAATGTTGGAAGCATTAATAGAACCAGCAATGGAAATTGTAGAAGCAGTACATTCAGTTTTAGAAAAAACACCACCAGAATTAGCTGCAGATATTAGTGATAAAGGAATTTATATGACAGGTGGCGGAAGTCTATTAAATGGATTAGATAAGCTTATACAAGAAAAAACAGGAATAAATATTATGATAGCACAAGATGCTGTATCATGTGTTGCATTAGGAACAGGTAAGGCTTTAAATAATCTAGATGTATTAGACCAAAGAAGAAGGAGATAATTGTAGTAAATGAATAAAACAAAAAGAAAAATTTTTGAAACATCAATGAAATTATTTGCAGAAAAGGGATATGATGCAACAAGTATAGAAGAAATTACAGCAACAGTTGGAGTGGCAAAAGGTACATTATATTATCATTTTTCAAGTAAAGAAGAAATATTTAACTTTTTAGTAGAAGAAGGAGTAAAGCTTTTAAAAAATAGTATAGCAATAAAAACAGATAAGTTATCAAATTCGCTAGATAAAATAAGAGCTATTGTATTAATACAAATAAAAATATTAGTAAAATATGAAAATTTTATGACTATAATATTAAGTCAAATATGGGGAAATGATGCAAGAAGCATAATGTGTAGAAATCATGTTTTTGAGTATATACAGATGATAGAAGAAATTGTAAAAAAAGGTATGGAACAAAAAGAAATATTAGATGGAGATGCAAACATTATAGCATCAGGAATATTTGGATTTACATGTTCAAGTCTAATATATAAAATGAGACATAATAAAGATGGAATAGATATTCAAAAGCTATATAAAGAAATAGACAAATCATTTATAAAAAAATTAAAGAAAGTATAAAATAATAAAATGATAAAATAAGAAAGTTATAAAGTTATAAAATAAGAAAATTATAAAATATAAACTAATAAATAAATTTTTAGTATTGAAAAATTCAAATTAATAAGAAGAGTAAGAACTTTTAAATAACAAAATAAGCATTAACTGGAAAATTATAAATAATTAATAAAAAGGGGAATAAAAAATGAGAATATTAAAAGATTTTAAATTACCAAAATTTAAATTTCCAAAAATGAAAATGAAAGGAATTTCTGAAATTGATGAAGTAAAATTAGACTATGAAGCATTAAAAAAAGCAGAAGAAAATCAAGAAAAAGCAGAAAAAATTAAACATTATGAGCCAACAACATACAAAACAATGAAAGAAATCTTTAAAAGATCTAAGGAAAAATATGCAGATAATGTATTTATATTAGAAAAATTCGAGCCAAAAGGAAGTTTTAAAGAAATAACTTATAGTCAATTTTGTAAAGATGTTATTGGTTTTGGAACAGCATTAACAAGAAAATTAAAATTGAATAATGATAGGGTAATTATAATAGGAGAAAATACATATCATTGGTATGTATCTTATATGACAATGCTTTGTGGTGCAGGAATTGCAGTTCCAACAGATAAAGAGTTACCAGAAAATGAAATTTTAAACATAATAGAAAGATCAAGAGCAACTGCGGTAATTTATTCTACTAAAGAAGCAGAAAAAATAAAAAAGATAGTAGATGCAGCAGAAGGTGTTAAATATTTTATACAAATGAATTCAAGCCAAGAACCAGATGGTAAATTTATCGGATTAGATTATTTAATAGAAGAAGGAACAGCTTTAGTAGATGGTGGAGATAACAGCTTTATGGATATAGAAATAGATCCAGATGAATTTAAAGTTTTATTATTTACATCAGGAACAACAGCAAAGTCTAAAGGTGTAATGTTATGCAATAGAAACTTAGCAGAAAATATAAATGCAGTTTCTGCATATGTTAATTTAAAAGAAGAAGATAGATTATTTTCTGTTTTACCACTTCATCATACATATGAATCAACAATTGGATTTTTGCTTCCATTTGCAGTAGGAACATCTATTGCTATTTGTCAAGGACTAAAATATATTGTACCTAATATGCAAGAGACACATCCTACAGCATTACTTGCTGTACCAATTTTAGTAGAAACATTATATAAAAGAATTACAGCAACAATTAAAAAGAGCAAAAAGGATGGACTAGTAAATTCTATGATTCATGTAACAAATGCTTTAAAAACAGTTGGTGTAGATATAAAGAGAAAAGTATTTAGTGAAATTCATGATAACTTAGGTGGAAAACTTAGAATAATAGTATCTGCAGCAGCTCCAATTGATGCTAAAGTTGGAAAGTGGGTACAAGATATAGGAATTATGTTTTTACAAGGATATGGATTAACGGAAACTGCACCAATAGCAGCTTTGACACCAGAATTTAATCCTAAGGTAGGTTCAGCAGGAAAACCAGTTATATCTGCAAAAGCAAAAGTATATAATCCAAATGAAAATGGAGAAGGTGAAATACTTTTATGTACACCTACATTAATGCTTGGATATTATGAAGATGAAGAAGCAACAAATGAAGCAATTGAGATTATTGATGGGGAAAGATGGTTCCATTCAGGAGATGTTGGCTATATAGACAAAGATGGGTTTATTTATATAACAGGTAGAAGTAAAAATGTAATAGTAACACAAAATGGAAAAAACATATATCCAGAAGAAATTGAATTACTTTTATCAAAAATACCAGAGATAAAAGAATGTATGGTATATGGAAAGCCAGATGAAAGAGATACTAATAATAAAGAACTTATAATTTCTGTAAAAATTATACCAAATTATGAATATATTGAAGAAGAATATAAGAAGAAAATGGATGAAAAGGAAATTCATGATTTATTATGGAATAAAGTAAAAGAAGTAAATAAACAATTAACTTCATATAAAGCAATAAAATATATGGAAATAAAGAAAGATGAATTTATAAAAACAACAACAATGAAAATAAAAAGATATGAAGAATTAAAAAACAACAAGTAAATCTTGTAATAAAAATGTAACATTATTGTAACGAAAATGAAAAATAAAAAGTAAAAAAGACTATTGTAGTTTTTTGTAGAAAGTTATATAATAATAAAGAATTACAAGAGAACGCAAAGGAGGGTGAGTTTACAATGTCAAGATCAGGCATAGTAAACGTGAGAATGGTAATCACGGAAGAAAAAATCTTATCAAATATAGATAAAGTACATAAGTTAATAAATCCAAATAATAAAAAGCAAATTATTCAATTAGAAGATGATGCATATTTTAAAGATCTTATAGAGTCAATAAAAACATACTTAGTAGAATATCCTAAAAAGAAAAACTTTCCTAAGAGTGTGTATAAAGCAGCATATAGTTTAGTTGAATTTGCAACAAACCAATTTGAAGAAAATACTAAAAAAATAGAAGAATTAATTAGACAAAGAGAAAAAAATATTTCTTTAGCAGGAGAATTAAGAGAAGTATTAAGATTGGTTGAAAATAAAGAAGAAGACTGGAAAGAAGAAATAAAAAATATATCAAATGATTTCTCAGAAGATATAGTAGATACATTAGGGTTAATTGGAAGATCAAAATCAGATAAATCTCAAAATTATCAAGATGCAGTTAAATTAATTAATGCAAGAATAGTAAACCTAGAATCTAATTTACATATTGAAATAGATATGGAAAGAATAGAAGATAGATCAAAAGCTTTAAGTTATATAGGAATCGAAGTAGCAGATGCATTAAAATTAATACCTGCACCACAAGAAGACGAAATTGAAGAGATAAAAGAAGAAAATATTGAGAATATAGAAGAAGAACCAGTAATAAATGAGCCACAAAATGTAGTTGAGCCAGAACCACAACAACAATATTTTGAACAAACTAGAGTAGAAGTAAAACCATCACTATGGCAAAGATTTAAAAATAGTAAATTCGTTAAAGCTATATCTTATATAATGAAAATTAAAGTAGTTATACAAACTCCAGAAGCACTTCCAGAAGGAAGAGGAGAAAATAGATAATATATAAGAACTAAACTTATATAAAATTAATATAACATTATCAAAAAAAGCTTTCAGTAAAAATACTGAAAGTTTTTTTGATATATTACTATATAGTATATTATTTTAACTCTAAAATTTTATATTTCTATTATTATATTGTTTATTTTTATGTCTTGCAGGTTTTATTTTTTAAATTAATATTACCAATTAAATTATATTTTATATTGTAGATAAAATGTCAAGAAAAAACGAATTTTTAATATTAAGAAAACATTAATGGATTTTTTGTTACTATGTGCTATAATTAAATTATGTAGTGAAAAATGATAATCTTAAAATAAATACAAAATATTTACTAATATTTAAATGAATAAAGAAATTACATAGACATATTTTTTACATTCTTTATTAAAGAAAGGAGAAATAAAAATGAAATGGTTTAAAAGAATATTATTAATTCTTTTTGTTGCAATTGTTACTGTAGCTATAGTAGTAATTGCAGATGGATATGGATTATACAAAGATGTGTTGGAAGAAGTTAGTTTGGAAAATAAGGTAAAAGAAGTAAGAAAAGATGAAGATTTTGTTTCATTAACAAGTTTACCAACAAAATATCAACAAGCAGTAATAGCTGTTGAAGATCATAGATTTAAAGAACATGGCGCAATAGATTTAATTGCGATAGGAAGAGCTATATGGGTAAATATTACACATTTTGAGTTAAGAGAAGGAGGCAGCACAATAACACAACAAGTTGCTAAAAATTTATATTTTATAGAAGATAATAGTAATCCTATAAAAAGAAAAATTGCAGAAATATTTATGGCATTTAAACTAGAGAGTATGTATTCAAAAGATGATATTTTAGAAATGTATGTAAACACAATATATTTTGGAGATGGATACTATGGAATAAAACAAGCTTGCAATGGATACTTAGATAAAGAACCTCAAAATATGACATTATATGAGGCAACAATGATGGCTGGAATACCTAATGCTCCAAGTGTTTATGCTCCAACAGTAAATCCAGATCTTACTAAAAGTAGACAGCAGAAAGTAATAAATTCAATGGTTGAATATGGATATTTAACACAAGAAGAAGCAGAAAAAATACATGAATAATAAAAAACAGCAAGA
>FR901461.1 GCA_000438355.1 Clostridium sp. CAG:273
ATATAATAGGGCTTTAACAGACGAAGAAGTGTTACAAAATTATAATATGGATAAAGCAATATATAATTTTTTAGATTAATGCAGATTTATTTCTGCATTTTTTTATAATAAATATATTAACAGTAATTAGAATAGCTACATATATTGAGATAGTTAATAATAAAAAATAATGTTTTTGAACAATAAATTGAAATAAAAATATAATACAAATAAATCAATTTCAAAATATAATTTTATAAAATATAGAGAAATAATACAAGAATTAATAACCTAATTTTTCTTACAGAGTAAAGACTTTTTTTACTCTGTTCGCTTGCATAATTTCTAACAGTTTAGTATAATACAAGAGTGAAGAAAAAGAGAAAAGAGGTAGTAAAATGGAAGCAGAAGACAATAAAAACAACGACGGAAAAATTATTGAAAAAGACATAGAAAAAGAAATGAAAACAGCATACATAGATTATGCAATGAGTGTAATTGTGTCTCGTGCTTTACCAGATGTAAGAGATGGTTTAAAACCAGTACATAGAAGAATTTTATATGCTATGTATGAAGATGGTATTACATCAGATAAGCCATACAGAAAATGTGCAAATACAGTAGGTTCTGTTTTAGGTAGATATCATCCACATGGAGATGCATCTGTTTATGACGCTATGGTAAGAATGGCACAAGATTTTAGTTTAAGATATCCATTAATTGACGGGCATGGAAACTTTGGTTCTATAGATGGAGATGGAGCTGCTGCAATGAGGTATACAGAAGCAAGGATGGCTAAAATTGCAGAAACAATGCTTACAGATATAGAAAAAAATACTGTAGATTTTATGCCAAACTATGATGATAGACTACAAGAACCAACTGTTTTACCTTCAAAAATACCAACATTATTGATAAATGGTTCTTCTGGAATTGCGGTTGGTATGGCAACAAATATTCCACCACATAATTTAACAGAAGTCATAAATGGAATTATAAAAATAATAGATGAAGATAATGTTACAGATGAAGAATTATTAAAAATAATTAAAGGTCCAGATTTTCCAACTAGCGGACTTATTCTAGGAAGAGAAGGGATAAAACAAGCTTATACAACTGGAAGAGGAAAAATTATAGTAAGAGCAGAAGCAGAAATTGAAGAAATGGAAAATGGTAGACAAAGAATTATTGTAAGATCATTACCATATCAAGTAAATAAGGCAAGATTAATAGAAAATATTGCTAACTTAGTAAAAGATAAAAAAATAGAAGGAATTTCTGAATTAAGAGATGAGTCAGACAGAAATGATAAAGTAAGAATTGTAATTGGTTTAAAAAAAGATGCAAATGCTCAAGTTGTATTAAACCATTTATATAAAAATACACAATTGCAAGATACTTTTGGAATTATTATGTTAGCATTAGTTAATGGAGAACCTAAAATATTAACATTAAGACAATGCTTAGATTGTTATATAGACCATAGAAAAGATGTTATTTTACGTAGAACACAATTTGATTTGGATAAAGCTTTAGCTAGAGCTCACATATTAGAAGGATTAAGAATTGCTATAGATAACATTGATGAAGTAATTAATATTATTAGAAATTCATATGATGATGCTAAAGAAAAATTAATGCAAAGATTTAATTTAACAGATATACAAGCACAAGCAATACTAGATATGAGATTAAAGACATTATCAGGATTGCAAAGAGAAAAAATAGAAGAAGAATATAACGAGTTAATGAAGCTAATTGCTCATTTAAGAGAAATTTTAGCTAGCGAAAGATTAGTTTTTGATATAATAAAAGAAGAATTACTAGAAATAAAAGAAAAATACGGAGACGAAAGATTAACTAAAATTGTAGCAGCAGAAGGAGAAATAGACGACGAAGACTTAATTAAAGAAGAGCAAAATGTAATTACATTAACACATTTTGGTTATGTAAAAAGAATGCCTATAGATATGTATAAAAGCCAAAAAAGAGGTGGAAAAGGAATAGCTGGAATGGCAACAAGAGAAGAAGATTTTGTAAAGAAAATATTTACAGCTTCTACTCATGATACAATTTTATTCTTTAGTAACAAGGGGAAAGTATATACATTAAAAGGATATGAACTTCCAGAGGCAGGAAGAACTGCAAAAGGTACAGCTATTGTTAATTTGTTAAGATTAGACCAAGGAGAGAAAATAACAGCTGTTATTCCAATTGCAAATTTTGCTGAAGGCAAATATTTATTAATGTCTACAAAAAACGGAATGATTAAGAAAACAGCTTTATCTGAATATTCTTCTGTAAGAAAAAATGGATTGTTAGGAATAACTTTAAAAGAAAATGACCAACTTATAGGAGTAAGATTAACAGATGGAGAAGATGATGTTGTTTTAGTAACAAGTCATGGTATGAGTATTACATTTAGTGAAAAGGATGTAAGGCCAATAGGAAGAGTTTCTCAAGGTGTAATTGGAATAAAATTAGATGATGACGATTTTGTAATTGGAATGGAATCTATAATAAGTAGAGAAAATGCTACACTTCTTGCAATAACAGAAAATGGATTTGGTAAGAGAACAGAACTAGATGAATATAGAGTTCAAACAAGAGGTGGAAAAGGAATTTTAACATATAAAATTACAGCTAAAACAGGAAATATAGTAGGAATAAGAATTACCACAGATGAAGAAGATGTAATGATAATAACAGAGAATGGTACAATAATTAGATTAGAAGTAAAAGACATAAATATTTTAGGAAGAACAACTCAAGGAGTTACTTTAATGAGAACTAATGAAGGAAAAGTTGTTAGTATAGAAACAATTAGTCCTGAGGAGGAAGAATAATGAATAAATCTGAAGCACTTGCAAATGTGGGAAAATTAACTGAAATTGAATTAATAACAGTTTTAAAATTATTAAAGGAAAGCTCTTATGGAGTTTTAAGTAAAGTAGCGAGAGAAAAAGCAATTGAACGTTTTAAATCAAAAAAAATAGGAAAAGAATATTACGAAATTTTAACAGAAGAAGAAATTAATATTATAATAGAATATACTTTGGCTAGATTTGGTTTAATGGAAAATGAACATGAATTGAGGCATATAGAAAATAAATCGTCTAAAACTCCTGATAGAGATGAAAGATAACAAATGAAAAGGTAAATATTAAATAATAAAAATAAAAAGTAAATAAACAACAAAAAAATAAAAAAATAAAACAACAATGAAATAAAGAAATAACAAAAAGATAATAAAAAAGAAATAACGAATATAAATAAAAATTCATATTCATTATTTCTTTTTTTTCTTAAATCTAATATCATCTCCAAAGAAATAGCAAATATTATAGTTACCAACAATTCTAGATACAATACGTTCATCATAATTACTAAATAAATTTTGTAAACTTAAATTTGTTGAAATAATAGTTTTTGTTGTTTTATTTTGATTAAGTAAGCGAGTATTTATTATATTAAATAATTCTGTAAATTTTATATTATTCATTGCCTCTGTGCCTAAATCATCTATAATTAATAAATCTGCATTTAAAATATTATAATAAATATCTGGAGAACAGTTTTGTTTGTTAAATCTGTAATCTATTACAGTGTCAAGCATTACAGGAGCTGTTTGATAAAGTATTGTTTTTCCTTTTTTAATCAACTCATTAGCAATACAACTAGATAAAAATGTTTTACCTAAACCAGTATTTCCTGTAAATAATAAGTTCTTTTCATTAGGGTCATCAAAATTTTCTATAAAGCTTAAACAAATACCTTTAATTAATATTATATTTTCTCTAGGTGAAATTTTTGACTTATATTTTTCTGGGTTAATATCATCCGAATAGAGATTTAAGGCAAAATTTTCAAAATTTTGATTTTTCAAATTATATATATTTGATTTATTATATTCCATATCAAATAATTTTTGCTTTAAACATGGACACATTTCAGTTTGACTGTTTTTAGTAATATATCCGGTATCTTTACATATTTTACATTCATATTTCGGAAGGAAATAATCATCAGAAATATTTAAACTTTTTAGTATTTTATTTTTTTCTTCTTTAATTTTTTTTATATTATTATTTAATTCGTCCAGTTTTTCTCTTGAATTTTTATTTATTAAAGATAAAGAAGTAGAAATAGCAAGAGATGTTAATTTTTCATCAAGTTTTTGTAATTCTGGGTGGCTTTTATAAAA
>FR901462.1:0-4860 GCA_000438355.1 Clostridium sp. CAG:273
AAATAAGGGTAAATGAATTTGCTATAGGGTTTGGTCCAGTTATATTTAAAAAGCAAGGTAAGGAAACTCTTTTTCAGTTAAGATTAATTCCTCTTGGGGGATTTTGTAATATGGAAGGAGAAGAAGAACGCTCAGAAGTGGAGGGTTCTTTTAGTAAAGCAAGCATACCAAAAAGAATTGCAGTAGTTGCAGCAGGTGGATTAGTAAATATTATTTTTGCACTATTAATTTATTTTACATTAATGTCATGTGTTGGAAATAATGTTTCTAATGTGATTGATACAGTAGTTCCAAATTACAGTGCACAAACAGCTGGACTTCAAGAAAATGATAAAATTTTAAAAATAGATGGAAAGAAAATAAAAAATAAGGCAGACTTAGATGAAGCACTAGAACAATCTAATGGAAATGAATTAAGCATTTTAATAGAAAGAGATGGAAAAGAGCAAGAATTAAAAATAAAGCCAACAGAAGAAAAGTATAATTATACAGGTATAGCAGTAAATACATCAAATGATAAACTAACTGAAATAGCAGCACTTTATCCAAATAGTCCAGGAGAAAAACAAGGATTACAAGCAAAAGATATTATAATTGCTATTAATGATAATCCTGTTGAAAATAATGCACAAAAATTAGTTGATTATATAAACTTGTCCATAGGAGAAGAAATAAAATTTACAGTAGAACGAAATGGTGAAAATCTAGATATTACAATAATGCCAGATGTTATGTCTAATTATTTATTAGGTGTAAATTTAAAAATGGCAGAAAATAATTTTATAAATAATATCTATTATGCATTCTTTGATACAGGAGAGTTTGCAATTTCAATAGTAGATAATTTAAGGTTATTATTCTCAGGTGGAGTTTCTATAGACCAATTAATGGGACCTGTTGGAATATCAGATGTAGTTGCACAAACAAATGGATTAGCAGACTTTATTTATATTTTAGCATTAATATCAATTTCTTTAGGTTTTACAAATTTACTACCATTTCCTCCATTAGATGGTGGAAAAATAGTAATATTATTAATTGAAGCAATTAGAAGAAAACCTTTAAAAGAAAAGACAGAAATAAATATTCAATTAGTAGGATTTATATTTTTAATGGCTTTAATGGTATATGTAACATATAATGATATTCTAAGAATATTTTAAATTTTAGAAAAGTCCATTTTTTTGGAAAGGAAATGAGAAGTCAAATGGAACAAGGAAACGTAATGGTAAAAGAACAAGTACAAAAAAAAGTTACAGACGACAAAAAGAAAATAAGAGATGTTTTTAAAGATTTTACAACAGAAAGTTTTGCATTATATAATTCTTTAATTACTTCTATAAATATATTTAAAAAAAGTGGAAAACTAGAAACATCTATAGAAGCAGAAAAACAAATAAAAATAAAAGATTTAGAAAAGTTTGAGATATATTTAGAAAATAGATTTCAGCTAAAAAATGTTTTAATAAGAATAAAATATTTAGAAAAGTTTGAAACAAATATAGAAAAAGAATGGGAAGATATTATTTCATATATTTCAAGAAAACACCCTTTAACAAAAGCACTACTTAGAGGAAGCAAGATAGAAGTAGAAGGAAGTAATGTAAATGTTAATTTGGCTTTTAAAGGAAAAGCTTTGTTAGATGGAAAAAATTTTAATATTGTACTTTCAGAACTTATTAAAAATATATATGGGGAAAACTATAAAATTCAATTTGTTGAAAATATTTCTGAGGAAAAGCTTAAAGAATATCAAGCACATTTAGAAAGTCTAGAAGAGCAAGTTGTAAATATTGCAAAAGCAGAAATGGTGGAAGCAGCAGGAAGTAAAAAGAGTGAAAAGAAAGTTAGTAATGCAGCAAATGAAAATAATAATTCTACTAATGTAGAACAAGGAGTTGCAAAACCTGTAGAATCTAATAATGAAAAAGCAGAAGAAGATACAACAAATCCAGTTATATATGGTAGAGTTGGAAAAATGAGTGACCCACTTGTTAAAGTAGCAGATTTAACTATAGATAGCGGAAAAGTGATGATAGATGGAGAAATACTTGCAACAGAAACAAGAGAGTTAAAATCTGGTAAAATTTTGGCAATGTTTAATTTGTTTGACGGGAGCAGTACTATAACATGCAAAGTTTTCTTAGAAGCAGAAAAATCTAAAGCAATATTAAAAAGAATGAATTCTGCAAAAGGTGTTAAAGTAATAGGTACAGCACAATTTGACCCATTTGCAAAAGAACTAGGGGTTATTGCAAATGCTATTGTAGAAAGTACTGGAATAAAAAGAGAAGTAAGACAAGACAATTCTCAAGAAAAAAGAGTAGAGTTACATATGCATACTCAGATGAGCCAAATGGATGCTATGACATCAGCAGAAGACTTATTAAAAAGAGCAGTAAAATGGGGAATGAAATCAATTGCAATAACTGACCATGGAGTTGTACAAGCATTTCCAGAAGCACATAAATATTTGGAAAAGGCTCACCCCGATTTAAAAGTTATATATGGTGTAGAGGCATATCTGGCACCAGATACAGTTTCTTGTATATCTTTTTCTAAAGGACAAGACTTAGATGCAACTTATTGTGTACTAGATTTAGAGACAACAGGACTTTCATTTAGAACAGAAAAAATAACAGAAGTAGGAATAATGAAAGTAAAAAATGGTGAAGTAATAGACGAATTTTCTTGTTTTGTAAATCCAGAAAAACCAATACCACAAAAAGTTGTAGAAGTTACAAATATTACAGATGATATGGTAAAAGATGCAGAGACAATAGATAAAGTATTTCCTAAAATATTAGAATTTGTTGGAGACTCTATTTTGGTTGCACATAATGCTGACTTTGATATAGGATTTTTAAAATATAATGCTTCACAATTAGGATATGAACTAAATAATACATATTTAGATACTTTAAGGCTTGCAAAAAGCTTATTTCCAGATTTTAAGAAATATAAGCTTGGTTTTATTGCAGATAAATTAGGAATTGTAGTTGAGGTAGCACATAGGGCATTGGATGATGTAGACACAACTGTAAAAGTATTTAATATTATGATTTCAATGCTTAAAGAAAAAGGTGCAAAAACTTGGGATGATGTGGATAGCTTAGAAATAGGAAAAGCAGATTATAAATCACTTCCAACATACCATGCTATAATTTTAGCAAAAGACTATGTAGGTTTAAAAAACTTATATAAATTAGTTTCATATTCACACTTAAATTATTTTTATAAAAAACCTAGAATATTAAAATCATTATATAAAAAATATTCAGAAGGATTAATATTAGGAAGTGCATGTGAGGCAGGAGAGCTATATAGAGCAATTGTAGCAGGAAAAACAGATGAAGAAATAGAAGAAATTGCAAACGACTATGATTATTTAGAAATTCAACCAATTGGAAATAATATGTTTATGGTAAGGCAAGGTGTCGTACCAGACGAAGAAGCACTAAGAGATATAAACAGAAAAATAGTAGCTTTAGGAGAAAAATTAGATAAACCAGTAGTTGCAACATGTGATGTTCATTTTATGGACCCAGAAGATGAAATATATAGAAGAATATTACAAGCAGGTCAAGGTTATGATGATTGTGATGAACAAGCACCAATATATTTACGTACAACAGAAGAAATGCTAAAAGAATTTGAATATTTAGGGGAAGAAAAAGCATATGAAGTAGTTGTAACAAATACAAATAAAATTGCAGATATGTGTGAAAAAATAAAGCCAATTTCTCCAGAAAAGTGTCCACCACATATTGATGGGTGTGAGACAACAATAAAAGAAATTGCATATAATAAAGCACATGAATTATATGGAGAGCAATTACCTCAAATAGTTGAAGAAAGGTTGGATAAAGAGCTTACATCTATTATTAAAAATGGTTTCTCTGTTATGTACATTATTGCACAAAAATTGGTTTGGAAATCAAATGAGGATGGATATATAGTTGGCTCAAGAGGTAGTGTTGGTTCATCGTTTGTTGCAAATATGACTGGTATTACAGAGGTTAATTCTTTACCACCACATTATAGATGTCCAAATTGCAAGTATTCTGACTTTACAGACTATGGATGTTTATGTGGATTTGATTTACCAGATAAAGATTGTCCAAAATGTGGTCATAAATTAGTTAAAGATGGAATAGACATACCATTTGAAACATTCCTAGGTTTTAATGGAGATAAAGAACCAGATATAGACTTAAACTTCTCTGGTGAATATCAAGCAAAAGCTCATAAGTATACAGAAGTAATATTTGGAAAAGGTACAACATTTAAAGCAGGTACAGTAGGTACAGTAGCAGATAAAACAGCATATGGGTATGTAAAAAAATATTATGAAGAAAGAGGAGTTCCTGTAAACAATGCAGAAGTTTTAAGGCTAGCACAAGGGTGCACTGGTATAAAAAGAACAACAGGTCAGCATCCAGGAGGAATTATAGTTGTTCCAAAGGGAAGAGAAATATACGAATTTACCCCTGTACAACATCCTGCAGATGATCCAAACTCAGATATTATTACAACACATTTTGATTATCACTCAATAGATCAAAACTTGTTAAAGTTAGATATACTTGGACATGATGATCCCACAATGATAAGGATGTTATTTGACTTAACAGGAAAAGACCCAACTAAAGTACCACTAGACGATAAAGAAACAATGTCAATATTTTCTTCAACTAAAGCTTTAGGTGTTACTCCAGAACAAATACATTCAGAGGTAGGTTCATATGGTATACCAGAGTTTGGAACAAAATTTGTTAGAGGGATGCTTGTAGACACAAGACCTACAACATTTGATGAGCTAATACGTATTTCTGGGTTATCACATGGTACAGACGTGTG
>FR901462.1:4896-5917 GCA_000438355.1 Clostridium sp. CAG:273
CATTAATAGAAGAAGGAACAGTAACACTGCAAGATGCTATATGCTGTAGAGATGATATAATGATTTACTTAATAAAAATGGGTCTAGAACCAAATAAAGCTTTTAAAATAATGGAAACTGTTCGTAAAGGTAAAGCATTAAAAGACCCAGATAAATGGGAAGGATTTAAATCCGCTATGAAAGAAAAAGACGTACCAGATTGGTATGTAAAATCTTGTGAAAAAATAAAATACATGTTCCCAAAAGCACATGCCGCAGCTTATGTAACAAATGCATTTAGAATAGCATGGTTTAAAGTACATGAACCAAAGGCATATTATACAGCCTATTTTACAATTAGAGCAGACGAATTTGACAGTGATATTATGTGCCATGGAGAAGAAAGAGTAAAAAACAAAATGAAAGAAATTGATTTAGCAGGAAATGGTGCAACAACTAAGGATAAAAATATGTATGCAATATTGGAATTGGTTATGGAAATGTATGAAAGAGGAATAAATTTCTTACCTATAGATTTATATAAATCACATTCAACAAAATTTAGAATAGAAGAAGAAGGAATAAGACCACCACTTAATAGTATTCCTGGACTTGGTACAGTTGCAGCACAAGGAATTGAGGAAGCTAAAAAAGATGGTAAGTTTATGTCTATAGATGACTTGAAAATACGTTCAAAAGTAGGAAAATCTGTAGTAGAACTATTAGAAAAGGCAGGATGTTTAAAAGGCATGAGTCAAAGTAACCAAATGAGTTTGTTTGGATAAGTTTTATAATATTTAAGAAAATATAGTAAATAGCAAAACAGTTTAAAAGTTTAAGGAGAAAGACATATGAATTTAGAAGAAATTTTTTCAGTAAAAAATATAATTATCTATTTAGTTATAATTAATCTAATAGCATTTTTGACTATGTGGTTAGATAAAAGAAAAGCGGAGAAAGGTAAGTGGAGAATTCCAGAAAATTCTTTGTTATTGCTAGTACTATTAGGTGGCGGAATTGGTGGAATTGCTGGAATGTATAC
>FR901463.1:0-453 GCA_000438355.1 Clostridium sp. CAG:273
ATACGAATTTAGGTTTCAACTTCTAAATAGAAATTGAAACCTTTCTTTAATTTCTAAACTTTAAATTTTTGCTTGTATTTTTTTACCAAAGAGGTTATAATAAGTAGCATAGTTAATTAAGGAGATGATAGCATGAATGTAAGTAAAGAAGAACTTTTGCATATTGCAAAATTAGCAAACTTAAATTTAAAAGACGAAGAGTTAGATAATTATTTAGCAAATTTACAAGATATATTAAATTTTGCTAATATAGTAAATAATGCTCCAGTAAACGGATTAGGAGAAACTATTGCAGCAAATAATAATTGCAATGTTTTTAGAAAAGACGAAGTAGTAGACTTTGAAGATAAAGAAGCATTACTTTCTAATGCACCAGAGCAAGAAAGAAATATGTTTAAAATTCCAAAAGTTATTCAATAGGTTTAATTTTCTATATAGAATTAAAATTCAAAT
>FR901463.1:542-5481 GCA_000438355.1 Clostridium sp. CAG:273
AATATTATTTTAAAATTCTATTAGACTTATTAAAGACAAGAAACTAAAAAATTACTTAAATTATAAATAATACTAGGAGGTATCTATGGAAATTATAGATTTGACAGTACATGAATTACAAGAAAAATTAAAAAGTAAAGAAATTACTATAGAAGAAGTAACAAAAGCTTATGCAAACAGAATTAAAGAAAAAGAAGGAGATGTACAAGCTTTTGTTACTACTTTAGAAGATGAAGCTGTAGAGCAAGCTAAATCTATACAAAAAGACATAGAAGATGGAAAAGTTACTGGTAATTTTGCAGGCATTCCAATTGGAATAAAAGATAATATGTGTACAAAAGGTGTAAAAACAACATGTAGCTCAAAAATGTTAGAAAATTTTGTTGCACCATATGATGCAACAGTTGTAGAAAAGCTAAATGATGAACATCTAATTAATTTGGGAAAATTAAATATGGATGAATTTGCTATGGGAGCTTCTACAGAATATTCTGCATTTAAGAAAACAAGAAATCCTTGGAATTTAAATACAGTACCAGGGGGCTCATCTGGAGGAAGTGCAGCAGCAGTAGCTGCTAAGATGGTACCATGGGCGTTAGGCTCAGATACAGGTGGCTCAATTCGTCAACCAGCGGCTTTTTGTGGAGTTGTAGGATTAAAACCAACATATGGTTTAGTTTCAAGATATGGTTTAGTTGCATTTGCATCATCACTAGATCAAATAGGACCTATTACAAAAGATGTAAGAGATAGTGCTATGTTGTTAAATTTAATAGTAGGACATGACGAAAGAGATACAACATCTGAAAATATGCCTAAAAAAGATTATACAAAAGCACTAAAAAATGATGTTAAAGGATTAAAAATAGGAATTCCAAAACAATATTATGGAGAGGGAATAAATCCAGAAGTAAAAGCAAAATTAGAAGAAGCAATAGAAACATATAAAAAATTGGGTGCAGAAGTAGAAGAGTTTTCTTTGGATATAGCAGATTATGCATTAGCAACTTATTATATAATTGCATGTGCAGAGGCAAGCTCTAATTTAGGTAGATTTGATGGAATTCGTTATGGATATAGAACAGAAAATTATGAAAATTTAAAAGATATTTATAAAAATTCTAGAAGTGAGGGATTTGGACCAGAAGTAAAGAGGAGAATAATTTTAGGTACTTATGTTCTTTCATCTGGTTACTATGATGCATATTACAAAAAAGCTCAACAAGTACGTACACTTGTAAAGAAAGAATTTGATGAAGCATTTAAAAAATATGATGTATTACTAACACCAGCATCACCAACAGTTGCTTTTGGAATAGGGACAAAATCTAATAACCCATTAGAAATGTATTTAGCAGATATATGTACTGTTCCTGTAAATATTGCAGGACTTCCAGGAATATCACTTCCTTGTGGAGTAGACAAAAATGGAATGCCAATAGGAATGCAATTAATAGGGAATAGATTTGAAGAAGAAAAAATACTAAATGCAGCATATACATTTGAGCAAGAAATTAAATTTAGTGAAAAATACCAACCAGAATTCAAAAAATAGTAATATAAAATATATAGATAAAATGAATTATAAATTAAAAAGTTAATTATAAATTTAATAACATTGATATATAAAATAATTATACTAAATATGATAATTTATATTCGTTAATAAATTTTCTAAAAATAATGAGAAAGTGATAGGCAAAGATAAAGGAGGACAATTATGTCAAAAGAAGATTATGAAGTAGTAATAGGTTTAGAGGTCCATGCAGAACTTTCAACTAAAACTAAAATATTTTGTTCATGCCCAACAACTTTTGGAGCAGAACCAAATACACATATATGCCCAATATGTACAGCAATGCCAGGAACACTTCCTGTTTTAAATGAAAAAGTAGTAGAGTATGCGGTAAAAGCAGGATTAGCAACAAACTGTACAATATCTAAAGATAGTAAAAATGATAGGAAAAATTACTTTTATCCAGACTTACCAAAAGCATATCAAATATCACAATTTGATAAACCTCTTTGTGAGCATGGATATATAGAAATAGAAGATGACGAAGGAAATAAAAAGAAAGTTAGATTATTAAGAATTCATATAGAAGAGGATGCTGGAAAGTTAAATCATAATGAATTTGGAGTAGGAAGTTTAGTAGATTTAAATAGGGCAGGAGTTCCATTAATAGAAATGGTTTCAGAGCCAGATATTAGGTCAAGTAAAGAAGCTGAGCAATATTTAAGAAAAATAAAATCAATATTAGAATATATTGAAGTTTCAGATTGTAAAATGCAAGAAGGTTCTTTAAGAGCAGATGTAAACGTTTCTGTAAGAAAAAAAGGTGAAGAAAAATTTGGTACACGTACAGAAATGAAAAATATGAACTCATTTAGAGCTATAGTAAGAGCAATTGAATATGAGAAAGATAGACAAATAGAAGTCTTAGAAGAAGGCGGAAAAGTAGAGCAAGAAACATTAAGATGGGATGATATAAATGGAAGAACATCTTCAATGAGAGATAAAGAAGATGCTCAAGACTATAGATATTTTCCAGACCCAGATTTAGTTGCTATACGTTTATCAGATGAATATGTTGAAGATATAAGAAAAGCATTGCCAGAATTGCCTGAAAGTAGAAGAGACAGATATATTAAAGAATATAACTTATCGGAAAAAGATGCAAAATTATTAACAGCATCAAAGTATTTATCTAACTTATTTGAAGGAGCTTTAGCAATTTGTGGTAATGCAAAAGCAGTTGCAAATTGGATATTGTCAGATATATCTAGAATATTAAATGAAAAAGAACTAGAACCAGAAAATGTTCCTTTTACAGCTGAACAATTAGCAAAAATGATAGAATTAATAGATAAAGGAACAATAAGTTCAGCAATTGCAAAAAAAGTATTAACAGAATTATTTGAAAATCCAAAAGATCCAGAAGTAATAATAAAAGAAAAAGGTTGGATTCAAATTTCAGACGAAGGTGCTATAAAAGAAGTAGTAATGAAAATATTAGAAAATAATCCACAATCAGTAGCAGATTTTAAAGGTGGAAAAGATAAAGCTTTAGGTTTCTTAGTAGGTCAAGCAATGAAAGAAACAAAAGGAAAAGCAAACCCACAAATGTTAAACAAAATGTTCTTAGAAGAATTAAATAAATAGTTGAAAATAAATTAAATATAGGCAAACCTTATTATATATTAATAATTAGTAAGGTTTGTTTTTTATTTTATGAGTGTGAAATAAAATTAAGATATTTTAACTTAAATAATATTTTATATATGGGGTGGCATATATTTTAACAAATTTTAATTTAAATAAAAGATTAAATTTAGAATAATAATAAATTGGGAGTTAATCCCAATTTATTATTTTCTATAATTTTAATTCTTTTCTTATTTTATTAAATGATAAACTACAAATTAAACTTATTACAATAAAATATAAACTACTGGTAAAGATTGAAATTCCAGTGTAAAATAGAATAGGAGCAGAATTTGTAATAGAATATGTAAAAAGTATAATTATAGAAAAAATTAATAAAACAAAAGAAAATCTTAAACATAATCTTGTTATATGCATAATTTTTTTATCAATATTTTTAAATTCATTTAATATTTTTTTCATATGTTTACCTCACTTTAATTAATAATTAAAACAATATTAATTATATGTTAACATAAAGATGAACTAATATCAATGGAAAACACAACCATATGAAACTATTATACTTATTGTAAAATACAATAAGTGTAATATAAAAATTGTATACAAATTAAAAAGTATGAAAATAAAGAACTAATCTTCTATTTTGGTAAATTACAAAATAAAAGATTAGTTCTTTTATTATTTTTAAAAAACTGTGCACAATCTTTTAAAAATTATTTTGCTATAGAGTTTAACTTCTTAGCCATATTTGATTTTTTTCTAGCTGCTGTATTTTTTACAATAACACCTTTTGTGCAAGCTTGGTCAACTTTTTTTGTAGCTTCTGAGAATAGTTTTGTAGCATCTTCTTTGTTTCCAGCTTCTACAGCTTGTTCAAATTTCTTTACAGCTGATTTATATCCAGATTTAATCATATTATTTCTAAGAGTTTTCTTTTCAATAACACTAACACGTTTAATAGCTGATTTAATATTTGGCATGTTTGCACCTCCCCTTAAGTTAATAAAATCAACATATATTCTACCACGAAATTTCCTGTTTGACAAGAGTTTTGGAAAATTTAATATCTCATATCTAAAATCTGGCTATATATAAATAATAAAAATACTTGCAAAAACTAAAAAAAACATATATAATTAGAATAAATCACAAAGGACAATTATATAAATTTTGGAAGGAGCGATTTTTATGAACATAAAAATAACAGGAAAAGAGTTAAAAGCAACAGAAGCAATAAAAGATTATATTGAAAAAAAAGCAGACAGATTAGTAAAATATTTTGGAGAGGATTTTGACTTATATGCAACAATAAAAACAGAAGGTGCAGAACAAATTGCAGAAATGGACGTAAAAGCAGTTGGAGAAAGAATAAGAGCAGTTACAGCACATAGAGATTTATATGCATCTATAGATAAAGATATAGACATATTAGAAGGTCAAGCAAGAAAAGTTAAAACTAAAAAAGATAAACAAAATATGACAGAGTCTATTAGAATGAAAGAAAGCTTAAAATTAGAAGAAGAGCATGAGATAGAAGGAGAAATTTTAAAAACATTATATTATGAAATAAAACCACTAGCTCCAGAAGATGCAAAATTAAAACTTGAAGAAAGACCTCAAGATAAATTCTTAACATTTATAAATTTAGAAAATAATAAAGTAAATGTAATTTATCGTTTGAAAGATGGCAAGAACTTTGGTATAGTAGAGCCAGAGGCATAGATATAAAATAAAAATTACATAAAGTAAATAATAATATATATTAAAGAA
>FR901463.1:5518-9470 GCA_000438355.1 Clostridium sp. CAG:273
GCTATATGTGCAGTTTCTTAGTTTGGACACAAATTTGTATCCTAGAGTTTAAGTGGCAAGCTCTACCTTGAAGACAATGTAGTACTGCGAAGATTTTGTCTCCTCAATCCAAAAACTCTTATGGAATTCAGAGTTTCTCATATAAGGACCTGCTTCGCACATGAATTGTCCGAGCTCATAGAAGGTGCAGATGGTGTGAAAAGGAATCTCTTTTCCATCCATAGTACGGATCATAAACTTAGCGACACCGTGACCATTAGATGGTACATAGATTTTTTTGCCAATGCGCCGACCTTTGGTGTTAAAACCGTGGTAAAAGTCCAACGCAACTTCACACTTTTCAACTTCTCCTAGAGCAGTTAATGACTGCTTAAGAAGCTGAATTTTTTCTGCTTTCGCATTGTTTAGCAGCAACCGAAAAGTTGTGCTAAAAATGGTACCTTCGTTAGGAATGTTATTCATAGCATTACCTCTTCTCTCTATATATTTGGCTAAAAGCCGTATAAATATTATACCATAAAAAGTTATATAAGGCAAATGCTATTGCCAATCTAACAAAAAACAATCTAACAAAATTCGACCAATTCTACTATATTTATTAAAATTTTTATGTTATAATATAATTATGTGTAAAATTTGATAAAAAGGAGTATATTTTGTGAAGATACTTTTAGTTATAGATCAATATCAAAATGGAAATAATGGAACAACTATTTCTGCAAGAAGGTTTGCAGAAGGATTACAAAAAAGAGGTCATACAGTAACAATACTTACAACAGGAGAAGAAGGAGAAAATAAGTTTATATTAAAAAGTTTAAAGTTGCCCATAGGAATTTCAGGAATAGTAAAATCTCAAGGAATGAGTTTTGCAGTACCAGATAAAGAAATAATAAGGAAAGCAATGGAAGATATAGATATAGTACATTTTTATATGCCTTTTTGGTTGTCTAGAACAGCTAAAAAAATTGCAGATGAATTAAAAATTCCAAATACAGCAGCATTTCATGTGCAGCCAGAGAATATAACTTATACTATAAAAATGGGAAAAGTAAAATTAATAAATGATAAAATATACGAAGAATTTAGAGACGACTTTTTTAATAAATTTAATCGTATACATTGTCCAAGTCAATTTATAGCAAATCAGCTAAAAGAACATGAATATACATCAAAATTATATGTTATTTCAAATGGAATACAAGATAAATTTAAACCTATGCCAAAAGAAAAAAATGAAAAAATTGTTATAACAATGGTTGGCCGTTTATCTGGAGAAAAGAGACAAGACTTACTTTTTGATGCAATAAAAAAATCTAAATATGAAAAAGATATTCAACTTGTCTTAGCAGGAAAGGGACCAAAATACAAGCAATATATAAAAATAGGAGAAAGCTTAACAAATAAGCCAATTATAGAATTTTGTGATGAAACAAAATTAATGGATTTGTTACATAAAACAGATTTATATGTACATACATCAGATGCAGAGATAGAAGCAATATCTTGTATAGAAGCAATAGCGTGTGGAAATGTTCCTATTATTTCAAATAGTAATAAATCGGCAACTCCACAATTTGCTTTAGATGAAAGAAGCTTATTTGAGGCAGGTAATAGCGATGATTTGGCTAGAAAAATAGATAACTGGCTAGATAATAAACAAGAACTTGATAAAATGAGAAAAACTTATGCTGAAAGTGCAGATAAATACAGAATAGAAAATAGTATGAAAAAAATAGAGGAGATGTTTGAAGATGAAATTGCTGAGAGGAGTAATTAGTTTTTTAAAAGATACTTTCTATTATTTAATAGCTGTACCAATTTTGTTTCTGGTAAATAAATTTGTGCTTGGTTATAAATTAATAGGAAAAGAAAACATAAAAAAAGTTCCAGGTGCTAAAATAACAATTTCAAATCATGTACATACAATAGACTGTTCTATGAATGGATTAGTAAGTTTTCCACAATATTGTTATTTTGTTACACTTCAAAGTAATATAGATTTACCATTTATAGGAAAACTTGTGAGGCTATTAAGAGGTATTCCAATACCTTTAAAAATATCTGAAAAAGAAAAATTTTATGAAGAAATATCAAACTTATTAAAAAATGGGGAAACAGTACATATATATCCGGAAGGGATGCTTAGACCATATGCTACAGATTTATTACAGTTTAAAAAAGGTGCATTTGCAATGGCTGTAGAAAACAATGTTCCAATAGTACCAAGTGTTATTTTAACAAGAGAGCCAGAAGGAATTTATAAATATTTTAAGAAAAAACCGTTATTTACACAGGTAGTGTTAGAGCCAATATATCCAGATTTAACTATAGAAAATAAGGGAGAAAGAATAAAGAAAATGCTTGATGAAGCATATACAAAAATGAAAGATCAATTAGATAATAATGGTGAAATTACTTATGAAGAAGAAGAGGTAAAAGTATAAATTTTAAATTATTTTTATAGATAAAATTAATTTAAGTATAAATAACAAGGTAGTAGTAAAAGAAAAAAGAACCTTCTTAAATATGTAATACTTAAGGAGGTTCTTTTTTTACGTTATGAACGCAAAACTATTTCATTTGGTTTTCAGCTTGTTGGATTAATTTCTTAACCATTTGTCCACCTATTCTACCAGCGTCTCTTGAAGATAAATCTCCATTATAACCTTGTTTTAAGTTAACACCAACTTCATTAGCTACTTCATATTTAAATTTGTTAAGAGCTTCTTTAGCTTCTGGAACTACAGAATAATTGCTGTTGTTATTTGCCATGTCTTTCACCTCCTAAATGTGATAAATAAAGCTTTGAAAAAACGTTTTGTCTTTTCAATATATAGATTGCACAATAAACAAAAAAATAAACTGGAAATTTATGAGAAAAAATAAAAATTTAAAAATAAAAAAATAGGTTAATTGAAAAAGTAAAATATAATAAAAAAATAAAATTAATTATTTCACAATAATTGTATTTATTTTATAAGTTTAATATAATAAAATAAATATATATAAATTAAGAAAGGAGAATATGATTTTTTTAAAATCATAAAAATATATGTATAAATTAATAGCGATAGATTTAGATGGAACATTATTAAATTCATATGGTGTAATATCAGAAGTAGACAAAAATGCGCTAAAAGAAGCAATAAAAAAGGGCGTAAAAGTAATTTTTACTTCTGGAAGAGGAACTATGTCTGTAAAAAATTTTGCAAACGATATTGGGATAGAAGGAGATATTATTTGTGGAAATGGTGCTATTGTATATAATTTACAAGAAGATAAAATTATATATAACCAATATATAGATAAGAAAAAAGTTTTACAAATTATTAAAATTTGTGAAGAAAATAGTATTTATTATAATGTTTTTACAGAAGATACTATTTTAACAAGTTCACTTGCATATAATGTTTTGTTTTATAATCAAGAAAACGTAAAAAAGCCAGATAGCAAAAAAACAAATATAAATATTATTCAGAATATTTATAAATATATACAAGAAAGAGAAAAAGAAGATTATTTAAAAATGTGTATTTGTGACAAAAATAATATTATATTTGGCGGAATTATGAAAATGTTAAAAGAAGTAAAAAATGTTAATGTTATGGAAGTTGCACATATGGCAAGAAAACTAATTGCAAATGGTACAGATTATGTACCTGTTGAATATTATATAACAGAAATAATGAATCAGAATGCAGATAAGTGGAATGCTGTTAAATTTTTAGCAGATAAATTTAAAATAAAAGAAAATGAAATTATTACAATAGGTGATAATGTAAATGATGAGCAAATGTTAAAAAATGCGGGTTTAGGGGTTGCAATGGGGAATAGTGCTCCATATATACAAGAAATGGCAAAAGAAGTTACACTAGATAATAATTCTGGTGGAGTTGCACATATTGTAGAAAAATATATATTAAAATAATATATATTGAATTAATTTAACTAA
>FR901464.1 GCA_000438355.1 Clostridium sp. CAG:273
ATTTAATATTCTATATTTTATATTTTATCTTATCTAATTTATTTTTAATAGATTGAAGTCAAATTTATAATATTGAATTCAATCTATTAAAAAACTAAAATTTAAAAAATATTATCTGATTATTTTATTAGAAAAGTATTTTTTGTCTTACTTTTTTAGTAACAAATTATATTTTTGTAGAAAAACAATTTTTTTATATTTGTAATTTAAAAATTTATTTGTTAAACTCTATACATATGTCACTTTTATCAATTAATATCCTGTTCTAGGAAGTAATTTTTCCTCCTCTCCTACAGTAACTTCGTCTTCTTCTGGTACAACTTTGTCTTCATCTTCTGGTTTTTCAAAGTTATTTACTGTAACCTTGTATGTTTGGTTTAACTTTAAGTCTATCTCTACTCTGTCTTCTAATCTAGAATATCCCTCTGGTGCTACAATTTCTTCTAAATAATATTTTCCTGGAATTAAATTTTCTATTACTATTTTACCTTTTTCATCTGTTGTTAAGTCTGTGTATAATAAATTGTTTTTTTCGTCATATAAATTAAATATTCCACCTTTTAGTGCATTTTGTCCTTTTCCATCTTTCTTAATTATTTCTATTTTAGTATAATTTTGACTATATGACTGATTTAATTTGACATCTGTTGTCTCAAAAAATCCCGCTGTAACTGCAAAGTTTTGCCATTCTGGATTTGGAGTTTCTCCATATAATATTGGCATGGTTTTAAGTTCTGATGATGCTTTTATTGTAAAAGTTCCTTTTTCTTCTAGTTCTACTATAGGCAATAAAACTTTAAATTTTTCGTCTTTCTTAAATGTTGTTCTTTCTTTATTATTTATATCTACAACTTTGGCTATCTTTTTAGTGTCATTTTCTAAAGATATTTTATATGTTTCATTTGCTGCAGATGCTGTTACACTATAAGTTTTGCTTAAATAATTTTTATCTACACTATCTACCTTCCATTCTTTTGATTCGTCTTTTACAGTTATTGTAGCTACTTTCTTACTGTCTTTAGAATTACGTGCTGCTGTAATTATTTTCTTTATTGCTGCTACAACTCTTTTATTACTATCTACATCTCCATGTACTGTAAATTTATTTAAATCGTAATTGTACATAGCATCATATACCGCCATTTTTGTTGCTGCATATGCTTCGTGCATATTATTACAACCTAACTCTTGAGGTGTTTTAAATGGATAACCATTTACTATTGCCCTCCAAATTTTATTGTTTGTTACTAATTTATTTATGCTAACACTATATTCATGCTCTTCTGTAACTCCTGGTCTTCCTTTATTTATACAGTAAGCAGGATATTCTACTCCGTCTTTCTTGTATACAATTACTTCTACACCAATTCCTATATTATCATAATTAAAAAATACCACTTCTCCTTTTGAATATAAATCTGCTTTGTTTATTGGCATTGTTGCTGCATTAGATTCGAAATGTATTGATGTAAACATTGATATTGCTATAATTGCAATAACTAATACTACTAATATTTTCTTTACCATTATTTATTTGTATGATTTTAAATCATACCCTCCCTTCTTAGCTTACTTCTATTGCTTGAATACACCTTCTATATTCTTTTCTGTCTTTTTCGCAAGTTATTAGTGTAATTCTATTATTTTTAGTTGGTTCTAAGTAATTCCAATTAGTCTGTTTTATTACTGTATTTGTTTCTACTAAATATGTTCTCGTTTTATTTGCTGTTTTGTATATAATTTTATCTCCTTTTTTTAACTCTTTTATTCTTTCAAAAAAGTTACATTCATATCCTCTATTATGTGCAGCAAGTCCAACGTTTCCTTTATCTTTAGTAGTTTCTGTAAAATGTCCTACTGCTTCTAATAAAATTTCTGGTGTTGTTCCTTCTTTAATTGGCGCATTTAAGCCTATTTTTGGTATTTCTATTCTCCATTTATTTGCTTTGTCTTTTATTTCATTGCTTTTATTTTTCTTGCTAGTTGCATTATTGTTTACTGTTGTACTTGAATTTACTATATTATTTTCCATTATGTTATTTACTTTATTTGTTTGTACATTATTTTGATTGGAATTTGTCTTAGAATTATTAATTTCGTTTGTTATATTATTTGAAAAAACTGTATTATGAAAATCACCTGATAAATGTTCCTGAGATAATTTTTTTGCTATAGATTTATTTGATAAAGTTTCTACAAAAGCTGTAATTATAAAGAACACAATAATTGTAACAAAAATAGTAATTTCTATAATATCCTTGGTTCTAGTGTATTTCACATATAACACACCACCTTCCACTATTAAATTGATTTAAGGGTAAAATATTTTGAATTAAAATTTTTAGATTCAAATTAATTTGAATTAAACAGAAATTGCAATTTCATTATGGTTATATTACTATATTATTTTATTTTTGTAAAGCATTTTATGTCGACAAAAACAGACAAAATATTACATTTGAGGATTATAACTTTATTAAATGTATAATTCTTATTATAAGATTATTGTTTTTATAAATCTAAAATACACCTTATTATATATTTAATGACAATATTCTTAGATATAGTATTTTTTTATTCTTATCATTTAATTATAAAAAGGTGTATTTAAATTACCTTCTACCACATGTTCTTCCACATGTGCAAATAGTATTTCCTCTTCCTTGTGAAAAAGTATTTGATGTTGTATTAAGTGGACCATTTCCACTTGTAGTGGTTACTGTAGTTACACTATTTGTTGGTGATAGGCAATTATTATTTCTTGAGTCTATTATCCTTACTGTTGCAACATTATTTCCTGCATTACAATTATTATTTGTTGGCATTAAGTTAAAGCTTCCACTTGGATTTGAAAAATTAGAACTATTATTTTCTCCACAAATATTGCATGATTTTGTACAGTCTCCAATTACATTTCCAAATCTACTAATTATTTTACAAATTATACATGTTAATACAGCTGTAACATATGCTAAAATACTATATAATATTGCATATATAAGTAAAGTTCCATTAGGAGCTATAACAAAAGCGACTATTAAAAATATTGCAAAAAAGGTTGCACCTACAAGTAAAGGACATTTTAATATTTTTTGTAATACAATTGCCAATATAATTGTGGCTACAGGTAATGCAAAAAAAACTAATAATACATTCATATTTTACTTAAGTATAGCTTTCTATACTTTTACCTCCTACTACTTATATTTTTATTATATTTTATGTAATTTAGTTTCGTTTTGTTACATAAATTTATATATAATTTATGTATAGTAAGAATTTATATTATTAGCAAAAC
>FR901465.1:0-2110 GCA_000438355.1 Clostridium sp. CAG:273
TGACACTATAAATGTTTAATTTGAAGAAAAGTAGAAAAAAGATATTTTATATGATATATTAGTAATAAATATTAAATACTAATAAATTTTTATAAAATAATTTATTAGTAAATTATTTTATATTTGTTTTAAAAATGTAATTTAGTTTTGCAATTAACTATAAAATATGTATATGACTATATATAGGATTATCTTAATTTTCTTCAATTGGAATAATTCAACATAGTATTAATTTTCTTAAAGGGAATAGTTCAAATTAGTTTTTGTTTTAAACTGGAGGTAGTTATGCAGAAAATTTTAATAGTAGAAGATGACGAGAAATTATCAAAAGAATTAGAAAAATTTTTATCGCAGAATGGATATGAGATTAGTAGAATTACTAGTTTTGAAAATATAATTAATGATATATTAAATAGTAAATGCAATATGGTATTATTAGATATAAATTTACCAGGAAATAATGGAGAATATATATGCAAAGAAGTGAGAAAAATTTCAGAAGTACCAATTGTTATGATAACAAGTGTAGATAGTGAATTAGACCAGTTAATAAGTTTAAATTATGGTGCAGATGATTATATTACGAAACCTTTTAACATTCAAATATTACTTGCTAAGATTGCTACAATTTTGAAAAGAACTAATTCTAATAATAAAGATCAATCAAAAATAGACTGTAAAGATTTTATTTTAAATTTATCCAAAAGTACTATAGAAAAAGAAGAAAAGGAAATTGAGCTTACAAAAAATGAATTTAAAATAATATACTATTTAGTGCAAAATAGAGGTAAAATTGTTCCTAGAGAAGAGATAATGAGCTATTTATGGGATAGCGAGATGTTTGTTGATGATAATACATTAACAGTAAATATTACAAGAATTAGAAATAAATTAGAAGAAATTAATTTAAAAGATATATTAGAAACAAGAAGAGGACAGGGATATATATTAATTTAGAAAATATAAGAAGAATTTTTATATTAAGATTAAAATAAAAAATTAAAAAACAAAAAACAAATAATAAATAATAAATAACAGTAAAGACAAGGATAAATATTTTACTATATATGTTTTACAAGAAATAAAGTCAGTGTTATATATGGTATCTATAATGAAGATTGAAGAAAGGAAGTTTATATGAAAATAAGTGAATTTTTAAAAGATAAAACATTAGAAATAATTTTTGCGATATTTTTAATTATTACAATAATTGCTTTTCTTTCAGTTACACAGGTTGACTTATTTATTAAAATGTATATTCCAATAGCAATATTATTATTTTTTATAATTGTATTAACAGTAGAATATATAAAAAAGAAGAAGTTTTATAATGCAGTAAAAGAAAGTTTGATAGAATTAGATGAAAAATATTTAATAGCAGAGACTATAGAAAATCCATCTTTCTTAGATGGAAAATTGCTAAAAAATATTTTAATAGAAACAGATAAGTCTATGATAGAACATGTTAATAAGTATAAATATTTACAAGAAGAATATAAAGAGTACATAGAATTGTGGATACACGAGATTAAAACACCAATTGCAGCAGGAAAGTTAATAGTGCAAAATAATAAAAATGAAGTTACGAAAAGTATAGATGAGGAATTAGATAAAATAGAATATTATGTAGAACAAGCTTTATATTATGCAAGAAGCAATACTGTAGAAAAAGATTACTGTATTACAAAGTGTAACTTACAAGATATTGTAAATACAGTTATAAAAAAGAACAAAGACGATTTAATTAATAATAAAATTAAAATAAATATAGAAGATATTAATGAAAATGTTTATACAGATAGCAAATGGATAATATTTATATTAAATCAAATTATAACAAATTGTATAAAATATTCTAAAAAAGAAAATGCAGAAATTAATATAAATGTAGAAATAAAAAAAGCAAGGGTAATATTAGATATTAAAGATAATGGAATAGGAATAAGAAAAGGTGAAATAACAAAAGTATTTGAAAAGGGATTTACAGGAAGTAACGGAAGAAAAGAAGGGAAAAAATCTACAGGTATAGGGCTATATTTATGCAGAAAATTATGTGGAAAATTGGGAATTGGAATAGAACTTAATTCAGAAGAAAATATTGGAACAGATG
>FR901465.1:2117-2344 GCA_000438355.1 Clostridium sp. CAG:273
AATATTGGAACAGATGTAAAACTAGTATTTCCGAAAAACGATTATAACTTGATTGAGTAATTTAAGAAAATATGATTATATAGTTTAAGAATGTGTATGGTATAGTTTAAGAGAATTGTATCATACACATTAAAAAGTAATTTTAAGAAAAAAGAAGCTAATCTAACAGTGGACTGGACCAAAATTGCATAACTTTTGGGTTTGGTACAACAGTAGATTTGCTTCTT
>FR901466.1:0-213 GCA_000438355.1 Clostridium sp. CAG:273
TGTTAAGAGCATTTAATAAAACTTCTATTAAGTTATTATCCCAAAACTATTGAAAAATAAGTTTTATAATGATATAATGTTAGCATTGATAAAAACGAAGATAAAGGACAAGGTAGTTACTAAACAGCCTACAGAGAGCTAAAGGTTGCTGAGATTTTAGCAGGAATTTTATTAACTATTATCACCTTTTAGTTGCTTTTTTGAAATAATAGT
>FR901466.1:294-5823 GCA_000438355.1 Clostridium sp. CAG:273
TTTCTAAGTTAGGTGGTACCGCGGAATTTTAACATTTCGTCCTAATAATTTTAGGATTGAAATGTTTTTTGTTTTGTTAAGCAAAAAGCATTTACAAGAGGGAGGAGTAATTATGGAAGAAAAGAAAAACTATGGGGCAACATTAAATTTGCCAAAAACAGATTTCCCAATGAGAGGAAATTTACCTGAAAATGAGCCAAAAATAAAGGAAGAGGTATTGGACAATGACTTATACGAAAAAATGTTAAAGAAAAATGAAGGAAAAGAGTCATTTGTGCTACATGACGGACCTCCATATGCAAATGGAGAAATTCATTTAGGTCATGCATTAAACAAAATTTTAAAAGATACAATAGTAAGATTTAAAAACTTGGAAGGTTATTATACACCTTATGTTCCAGGGTTTGACACACATGGACTTCCAACAGAAAGAAAAGCAATTGAGGTTTTAGGTTTAGACAGAGATAAAGTTGGAGTAAATAAATTTAGAAATACATGTAAAGATTTTGCATTAGGATTTGTAGAAAAGCAATCAGAAGGTTTTAAGAGACTAGGAGTGTTAGGAGACTGGAAAGATCCATATATTACATTAAGACCAGAGTTTGAGTCAAGACAAATTGGTGTTTTTGGAGATATGTACAAAAAAGGTTATATTTATAAAGGATTAAAGCCAGTATTTTGGTGTACAGAGTGTGAGACAGCATTAGCAGAGGCTGAAATTGAATATAAAGATAGTAAAGCTACATCAATATTTGTAAAATTCCCAGTTGTAGAAGGAAATGGAGTAATAACAAATGATACATCAATTGTTATTTGGACAACTACACCATGGACATTACCAGGTAACATGGGAATTACAGTAGATAGTGAATTTATATATGCTGTTGTAGAAGCAAATAACGAAAAATTAGTTATGGCAAAAGAACTAGTAGACCAAGTAATGAAAAAAGCAGGAATAGAAGAATATAAAATTATTAAAACATTTAAAGGTTCACAATTAGAAGGTGTATTATGCAAGCATCCATTTTTAGATAGAACTTCAAAAGTAGTTTTAGGAAGTGAAGATACTGTAAAAGTAGACTTAGAAATGGGTACTGGAGCAGTTCACACAGCACCTGGTTATGGTAAAGAAGACTATTTGTGTGGATTAAAAAATGGATTAGATATTGTAGTTACAGTAGATGCAAAAGGTCATCAAACAGAAGGAGCAGGACCATTTGCAGGGATGTATTATGCAAAATCTAACACAGAAATTATTAAATGGTTAGATGAGAATGGATATTTATTACAACAAGAAGAGTTAATGCACTCATATCCACACTGTTGGAGATGTAAAAAGCCTATAATTTATAGAGCTACAGACCAATGGTTTGCTTCTGTAGATGGCTTTAGAAAAGAGACACTAGAACAAGTTAAGAAAGTAAAATGGTTTCCATCATGGGGAGAAGAAAGAATTTCTGAAATGATAAGAGATAGAAATGATTGGTGTATTTCTAGACAACGTACATGGGGGGTACCAATTCCTATATTTTATTGCAAAGATTGTGGCAAAGAATATGTTACAGAAGAAAGTATAAAAAAGGTTCAAGAAATTTTCAGAGAAAAAGGCTCAAATGCTTGGTTTGATGAAGATGAAAAAGAATTAATGCCAGAAGGAGCAACTTGCCCACATTGTGGTTGCAAAGAATTTAAGAAAGAAACAGATATAATGGATGTATGGTTCGATTCTGGTTCATCACATCAAGGTGTTTTAGTAGAAAGAGGAATAGCTTATCCAGCAGACTTATACTTAGAAGGTCAAGACCAATATAGAGGATGGTTCCAATCTTCAATGCTTACATCTGTTGCTGTTAATGGAGTAGCTCCATATAAACAAGTTTTAACACATGGATTTATAGTAGATGACCAAGGTAGAAAAATGTCTAAGTCTTTAGGAAATGGAATAGCTCCACAAGACATAGTAAAAGAATATGGTGCAGATATATTAAGACTTTGGGTGCTTTCTTCAGATTTTAAATCAGATGTTAGTATTTCAAAAGGAATATTAAAACAAATTTCTGAAGTATACAGAAAAATAAGAAATACAGCAAGATATATTCTAGGAAATACATGTGATTATGACCCAGAAAATCCAGTAGCATATGAAGACCTACAAGAAATAGACAAATGGGCATTGACAAGATTAAATAAATTAATAAAAGATTGTACTAAAAATTATGAAAATTATGATTTTCACATGGTATATCGTGATATAAATCAATTTTGTGTTATTGATATGAGTACATTTTATTTAGATATTATAAAAGACAGATTATATACATCTTTAAAAGATTCTACAGAAAGAAGAGCTGCCCAAACAACAATGTATATTATATTAAATGCTTTAGTAAAAATGTTAGCTCCAATGACTGTATATACAGCAGAAGAAATTTGGAAATATATGCCTCACACAAAAGCTGAACAAGTAGAAAGTGTAATGCTTTCATACTGGCCAGAGGTAAATGAAAAATACACAAATAAAGAATTAACAGAAAAATGGAACAAAATTATAGAGTTAAAAGATGTTGTAGCAAAAGAATTAGAATTAGAAAGAGCAAATAAAACTATAGGAAATTCTTTAGATGCAAAAGTTACTTTATATGCTGACGGAGAAGAATATAATTTCTTAATGTCTAACAAAGAATTACTACAAGAAGTATTTATAGTTTCTGAATTGACAATTGAGAAAAATGAAAGAAGAGAAGCAGACAAAGTTGGAGTTAAAGTAGAAAAAGCAGATGGAGAAAAATGTGAGAGATGTTGGACATATTCTAGAACAGTAGGAGAAGATAAAGAGTATTCTACACTATGCCACAGATGCAGTGAAGTAATGCATAAAATTGATGGTTAGTAAGAAAGGAATTAAAATTTTATGGCAATAAAAAAAGGAAAATTAATAAGAAGAATAATCTCATTAATTATACTATTTATATTTATTGCAGTGTTTGTAACTATATATAATAAATATAATTTCAATTATTACATGAAAAGTGTTAGAGAGCCACACTTAACCACATTTGAGAGAGATAAAGAAGTAAAATATAGTGATACAAATAGTTATAAAATAACAAATGAAGATTATAATGACTCGATGTTTTTCCAAGAAATACAAGTTACTCCTAATACTCCTTATAGAGTAACTTGTATGGTAAAAACAGAAAATGTAGAAAATATAGAAAACATGATAAGTGGTGGAGCACATATTTGCATAGAAGATACAACAGAAAGATCTAGTTCTTTAACAGGTACAAATGATTGGACACAAGTAGAAATGTTATTTAACTCAAGAAATAGAGAAGTTGTTAATATAGGATTTAGATTAGGCGGATTTCAAGAAAAGTCTAAGGGAGAAGCATGGTTTTCTGACTTTAAAGTGGAATCTGGCACTCCAGACACTAGCACAAAATGGAAGTTTGCATGTTTTATATTAGAAAACACAGATGCAGTTATTAAGCAAGGCAGTACTAGTAAAAGAGTTAAAGAAAGCATGGATAGGGCAGATGTATTAAATATAGAGAGCAATATGTTAATGTTTAAAAATAGCATTAGAACAATAAGTGGTGGAAGAATGTCGGCAGAGTATGAAACAATAGAAATTACAAAACCTATAACAAGTCTTTCTTATGATAACGAAAATGGATATTATTTATCAGAAGAAGATGCATCAGGGTTAATCGATAATTATTTAAAAGAGAAAGACTATGACCACATATTTGTAGTAATGAAACTAGGAGATATAAACAAAAACTTAACAGGTGATATACATGACTGGATTGGTCTTGGCGGGATGGATTATTATGGAATTGGGTATTCAAATATAAAAATACCAGAGAAAACAAATTATAGTTTTACATATAATGCTTCTGTCAATACTTTTCCTGAAGAAGTTTTTGTACACGAATTTTTACATACATTAGAAAGAAATTCGGAAGAAAATGGCTATAATATTCCTGCTCTTCATGATTATAGTAAATATGGCTATCAAGATGAACAAATTGTAGGACTAAAGAAATGGTATTCAGATTACATGCAGGAACTAATTACAGCATCAAATGGTAGTAAAATTGGTATACCTAAAACAATATATAATATAAAACCAGCAACATCAGTAGACTTTCAAAATTCATATGAAATAAATGTACTAAAAGAGCCAGAAAATATTATGGATGAAATAAATAGCATAATAAAAAGAATAGAAAAATTATTTATAAATAGAAAAAATATAGAATTAGGGTGGAAAGTTTAATGAAAGTATCAGATTTCAATTATAATTTACCAAAAGAATTAATAGCACAAGTTCCAATAAAAAATAGAGATGAGTCTAGATTAATGGTATTGGATAGAAAAAACAAGATTATAGAAAATAAAATATTTAAAGACATTATAGATTACCTAGAGCCAGGAGATTGTTTAGTAAGGAATAACACAAAAGTTATTCCTGCTAGACTTTATGGAATAAAACAAGAAACTGGTGCTCATATTGAATTTTTGCTTTTAAATAGAATAGAAGGAGACATATGGGAAGTAATGGTAAGACCAGGGAGAAGACTTATGCCTGGTACAAAAGTAATTTTTGGAGAAGGTGTACTTGAAAAAAGAGAGGACCAAAAAATTTTATTAAGAGCAGAAATACTTGAAAAACTAGAAAACGGAAATAGAAAAGTAAAGTTTGAATATGATGGAATATTTAATGAAATACTTGACCAAATTGGATTAATGCCACTTCCACCATATATACATGAGAAATTGAAAGAAAAAGATAGATATCAAACTGTATATGCGAAGTATGAAGGTTCAGCAGCAGCTCCAACAGCAGGTTTGCACTTTACAAACGAACTTTTAGAAAAGATACAAGCAAAAGGTATAGAAATAGCAAATGTAACATTACATGTAGGAATAGGTACATTTAGACCAGTGAAAGTAGAAAATGTTGAAGAACACGACATGCACTCAGAGCATTTTTATATAAAACCAGAAGACGCAGAAAAAATAAACAAAGCAAAAAGAGAAGGACATAGGGTAATTGCAGTAGGAACAACATCATGTAGAGTATTAGAATCAATTGCAGATGAAAATGGTATGGTGAAAACAACTGAAAGTGATACAAGAATATTTATTTACCCAGGTTATAAATTTAAATGCATAGATGCATTAATAACAAACTTTCACTTACCAGAATCTACATTAATTATGTTAGTATCTGCATTAGCAGGTAAAGAATTTATAATGAAAGCATATAACGAAGCAGTAGAAAAGAAATATCGTTTCTTTAGCTTTGGTGATGCTATGTTTATAAAGTAGTTATTTATATAAAAGCAATAAAAGTAATATTTTTAGTTCGACTGCGGACGCACAGCTACTTAAAATTTGTATGCACAAATTTTAAGACCTTGTCTTACAAAAATATTACTTTTATTTTTGTATATTATTAATGATATTTAATAAAAGTAATATTTTCAGTTCGATTGCGGACGCACAGCTACTTAAAAT
>FR901467.1:0-574 GCA_000438355.1 Clostridium sp. CAG:273
TATAGTTTCTTCTCCATTTTCATATTTAACCATTTTGTATGAGCATATAACTAATTGCTTTTCCTTCACATTTTTTAACATAGTTTCTATATAGTTTTTTTCTATATAGTCATCACCATCAATAAATATTATGTACTTTCCGGTAGCATGTTTTATTCCAGCATTTCTAGATACAGAAGGTCCTCCATTTTCTATATTATATAATTTTATATTGTTATTTCTTTCTACATATTTATTGCATATTACTTCTGAATTATCTTTTGAACTTGCATTAATTAGTATAATCTCATCATCTTCTGTTAGTTGAGGAATTATACTATTTAAGCAGGTTTCTATGTATTTTTCTGCATTATATACAGGAATAACAACACTTAATCTCATTACTTTCTCCCATTTTGATTAATTATATATTTTCATTTAATTTTTATATTACATTTGTATATTATTTTTTTAATTTTCCTTTTAGTCTTTCTATATCTTCATCTGAAAATTTACTTCTTATTGTATCCTTGAATTTCTTTTTAAATTTTAAATTTTCTTTAATAAATTTTTTAAAATCTTTTTCATCTAATTT
>FR901467.1:631-10931 GCA_000438355.1 Clostridium sp. CAG:273
GTTGGTTTTACTAAATTAGAATTGTATTTTTTTATAAATTCAACAGAAGTTTCTATATATTCTAGTTCATCTTTTACTTTATTCCAAGTATCTATTCCTTTTTGTGTATTTACTATAACTGCTGAAACACCTTTTCCATCGTAAAATTCTGGATGAACATTTGCTAGTCCCCAATAATCTGCAAGTGTTATATCTCCTACTCTATTACTATTAGCATATTTACAATTATAACAACATTCTCTATAAATATCTCCATTTACAAAAGCTTTGTAATATGGATCTACATATGCAAATTTTCTTATAATTTTACCATTATCCAATTTTATTTTTAAATTTAAGCCCCATCCTCTTTTTTCTTTATTTCTAAAAGAAATTTCTTCAATTCTACCATTATACTTATTTTCTATATATTCTTTGTATTTTTTAAACAGTTTTTGGCTTGGCACTCCATGGCAAACTATATCAACAGTTAATAAATTTTTATAATTTTTTTCTAAAAACTTATTTAGCCCTGCAATCTGACATGCTGTACCACTATATAAAACTTGCTTTCCTTCTTGTAGATCTTTTTTTACATTGTTGTATGTATCTAATGTATTACTTTGTACATACTTAGAACCTCTAATTTTTTTTAATCCTTCTAAAGTATCTACACCAATATGCATTACATTAAAATTTTCATCATATGCAGCTCCATACACTTTACCATTATTTTTTATATATTCATTTGCTAAAACTGAAAATACTCCCCCTGAAGAACTATTTTTTAGAGTATCTATATTTTTTATTTTAGCAGCATATGCAGTTTGGTTTTCTTTACTTTTTTCTACTTCATTTCGTTGAGGGCATCTCTTTATACAAAGTCCACAATTAATACATAAATTTTCATCTACAACTGGTCTTAAAAAACCTTCTTCATCCTCTTCCATCCTTATTGCATTCTTTGGACATATTTGCTCACACATCCTACAACCAGCACATTCTAATTTTATATTCAAATTATTTATGTTATTTTTAGTATTGCCAAATATTGCATCTTTAAAATCTTTTAAAGATTTTTCTCTTTCTTCACTCATAATTTTGTTAATATTTTTATAATCAATATCTTTTTCAAGCCAGCTAAAATCATTAAAATCTCTAATAATTCTATTTTCTTGGTTTACAAGTTTTAGTATACTTTCTATTCTAGTTGATGTTTCTCCAGGAAGTATATCTACAAAATTTTTATTAAATATTAATGAAAATACTGTTCCATGGAAAGAGTCTGTCACAATATATTTTGCATTTTTTATATAACTTATATATTGTCCTGGAGTTGGCAAATATAAAAATTTTCCTGGTTTAAATCCATAATAAAAAGATGGGTGCACTCTATATATCGGTAATTTTGTATGTTTTTTTAATTTTTTTAAATAATCTTCCATTTGCTTGTTATGATGTAATTGATATACTAATATATATTCTTTTCCATCTAGTTTTGTTTTTTCTGCTAAACTAGACCACTCTTCATTATTTAATAATAAAGTTGGGTCTAAAACTTGTTTTACATTATTAAATCCTTTTTCTTTTATAATTTCTTCTGCTGTATTTTCCCTTACTAATATAGTTTCATATTTTTTTAATAACTCTGGTAATTTTTTTTCTAATTCTTCATCTATCTTGCTTTTTCCTAAACTTGCCGCATATGATATGCACCTTTTTCCCTCTGGCACAAAGTTTAAAAAATATGCTTCATCATAATTAACGCCACCTATTTTTGCCCATACCTGGTCACTTCCTGTACAATATACATCTGCATTAGGCAAATTATTTTTTAATTCTTCTACAGAGTTATATTCTTTTTCTGTTTGTTTTAAATAAGTTTTTCTAAATTTAGAAAACTTTTTATGCATGTGTTTAACATTAGGCCCTTGTATAATTATATAACCTAATCTTTTTATTTTAGATTTTATTCCATTTTCTTTTATATTACAATTTGTAACAATAGTTTTGTTCGCTGTTTCGTCCATTCTAATGTAATTTATAACTTCTGAATCACAACCTAGCTTATTTAATACTTTTTGTGTTGCATATGTTTGTAATATTGAACCATAATTTGGTATTGCATGTCTTGTTATAAAATCTACTTTCATTTATACTTTCATTCCTTTTTACATTATTTTATTTCTATCTCTTTATTAATTATAGTTTTATATGGAAGTACCTCGTTTGTATTTACTAATATATTTGTTCTTGTAAAAGCAAATATAAAACAAAGAATTACTACTGCTGTTACAATTTTTTTCATGTATTTCTCTAATCTATTAAATTTAAACTTGTTTTTAGTTATTTTCTTTAAATCTGTTATTATCTCTGTTGTTGGTATTTTACTAATATAATATGGTACAGATATTACTTGGAAAATAGAAAAATAAAGTGCTGTTCTTATAAATAACATATGGCATACCCCAAGTATCATTACAATTAATGCCAATGCTTGTATATTTAAAAACAATATATCTTGTGTTTGAATATTATCTAACTTCTTATTTTTTGAATATATATAAATCATTGCTAAATATATTGCTAAATTTTCTGCAACAAACAAATATGAAAATTCTCCTTCAGCAAATTTTCCAGTTAAATATACTGCAAATCTAGAATTTTGTAGTATAAAACCTAATATGTTCATTAAGTTTTCATTTAATAATACAATTATAATACATACAGGTAATACCCATTTCCAACTTACTAACATTTTTTTCGTAAAAAATACAAGTACTAACATTATTATTGCAGAACTATGTATTAATGTTGCTATTATAACTGTAAGAATATATGCCAAATACCATTTTTTGCTTTTTAATAAAAATTGGTATCCAAAAAACACCAAGCTCATTGCCATATATTGTCTCATAATATTTAATGAATCAAAGAAAAATCCTCCAAGTAAAAATATACATACACTTAATATCTTGTCTTGAGATTTTTTAAAAGATGTTCCTAGAATAAACCCAACAGTAATTGCAGATGTTATAGCAAACATTAGATATGGATCTTGTGTAAATATAATGCAAAACTTCATAATTGCTTTAAAAAGTATTTCTAAATTTGGTACATCTATTCCTTGAAGTGTTCTATTATAATCAAAAACATACCTTCTCGTATAGTCTGTTCCTAAGTCATACCTAAATGCAGACACTATAAAAAATGGCATTATAGCCATTATACAACATATTATTTTAATCCATCTTTTCTTTGCTTTTTTTTCTAATATTAAAAAAAGTATTGATAAAATTAGCATTAAAACATACACAATCATAATATTTCTCCACTTTAACACCATTTACAGACTTTGTAATATAGTCTATAAACTTTTTTCGTACTTTTTACCCCTAAATTTTGAATTAATAAAAAGCATTCCCTTCTTTAACCAATTAACTGGTTCTATATCTAATACTTTTACTTCTTTATATTTCACATTATTTGTATTAACCCATACATCTAGTAAAAGTTCTGAAACTCTTCCTATATATCTTGCATGAAATTTGTTATATTTTGTACTATCTGTTCTTTCTTCAAGCTCAAATAATATGTCAAATAACCATTTACAATATTCATCTAATAGCTCTTTTTTCATAATAAGCATATTAAACATATGTGCAGAACGTCTTTTCTTTAAATTTTCAAACTCTTTTTTATATTCTGGATATCTTTCGTCTATAATTTTTCCCGCTTCATCTAGTGGTTCTATATAAGTTGTATGACCATAATGGTCATATAAATTTTCTACAATATAATTTCTTTTTTTAGGTAATACAACATCTACTTCATTTAATAGCTCTTCTAATTGTTTATTACCTAAAACACTCTCTACTCTATTTTTTATTTCTTTTGATTTACATTTTTTTCCTTTAAAATGTCTTCTATAATGCACTAATCCTATATAATCTGCGTCTACATTTTTCCAAGCCCAATATAGCCCAGTTAACTCACAGAAATTAGGGTTTTTAATTGAAATATTACTACCAGTGTCGTCTCTTTTATATCCGCTTATGTCTTCTTTACCATCTGCCCCCACAAAAACTGGTAAATATAGATTATTATCTGGCATATCATATTTTTTATGTGCTGCGACAATAATTTTTATATCTTTCAACTAAATTGCTCCTTCCTTCTTAAATACAGCTGCTATAGTTTTCATTAGTATAATAAAATCTTTCTTTAGTGACTTATTTATTACATATTTATAATCTAACTCTAGTCTTTCTTCAAAATCTATATTACTTCTTCCAGCCACTTGCCATGGTCCTGTTAAGCCTGGTTTATCTTTAACTATATAATAGTAATATTCATTCATGTCTTTTACTTCTCTTAGTAAATATGGTCTTGGTCCAACCAAACTCATGTCTCCTTTTAAAACATTGATGAACTGAGGAAATTCATCTAAACTTGTTCTTCTTAAAAATTTACCTACTTTTGTAATTCTAGGGTCATTACTTATTTTTTTATTTTTTATATATTCTTTTCCTATATCTGTTTTTTTCTCTATATGTCTATTTAAAATTTCTTCCGCATTTATAACCATAGTCCTAAACTTATACATTTTAAATAATTTCCCATCTTTTCCAATTCTTTCTTGCACAAAAAAGATTGGCCCCTTATTTTTTGTAAAAAAATTTAATATACATACAATAATAGTAATTGGTACTAACAAAATAATTCCAAAAATAGATGCTATAATATCTACTGTTCTTTTTACAAATTTGTACATCTTTTTTTCTGCAACTACATTATCTTTTAATTTATCATAATCTTCCTTTACTCTTTCGTATGTATTCCCATCCATCCCTTTTTCCTCCACTTTTAAATCATGGTTACTTATTAATAATATAACATTTTATACATAATTTCAACCTTTTTCGTCCATTTTTTTGATCAATTGGGAATTGGGTAAATTTAATATTTCTCTCCTTTTACATATTTTATTATTCCTACTTACTACAAATTATTTACTATAAAATTAATAACATCATCATCTTTATAATTATCTCTATTTCTATCTTCTTCTGTTAAATCAACAAAATATTTGTTGCATTCTGGCATAATTGACATTGAATCTAATGGATAACCCGGATTTCTTTTTTTACAAGGCTTGTCTATAAAATAGAAGTGGCTTTTACTCCAACTATATTCTTTTTTTTCTTTTCCATCATATATTACCATTCCATATACCCATTTAGCTTTTAACTTTCCACCATATTCTTTAACCAAATTACAATAATATTCAATCATTTCATCATCATTTAATTCTTTTCCATTTACTCTTCTTACATGAGTTCCTGGTTGTTTTTCTTCTGGTAATTCTTCTATATATAAATTATTATCCATCCCTATAGTTGTAATTTTTGTTTTATCATAATATGCTTTTGCTTTAATATAAGCATTTTCTATCGCATTATTTCCTGTTTCTTCTGGTTTTAAATTTATTCCTAAATCTTTAATAGTTAATACTTCTATATTTTTCTGTTTTAACTTTTCTGCATATTTCTTTATTTTGGCTAGATTTGTTGTTGCAAATAGTACTTTCATTTTATTTGACCTCCTTAAAACCATTTCCACTCCATAAGCATAGTGGAGTGTATATATCAATGAAATTATATTTACTTTTTAAATTGTCCATTCTTTATTTTTTATATCATACATTATATAAAAAATAAAGAGAAATTCCATTTTATAAGAACTTCTCTTTGTATTTATCTTTTTGGTCTATTATTCATTTTCTATATAACCTGTTGTATCTGGTTTTACAATATCGCTATCCTTAACTATTCCAAATTCGTATTCATAATCCACAGTTCTGTTATTTTGATTGTCTATCATTTTTATTGCTAATCCTGTGTTTATATCAATAAACTTTTCTGTATTTCCATCTTTAATTAAATAACATGGTTTTCCATTAAGTTTAACTTTATCAATATTTGTTGTAATTGCTGTAAATAAGTTTTCTAAGAAAAAATCCGAAGTAAATGCTATTGGTCTAACTAATATATCTCCCATTTTTTTGTACACTTTGTTCTCTCCATTATCTATTAAAGAAAATCTTTCTTCTCCTGATTTATATAATATTTGTTTCATTTCACCTGCTTCTTTTGAGTATGAAGTTATTGTTATTAATGATTTTTCTTCCTTATAGTATGCTTCTGTTATTCTAATTTGCCCCTCATTATAATTCTCCAGTTTTAAGTAATAGTTTTGACTATTCTGACTTTTTTCGGCTTTATTTGATAAATTTGTAAGTATAAAAGTTTTTCTTCCAACAAATATTACAAATAACACAACTATTATTAATAAAATGTTTCTTAATAATTTTATTCTTTTGCTATATTTTTTAATGTATTTTACCTCTCTGTCATCTCTTTTTTTAGTATTTAACTTGATTTCTTTTTGCATATTTTCCAATATTTTTTGACATTCAGGACATTCCTTTATATGTTCATCAATAAAATAGTTAGTTTCTTCATTTGTTAAATCTTCAATGTAATTTGGTAATAAATCTTGAACAATTTTGCAATCTTTTTTCTCTTTCATATCAATCAACCTCCTTTAATTGATTTTTTCCTCGATAAAATGTTACTCTTGCCCAGTTTTCTGTTTTATTCAAAATAATTCCTATTTCTTTAAAGCTAAGTTCTCCTGTTATTCTTAAGTAAATTACTTCTCTTGTTTTCTCATCTAAATACTGCATTTTTTTATATAGTGAAATTTTTTCATCATTTGAGATAATTTGTTCTTCTAATGTATTTAATTCTTTCATATTTGATAAATTTGCTTCTTTTTCATCTACAAACTTTTTATTTTTTCTGCATTGGTCATACCAAAGGTTCTTAGCAATTTGACATAACCACACTGACATTTTACATTCACCTCTATAAGTATCAATTTTCTTTACAGCTTTATAAAAAGTTTCTTGAGTAAGTTCTTCAGAAATATCATTATTATGAGTTAAACAGAATAGATATTTGTTTACTATTTTAAAATATTCTTCGTATAATTTTTCTATATCCTGCATAACTTTTATCCCCCTTTGAAGATATGACGTATAAGTTTTCATTTCGTTACAAAATTTTTAATATAAATAATTTTTTTCAATTAATTCAATTATTTCTCCTGTATAAATAATATTAAGCAATAAATGTAGTAATTTTTCAGTTCGACTGCGGACACAAAGCTATTTAAAATTTTTATACACAAATTTTAAAACCTTGTCTCACTTCAAAATACTACATTTATTGCTTTTATTGCTTTTACTTCTTATAAATATATTATTTTTTTATTTTTAAAGTTCTTAATATCTTATCTAATCTTTCGCATAAGAACTTATCTTTCATTATTAATAAGCTTCCTATATAAATTATTCCTCCAACACATATTTGTAGTATTGTTGTAATAATTGTAGTTTCCATAAAGATTCCCATAACGTACACAGTCAAAAACATTAGCACACCACTAACAATATACTTTAAATATGCTTTAGTAAATATTTGTATGTTAATTTGCTTTTTCACATAATAGTATTGAACAATTGCAATTGCCACCTCTGCAATAACAGATGCTATAATTGCCCCTATTGCACCACATATTGGAATTAAAATAAAGTTTAATACTACATTTAGTATTGCTCCGGTAACAACAGATTTAGTAAATATTGCTTGATTTCTGCTTGGTATTAAATATTGCACTCCTGCAACATCTGTAAATCCTTTAGCTATAATTAATAATGAACCAGTCATTAAAATGCTTACAGAAAGTGAAAATTCCTCTCCTAAAAACCATGGTACTAAAGTTTTTGCAACCGACATTACTCCTAAAGTCAATGGGATTCCCAAGAAAAATACAAAGTTAATTGATTTTGCTAAATATTCTTCAACTTTTTCTTTGTTATTATTAGATAAAACGCTTGCTATTCTTGGTGTCATTACAGTTCCAAGTGATGTTATTAGTGTATATGAAAGTTTTAAAATCTTTTGTGACTGTTCATAATTTCCCACTTGTGACATATCACTTGTTAAATATCCAAGCATTGTCCTATCTAATAAAGTATATACATCTATTGCTATTTGTGGAATAAATAAGCCTATTGTAGGTTTTAAGTGTGAAAATATTTGTAACTTTTCTCCTTTAAGTTTTACAATATATTTAGGCAAATATACCCACAATGATATATTGCCTAATAATATTGATAACACAAATATTACAAAGTAAATCCATAAATCCTCTTGTGTTTTTACAAATATAAATATGCTTATAACACTTAATATTTTAACCAATAAATTTCTTGTTACTGTCTTTTTAAACTCTTCTAAACCTTGGAAAAACCAACTAATATCCAATACATTTGCAAATAACTGAATAATTAGTATTTTATAATATAATTGATATTCTCCATGTGATGCATATGTAAAATAAAATGCTATAATAGAAATTGCCATTGTAATACATCTAAAGAAAAATATTTCCCAAAATAATTTACTTCGCTTTTTTTCATCATCTTGAACATAAGCAATTTCTCTTTGTGCATACATAGCTACACCTAAAGAACCAAATAAAATGAAATATGTTGCTATAGATGTTGTAAAACTATATATACCAATTTTTTCAGCACCAAGTACTCCCGATATATAAGGTGTAGTTATTAGGGGCAATACTATTACCAATATTTGATATATTAAATTATATATGTAATTTTTTGTTACACTTTTTTTCTTTACTGTAGTTATTTTCTTCACAACCTTTTATTATTTTTATCTTCTTCCTACAGAATAATATTCTATTCCGTTTTCTTTCATATCTGCTATAGTGTAAATGTTTCTGCCATCATATACCAATGGATTTTTCATTAGCTTTTTATATTCTTCTGGCTTAACATCTTTTATTTGTTGCCATTCTGTAAATATAAAACATACATCTGCATCTATTAGTGCTTCTTGAGGTGTTTTTGTATATTCAATTTCGCTTGGATAAAATCTCTTATAATTTTCTACACCAATTGGGTCATATGCTTTTATCTTAGCTCCTTCTTCTAATAAGATTGGTACATTTGTTAATGATGGAGCTGCTCTTAAATCGTCTGTTCCAGGTTTAAATGTTAAACCTAAAACAGCAACATTTAATCCTTTAAAGCTTTTTATACTCTTTCTAGCTTTCTTTAACAAAATTAATTGTTGTTCTCTATTTACTTCTATTGCTGCTTTTACGGTTTTAAGCTCATATCCACCTTTTTGTGCTAAATATTGAAGTGCTTTAGTATCTTTTGGGAAACAACTTCCACCATAACCACATCCAGCTTTTAAAAATTTGTCACCTATTCTAGAATCATAACTCATTCCTCTTGTAACATCTTCTATGTTTGCATCAACTTCTTCACAAAGATTTGCTATATCATTTACATAGCTTATTTTTAATGCTAAAAAGTCGTTTGATGCATACTTTACCATTTCTGCACTTCTTCTATTCATAGTTAATTTTGGAACATCAAAGTTTTCATACAATTTTAACATTTTAGCTTCTGTTTGTTTATTTTCTGTTCCTATTACTATTCTTGAAGCATAAATTGTATCTCTTACAGCTGTACCTTGAGCTAAAAATTCTGGATTACTCGCAACACTTATTTCCACATCATGTACCAAGTTATCTCTAATATATTTTTCTACATCATCATTAGTTCCAATTGGGACTGTTGATTTTACTACAATTATACAGTCCTTTTCTATAGTTTCTGCAATTTGTTTTGCAACTTCATATACATAATCCAAATTTGCAGAACCATCTGCCCTTTCTGGAGTTCCTACACCTATAAATATAAAATCTGCATCTTTATATGCCTTTTTATAGTCTGTAGTAAAATCCAATCTTCCTTCTTTGTAATTTTTTTGCATCATAGGCTCTAAGTCTTGCTCATATATAGGAGAAATACCTTTCTTCATCTTTTCTACTTTTGTTTCGTCTACATCAACGCAAACTACATTTTGTCCCTTTTCTGCAAAACAAACCCCTGCAACTAATCCTACATAACCTGTTCCTGCAACTGCTACCTTATACATAAAATCAACTCCTTTAGATTTACTATTTATATTACTTTTTCTTATATACATTTTTATATTTATTTTATATATTTTTATTTCTTCTATATTTCTATATTTTATCACATATCTTATATTATTTATGATACAGTAATATTAATTAAATAAACATATAAAATTTAAATATTTTTAGTATAGATAATGTTCATAAAATAAAACTTCTAATGGTAAAAAGCCTT
>FR901467.1:10979-13046 GCA_000438355.1 Clostridium sp. CAG:273
TTTCTTACATTATCAACCCATGGTTTTCTTTCTACATTATTTGCATATAAAGTTTTAATTTTTAATTCTTGATGCTTTTCTATCCATACATTAAATAATCTTTCTGAAAGAAATCCATATATTCTCTTATTATAGTCATTATAATTACTTATATCTACTTGTTTTTCTAATTCTTCTAGAATAAAGAATACCCATTTAGCATACTCATTAAAAAGCTTCTTGTCCATTATAAACATATTAAAATTATAAAAATATCTTCTCTTTGATATTTTATCAAATGCATCTAAATATTCTGGTGTATTTTTTTCTATAATGTTTCTTAGTTTTTTATAATCTTCTATATTATGGTCTGCAGAATATTGCTCTTCTACTGTTTTTTTATAAGTCCAATATGGTTTTGGAAGTATTACATCATATTTTTGTAAATACTTAATTATATCTTTTTTTGTTATTGCTTTTTCTATATTTGTAGTAAAAAAACTCTTAACAAAATATCTTCTATAATGTACTAATCCTACTATATCTGCATTACAGTTTTTCCATATCCAATATAAACCTGTAAGCTCACAATAATTAGGATTTTTACAGGAGATATTATCTCCTGTATTATCCTTTACAAATCCTAAATCTTCTTTTCCTTCTGCTCCAACATGTAAAGGAATATATCCTTCTCTTTTTAATACATTTGCTTTTTTATGAACTGCAATATATATTTCTATTTTTTTGTCACTCATTTAACTCTCTTATAATTAATCTATAAAATATTTTAGATTAATTCCTTATTATAAATTTAGGTTTTTGAAAAGCACCCATAAACTTTTACGTGTATCATTTTACATATTTAAAGTCATATATAAATGTGAATTTTTTATGTTTTAGTCTGTATAACCAGTTTTATTTATAATTTTATTACTAATTGTTTTTACCTTTTCAGGTGCCTCATAATCTGGGTCATCAAACTCTTCCCTATGTAGTTTTTCTACATTGCTTTCTAATGTTACAGGTACACCATACCATCTATCTAATGTTATTCCCTTTGTTTCATATGGCCAGCCTATGCTTTCTGTTATATTAAACTTAGCTACAGATGGTGCTAATGATAATATATCATTTGTGTCTAAATTTGTATAAACTTTTGGAAGTATTGAATCTGCAAATGCATTTATTTCTCCTAAACTCTTAGTTTTTAATTTAGCAAGCATAGCTTCTATAACATCTCTCATACGTTCTGTTCTCTTATAATCTCCACCAGATGTATATCTTATTCTTGAATAAGCAACAGCTTGAACACCATTTAATGTTTGTTTTCCAGAACTGCTAATATATGTTGCTGATTTTCCTGTTACCCTTGCAGTTTCTCTTATATAATCATTAGCATAATCAACTTCTTCTGATGTAAGAGTCATAGTAATTCCACCTAATTGGTCTACTGCTTCTGCAACAGAGTCAAAATTTACTGTTACAAACTCTTTTATATTTAAGTCTAAATTTGTATTTAATGTTTGAATTGCAAGCTCTGGTCCTCCATAAGCATATGCATGAGTTATTTTATCTAATTTATTAGAACCATTTTCTGATATTTGAACATAAGTATCTCTGTATACAGAAATTAACTTAACTTCTTTTGTTTTGTTATTAATATTTGCAATAATTATACAGTCACTTCTATTTCCTACATCTAAATTATTTGACCTACTATCTACACCAAATATAGCTATATTTCTATAACCTTCCAGATTTTCATTTGTAGATATACCCAAATTTCCTTCATTAATATCAACTTTTTGCATTTTTCCTATTTTATCATTTATAAAATAAAATGCCCCTCCTGCAACTAACAAAACAATAATTGCAATAACTAATAAAAATATAGCAAATATTTTTAAACCTTTATGTTTCTTTTTTGTATTTCCTTTTGACACTCTTTTCCTTCTTTCTACATCCTCAACTTCTCCGGTTTTTCCTTTTATTGTTCTATTAGTATTCCCATTAGAAACCTTACTATTTGAATTTACTCCTCTATTACTTCCTGTTTTATTATAACTTTCTGCTACATAATTCTCCTTA
>FR901467.1:13060-14834 GCA_000438355.1 Clostridium sp. CAG:273
TTCTCCTTAGAATTTCTTTTAATATTTTCTTCATTTTGCCTATTACTTTGATGTCTATATGGGTTAAAATCATCATCTGCTGAATGTTTACCTGCCATCTTATTCCTCCTTACCTTTATCTCATGTTTTGATTTTGTGATAAATTTTTATATAGTTATTATCGTTTTTCATTTTAACATAAACACAATTTTCATGTCAAATTTACATGACAAAAAAAGTATAACATAATTGAATATAATTTGCTATACTTTTTTATTAATACTATAATTTTTAGATATTAACTTTACAATAGATGTTAATTTTATAAATTACATTTTGGTTTTACAATTTAATTTTTACTATCTTAAAATTTGCTTATAATGCTTATAATTTGTCTTTTTACTATTCCACAATACTCATTTGCTTTACAAGTATATCTCCAAAAACAGCATAACCTTCTGTTGGGTCATTTACTAAAACATGTGTTACTGCACCAATCAGTTTTCCATTTTGTAATATTGGTGCCCCACTCATTCCTTGTACAATTCCTCCTGTTTTTTCTAGTAATTCATTGTCTGTAACTTTAATAAGCATACTTTTGTTGTCACTATTGTTATTTGTAAATATCCTTTGTATCTCTATTTCATACTCCTTTTGTTTTCCATTTTCTAATTCACATAAAATTTTTGCCTTTCCTATTTTTATTTCTTCTCGTGATGCAACCTCTACTTCCTCATTTGACTGTATCTTTAGTATATTTTTATTTTTTAAATCTCCATATACCCCAAATGCTGTATTTTTATATACTTTTCCCAAAGTATAGCCATTTTCTATAGTTCCTTTCATTTCTCCGGGTTTTCCTTTTTCTCCTTTTTGTATTGATAAAATATTTGCAGATACAAGTTCTCCACTTGCAATATTTATTAGCTTAGATGTATCTATATCTGTTATTCCATGTCCAAGTGCCACACATTTATTATCTTCTGGATTATAAAAAGTTAATGTACCTACTCCTGCTGCTGCATCTCTAACCCATAAGCCTAATTTATAGTCTTCTCCAGTTTTTACTGGTTTAATACTTGTTGTTAAAATTTCCTCATTTTCTGAAATATATTTTATTCCCACAGGGTTTCCATTACTATTATTTACAGTATCTATTAATTCATTTGTACTATTTATTTTGCTATTATCAATTTCAACTATTCTATCTCCTTCTTTAATTCCACAATTCTCATATGGCTTTTTTCCTTCTATTTCTGACATTCCAACTACTAATACTCCATCTGTATATAATTTCATTCCTATGGCTTTTCCTACAGGAATAACTTTCACTTTTGGTATAACATTAACAGTAACATCTTTTACAGGAACATTTCCAAATAGACTTACTTTTAAGTCTAATTTTCCTACATTGCTAACTTTATTTTTATTTATGTTGCTAGATGCCTCTACTATCTCTCCTTTTCCATTTTGTTCCCTTAAATTTATACCCAAAATAGTATTTATGTTAAGAGTATCTCCTTGCATCATAACTATTGTTTCTGGCATTAAGCTTATATTACAAACATAAGTAAAAATAATTAGTAAAATAAATATTATTGCAATTTTTAGGAATACATTTTTACTTTTTATTTTATCTACATTTTCATATATATTCTTATTTATATTTTTATCTGCATTTTTATTTTTATATACATTTTTATCTATATTTTCATTGGTTTTGTTTGATATTATTTTATTATCTTGTAACATATTAGTATTAGAACATTTATTATAATTACTATTTCTTTTTTTA
>FR901467.1:14852-36542 GCA_000438355.1 Clostridium sp. CAG:273
CTTTTTTTATTTAAAATCTTTTTAAAATCAAAAAAGGTCATCATATATCAATCCTTTCAAAATATATGATAACCATTTTTTTATTTTTTTAAACAATTAAAAATCTTTAAATTTTAATTTAATTTAAAAAATTATTTTATTTATTAAACCTCTATTAATTTTTATGATTTATATTTATTATTTATATTCATTTTCGAGATTTATTTTTATTTTTAAAATTTTAGTTTTAATAACATTTTAATTTAACTTTCGTAGTCTCTCTATTACTTATAAAATTTATTTTAATTCTAATTTTCATTTAAATAATCATTACTCTTATATAAGTAATATCTTTCTCTTGCTAAAGCACTATAATACATACTTCTTACTTTTCTAAATTTATTATTTTTTGTATTTGAATCTGAAGCATCAAATATAGGTTCCCCGTTTTCTACTTTTGGGTCTGTAATAATTCCATCTATTATATCTTCTATATCATATGTACTACTAGAATTTACTATACAATTATAACATGCAGTGCAGGTATTATTTTTCTTTAAAATAGGATTATATTTTGCTTGAGGATAGAAATATATATAATTCCCTTCCGAAATTCTTACAGTCTGACGTAAGAAATTTAGATTATAATATGCTTCTTTAAATTGTGTTTGAGGAATTATTGTCATACTACTTGTATCCTTGTTTTCTATTAGCCTATTACATCCAGGTTGGTGATACTCTATATTACTACTTCCCTCTTCTTGTGTTGTAATATAAATTGCATCTTTAGCAATATACTCTTCGTTTTTATCATTTGTTAAAATAACGTAATCATTATAATATTTGCTACCTATTGGTAACCCTTGTAAAAAAGATAATACACAAATATGGTTTTGTATTTTATCCCAATCACTTTCTTCTAATACAGGAAGTGCAAATTCATATGTAACTCCTGAATATTCATTATATGAACCAATTGCTGCAGAAAGTGTTGTTTGTATAGTATGTTTTATTGTTACTCTTCTATTTTCGTCAAATATCGAATTAGATGAAAATGGGTTGTTTGTATTTTTAGTTGTATCAAATATTTTTTCATTTCCTGTTGAACCTTGCAATTCTTCATAATCTATTTTGTTACCATTTTCATCAACAGCATATTCTTGTGTTACCCAATCTAATGTAGTATTTACCCATTCACTAAATTCCTTTGCCTCATCAAAATATTTATGCGCACCATATTGTCCCAATTCTTGATTTATATAATTTTCTATGTCTCTTTCTGTTTGGGTATTATGTGATATATATGTTTTCTTGTAATTTTCATATCTAAAATATTTTCCATACTTATTTGCTAAATCTATATTACTTTCTTTATATATTTTCTGACTTTGATAATTTATATATTCATATGTTCCATGTTCATAATTATCATTATTATCTTTAGTTGAAAATAATAATTCTTCTGTTAGTACTGTATCTACAATATCTATATCATCATATTTTGAATTATCTCCATCCCATGCTTTTGGATTAATTAAGTAACCAGATTTTGTTTCATATTGGTTATTATTTCCTAAACCTTTTCTATAGTAAACTGTTATAAAATTATCTAGTGTATAATTTACTATAACTTCTTCAGAACCTTTAACATATCTACAACTATAGTATACATATGGCTTAAGCCCCCATTGATATTGACTATCATTATATTCTTGTACAGCTCCTTGGCTTGGTAAAACATTTTTATATTTACCATATAAATAATATCCATCGTATAAAGTATATACAAGTGCTGGAACAAATGGCTGTAACATTTCTTTAGAATATCCTGTAGCATTCATAGTATCTGCTAAAGAGGTAAAAAAAGTATTTGCAGATGCTTCTATATCTCTTATTTTAGAATTACTAATACTTGAATATTTATTATTTACAGTATTTATCTGAAACGCTGTTACAGCATCATAAGTAGCATCATATAATTTTGATTTATATGATGTTTGTAAAGCTATTGTATCTACTTGTGTTTGTATATATGTTGAAAGTGCCAAAGAAATAGGCACCATAATTACAACAAATATAACAGCTAAATATTGTATCTTCATTAATTTCCACTTCCGTTTACAGAAACTACACCACCATGTTTAGCAGCTACTTGAGCATTTTCATTTCCAGCAATTTTGTAGAAAAATCCACGCAATTGTTGAGCAATTGTAGTGTTTGTATTTTTTACAGTAGTTGAAAACATATCTCCTTCTTTTAGTCTAATATAACCTTTGTCTTCTAATTTGTCCATTATTTGGCTTGTATACTCATTATAGTATATATTTTCACCAATTTTTGTAACTTCTGCTTGTGTTGTTTTCTGTCCGGGATTTTCATCTAAATGCTTAATTTCTAGTTCTACATCAAACGCATTTCCTGTTGCTGTTATCGTTTGTAAAAATTGTTCATAATCTGAAAGACTAAGTTTACCTGTTGTTCTTACATCATCTACAAATTCTGTAGTTGCTGTTTGTACAGATAATTGTGCCATATCATCTGTTCTTTCTGATAAAGCCATTAAAGGAAACACAAACATTAAAATAGCTGCTAAAAATATTGCTATAACAGTTATTAATGTATCACCCATTTTTATTCCTCCCTTCTATCTATTCTTCATTTTATTATTCATTATCTTCTTTTTGATTTACTATTTGATATACAATTACTCTCTTCTTTTTGTTTTTTATTGTGTCATCATATGCTCCATGTGTATTTGTCTCTGGTTCATCACTATTTGCGTTTAAATCATAGTTGTACTCTCCCATTAGTTCTCTAAATTTTTTGTCTCCATATTTATTTATAAAGCCTTTATATTTGTATATTCTTCCATCGTTACTTGGAAATGCAAATTCTCCTCCATTTAAAAAAGCATCTAAATTTTTCTTAGCATCTTTATTTGCATTACCTGTCCAAGGCTCATGCCTATTTGTTTCTTCATCTAAGTCAAATGCACAAATCTTTAAATCATTAGATTTTACTCCTAAGTGCGTTTCTAAGCTTCCATCATAATATTTTGAAACTATAGGTGCAATATAATTTCTTGCTGGGTCTGAGCCACTCCATAATGTTGGTTCTGTCATTGTTTCGTATAATTCTAATGGTGTTCCATCTGCTTCTAGAAAAATTACAGTATAATTTTCTTTGTAATATCTATATAAAGTTGGAATAACAGTTTCTATTCCAACTATTCTGGTTTCTCCAGTAGATATCCATTCTCCTGTTTCGTCATCATATATACCAGCATGGATATAATTATAATATTCAGTTGAATCTTGTCCATGTAAAATAACATCAGAAGCTGTCCTTGCTTGCGTAAAGACAGCTATTCCTATTGTTAATGCTAATACAAAGACTATGACTGCAAAAGCCATTTTTAAAGCGTCTACTGCATTTTCCATAATTTAATTCCTTTATTTTTTATAAAATAAACAATATTATTTACTTGTTTTTTCTGTTATACCTACTGCTGTAACATATCCACTATCTGGGTCATAAGCAAATGTTATATTATATGTTTTGGCAGAAAGTATTTTTATACCAGATATTCCATCATCAACATCTTCTTTGCTTTCTTCTGATGGTGCAGATACTTTTGCATTACTTTCATATTCCTCTTCTGTAGCTATTATAACTTGGCTGGCATCTTCTGCGTTTCTGTTATGTGCTTTGATATTGTTAAGTAATGTTTTAACTTGTGATCCTTGTTTTGTTCCTTCATATTGTAAAAATTCACGGTTATATGAGTCTACCTTTTGTCCATCTAATTGAGCTCCATCTAATGTATCTGCTTCTTGGTTATAAATAAACATACCCAAACCTATAATTAAAATTGCTAATAAAATAGCTCCTGCAATAATTAATGCTTTTGATGCATTTTCCATAAAAATTTCCTCCTTTAAATTTTACTTTAGTGTTATTTATATAAATTTTAGATTATATAGCAAGTTTCAAATTTTATAATCTAATACTAATATCATTTTAATAAATTTTCTGTTCAAATGTCAAGCTTTTTACATTTCCAGTTTTTGAATGATAATCTATGTTTGTACAAGTAAAATTGCTTGTCCCATATAATTTAATAAAACTGTCCGAGCCTTTATTATATATCTGCTCCATTGTATATGGTGTTTCTATTCTTTTACCATCTTCATCTAAAAAATATATGTATATTTTTATAGAATTATCTTCATTTTCTATATAAACATTTGAGTTATCTTTTTCTATGTTGTTTTTCTCATTATTGTCTACAGTTTTGTTTATTATAGAAACTAAAGTTGTACCAACAATAGTTTTTTCTTTATAAGTATTATATTCTTTATTATTTATTTGTGCCTGCATTTGCATGTTTCTATAATTTATTACAAAATAAACTACAAAAGCACATATAATTAATAATATTGAAATTAAAATAATAAGATTTTTCTTCATATTTCCTCTATATTTTTATTATATCATTTTAATATTTTTAATGCAAACTATTTTTTCTATATTTTGCTGCATATTTTTGTTAATTTATATAATTTATTTTTCTATCTTTTTTAAATATTTTTCTACATCTATGACGTCTACATTTACTTCTCTAACTCTTTGTAATGTATCTGTTACATGCATAAAACTTATTGATTTTATATAATAATATTTGGCTTTCTGATTATTACTTCCTTCTATGAATGTATTATTTTGAATTAGGTTAGTAAATTCATTTTCTGTCCAATTTTCTATATTTTTACCTTTTTTAGCTTCATTAATTAGGTTTACTGTTACATACATTTCATTTTCATTTGTACTAACATAATTAGGGTCGTCTTCGTAAACTCCATATTTTGAATTACTATCTCTTGCTAGCTTTGCTATTGTAACTACATCTTGCACTGTACATAAAATTGGTCCATCGTAATATTTATCTGAATTAATATTATCCGAATTTTTATATGGATTTTCTCTTTGCTCTGTACCATAATACTTAGTAAATTGACTATTAAAAGCGTCCATTCTTCTTGCTTCCATTTCTAGATAAACCTCATTACTATAACTTCCAAAAGTAGAAAATAAGTACACAGCAAATGAAATTATCATAACACCAAGTAAAACACTGGCTGCCATTATTAACGCTTTTGATGCATTTTCCATGTATTCTACCTCCTATTTTTGTTCATATACAAGTTTTGTTACTCTTCCACTTACTTTGTTATAAGTTACTTCTGGTTTTTTAAATCTTATCGTATTTTTAACATCTTTTTGCTCTGCAACCAAAATATTATATTCTTCTGCTTCCTTCTGGATTAAGTCTAATAACTCATGGTCTACTTCTCCATTATCTTTAGTAGTAAGTATCATTAATTCTTGATACCTCATACTAGCAAGCTGTTGTACTGTATATTTGTCTACACCAGTAATTTTTTCTTTACCTTTCTTTTCTACTGCATTGTCTATAGCTTGTTTTGCCTTTGTTATTTCTTCTGCTGAATAAAACCATCCATCATCATGTCCTTTAAAAAACACTGTTGTTTCCCAATCTATTGTATTTGTATTATAATGTACATTTAGTTCAATTGGTTCATAACCTTCATTACCATACTTAGATTCATTTCCACCTGCACGTCTATTATTAAAATCAGTTATTAAATTTGCTAATGATAATATGTCATTTCCTCTTTTGTTACCTTCTATATAGGTATCTAAATTTGCATAAAAACCTTGCAGTTTATCTTCTATGCTAGCATCTTCTTGTGTTTGTCTTAAATCTGAAAGTTGGTTAAACATAAAAACTAATGCTGCTATTACTAATAATGAAATTAGCACACTTCCAGCTATTATTAATGCTTTTGATGCGTTTTCCATGTTTAACCTCCTTTATATTAAAAACTTTTTAAAATTTATTCTAAACATTTTATATTGTTATGTATAATTATAAAGTTGTTGATGTCATGCTATCAAATGAACTTGTCATACTTGTTAATCCTATAAATACTAATGGTATAATTAAGTAACCAACAAATAATACAACCATTGGTGCAAAACCTATTGCTTTTCCTATCATACCTTTTCTACTTATTAATCTATCATTTGATTCTTTTCTTTTTGCTTGATAATAATCTCTTTCTGTATCTAGTTCATCAAATGCATCTGAAATTGGTATCTTTTCAACTGCAGCTTGTAAACTTTCTACTAATATTATTAACTGTTGAAAAGATATATCGTCTTTTAATTCTTCTAGAGCTTCCCAAGGTCCACTTTCATAGTTGTTAACACATTTGCTAATTGGTTCTTTAAATATATTTGCATATCTTTCTAACCACTCTAAAATCATCTCAACATTAACTCTCTCTATTCTCATTAGCATTAATATAATTGTTTGGAACTGCATTACTTCGTCTTCCATTTCTAATTGTCTCATCTTTGCTTGGAATTTTAACATCCAAATTGGTCCCATATATGCTATAATTGCTAATACCATAGATATTAATACTTCAAACCATTTTAAGTTTTCACTGTTTATTTGTTGTAATTTTCCATAAACTCTCTCTGCAGCAGTTTTTATTTCTGCATCTGTACTTGTTACATAGTCTTCGTTTATTTTACCTTTTCTCATATCTGTTTTAATTTTATTTTGGTCTATTGTTGTGTCACCTTTATATTTATATAGGTAATCATTATCTGACTCTGTAAGTGCCATAGCATTTTTGGTATCTTTTTCACTCATTTGTCCTATAATATTAAAGTCAACTGTTGGATCTGTATAAACATTTTTAATAGTAATTTGGTGTAATTGTATAATGAGTACTAATGATACTACAAATGTTGTCACACATAACACCAGTCTATTTATATAAATCCATTGTATTTTATCTTTTGTTGCTGAGTCTTTCATATCTTTTCTAATTTTTCTATATTCTTTTGTACCATCTTTTGGTATAAATAAATCTATGAACTTTTTAATTGGTTTTATTTTATATAATTTTTCTTGCCATGGATTCTCCGTATTTTTAGTATTTTGCGCGGTTGAACCATTATCTTTTAATTTTCTTGTTAATATATAACATACAAATGTTATGACTAAAACCAAAATTTGTACTAGCATACCATTTTTGCCAGCATAAAAACTTTGTGTAAAACTAAATTGTGACATAGACCAATTTTTAATCGGCTCTAATGCTAACATAGGTACTATAGAAATAAGTGATAAACTTTGAAATGTGTAATCTAGTTTATCTCTCTTTAATATTTCAAGTTGCATTTCTTGTGTAATATTATTTAAATTTTTTAAGTATAATGATGCACCATCTATTTTTCTATCACCAAATTCTTTTGTAAGGTAAGAAACTCCTGCAAATTCTTTTAAATAGCTATTTGGTGCAACGTCATAATATCTTTCTAATTCTGACTCTGGGTCATTAGATATTAAAACTTCGTATATTTTTTCTGCTTGTCTAGAAACTTCTGGATGTTCGTCATCTTGTGCAACTTGGTAAATTGCTTCCTCAACCATGTTTGTTTCGTGATATGCATGTCTTATTTCTGAGAAAAAATCTATTTGTTGTTTTAAAAGTTTATTATCTATTTTATCTACACTTCCATCTATAAAACTATCTATCATGAATAATTCAAATATAAGTAATATAGACATAAGTAATGTATTTTGGTGAGTAATTACAATAATAATTATTGTTAATGGTACTAATATAATAAATGTTCTTGTTAAAATTTGAGCAGCTTGTCTTCTTGTTAAATATTCATCATCAATATTTATAATTTCAAGTTTTCTTCTTATTTTTAATAAATACCTTTTTATAAATGGTATTTTTCTATAAATTACATATAACTTTTGGTATAAAACCTCTGCCGTAAATTTTTTGGCTTGAGTACCTTGTCTTAATTTTTGTATTTCTCTTGTCTCAGAACTATTTAATTTTTTACTAATCAAAATATATGCAAGAACTATTATTGCAAAAAGTACTCCTATTCCTATCATCATGTACATTAACATTTGATTAGACATATTGTGATACTCACCTCCTTTAAGTTTATTCTTTATTAATTTACATCTTTACGCTCTATAAGTTATATATTATCCCTCTTCAGCTAAAGTTGTTTTTGGTTTTCTTCCTCTTTTTTTAGTTTCTACTTCTGTACTATTTTCTGTATTTGTATCATCATCTAATTTTGGTGGTTTTATTCCCCAATTTCTCTCTAAGAATTTATCAAAGTCTACAACATCTGAATCGTCCATATTAATTCTCATTTCTCTTATATTTTTATCTGATATTGGGTTTGTTAAAACATATTTTCCATCATGATATTCCATAATGTTTCTATATTTATATAACTCTCTATTTGTTGTTTTGCTATAGAATATTGTAGAGTTATCCATAAATTTTTCTAATTTGCCTTCTAATGTTTTTTCTTTTCTATGGTCATATGTATACTCGTTTTTCTCTTCTACTGGTATACATTCTGTTACTCTTTCTATGTATCTTCTACCTCTAAAGTCCTTAACTAAGTGAATATCAAAGTTCAAAACTTGTACAACTTGCTCTTCTGCTGTTTTCTCATTTTTAAACACACCTGCTCTTAACATTGAGTTACGAAGCGCTGTAACTAAGTCTGGAAATGTTTTAGCGTGGTGAGTAAATAATGTAAACTTAGATGCAACCTGTGCAGATTGTATCATCCAAGATGCTACGGGGTCTGTTGCAACCTCACCGATGATATTAACAGAACCATCTGTCTTCTTTTGAACGTCCAAGCACTCTTGACCAGAAACAGTTTCTGTCTCACGCATTGATAAAATGTTTCTGGTTGGATAAATCTTTCTTAAGTGAAGCTCGAAGGCAGTTTCTGTAATACGAAGGTTCATAGTTTCGTATATGTTTTCTATCATAGCCATAAGCATTGTTGTCTTTCCGGCATCCTTGCTCTCCTGTTAGAGAAACAATTCTTGCACCTTTTACTAAGAATTTTAGTAAATCTATTGCTTCTTCTTTTCCTGGGAAAAGAACTATTTGTTCTAGTGTAGCACGCTTTACGTCGAACTTTCTTACGAAGAATGCCCATGTTTCAGACATACTTGGTCTAACAACAACAACACGAGAACCATCCTTCATTTCATTAATTTTATATCCATTTGTATCTGATAACTGACCAGGGTTATTATATTTATAAATATTTTGACATACTCTTTTTAGCTCTGCCTCTGTTCCAAATGATAAAAATGCTAAACGTATAGATTTACCATGGAACATTATCCAAATACTATCACAAGCACGTGGAACTTTATGGTCTACTATTTGACTTAAATAATCTCCATCTGTTTGGGCAACTTGACTCATAAATGATTCTGGAAGTCCAGATACACCACCTGAAATACCATCTATGTTCATATCTCTTATTTCGTCTATACTGCTATAACCCTTATAATGTTGGTATATTCTTTGAACTACTACATTTAACTTATCTGTAAAAGCTAAAACAAAGTTTTCTTTTTCATATATATCGTCTATTTCTTCTGAAGTAATAACATATGATGGCTTTGTTTCTCCTGCCACATATTTTAAGTCATCTAGTTTATATTTGTCGATAATTTTTGCCATAGCCTCATAGCCAAATTCATTTTTGTACATATATAAAATTATCTCGAATTTATCTTGAGAAGTTAACAAAGATGGTACATCAAATGGAATAGCCTTTGAAACATTAGTCTCATCTACTCCATATTCTTTATATAATAAATCGAAAATTAACTCTTTAACATATTTTTTATCATTAACATCTCCATATGTACAACCTTTTAAAGCTTTTTTCAATTCATATTTTTTATTTTTTCTTCTTTTTAGTTCTTCTTCAGAAAGACCTATATCATACAAGTTTACCTTTGTAATCTCATCCAATCTTTTCTTGATAAAAGCAGTCATTTTTTCTAATGTATAAGTCTTATCATCTACTTGTACTTCTTCTTCAACTTGCTCATTTTTTCTTTTATTAATAAATCTTATAATTAAAAAAGCTGCAACTAAAAGAACTATTATAATTAAAAGTATGTTAACCATCTTTTTTAAGTCTCCTTTCTAAAAGGCTATCCTCTCATTTGTACTTCGTGTAATTTATCTATTATTGCGACTGTAGTTTGCTCTATTGTCTTCATAAATAATGCATTTCTATCTAATTCGTCTGTAAGTTTTCTATATTTTAATAAAAATTCTATTAACTTATTTTCTGAGCAAGCCTCAAAAAATAATGTATTATAAGGAACACAAGATATTAAATTTCTTTCTCTTAAATACCTTGTAACATTTTTAAGATTATATTTTGAATCTAAGTCACATCTTCCAAGTAAAAGCATTATATTTCTTCTTTTGAAGAAGTCATTACTTGACCTCAAGTCTAAGAAATCATTAATGCTATTAAAATTTTGTAGTAAATTGTATACAACTATGTCCGAAATCTGTAAAATTTCATCTTTTACATCTTTAGGCAAATCTTTGTATAAATCTACAAAAACATAGTCATAATATCTATTTGCTGCATTTAAAACATTTATATATTTAGGTGCAACTTCTGCATAATCTTTATATTCTGTTGTTAATGGTGCTTGAAGAAAATCTAGTCTTTCTCTTAATATAGTTCTACAATAGTTTCTAACAATTTCCGGAGTAGTTTTGTTACTTGAAATAACTTTAACTAAACCTTCAATTCCAGATTCTATGGCAGCATTTGCTCCTTTATTATTTGTATTAATATTAGTTGTTTCTTTTTTTATTGGCCAAAAACATTCTTCTAGCATTTTATATTGAAACGCTGTATCTACTATTAAAATTTTATAGTTATGTTCTATAGCCATATTTGTTGCTATAGCTGCCATTGACAATGTTTGTCCTGTTTCTTTTTTTCCTCTACGATAAAATGTTACAATAGCCATTTTAAAATCCTCTTTCTAATTGTTTATATACTTTTTTTACTGTAGAATACTCTTTATCTCCTACAATTTGTTCTAACATATATAATAAATTATCTCTATATTGTGCACTCAATCTTTTATATTTTATTTTTGAAACTCTTTGGTTTTCTATAGTTACACTTTGGTCCCCAACTTCTAATGGAAAATAAACTATATCATCATCCCATTCTATTTTATACCCCATTGATAAAAAGTTTAAGTAGTCATCTTCTTCTTGCAAAGCTTCTCTTGTAAATAGTACCTTTGTCAATTTTAATTTATCTCTTAAAGCACTTAAAATTTCTAAACCTTTTTTTAATGAATATAAATCAAATGAAGTAATAAAATAATTTACATCTTCTGGGTCTATTTGAAATGAATCTAATTTTTGTGCATCATCAATATCTATAAATGCATAGTCATATCCCATATCCGCATGTGCTGGCATTCCTAAATATTCTTTTATACCAAAATAGTCTTCAAATCCAACTGCAACATCTATATTTTCAAAATTTGTGACATATGATTTAACAGGGCTTATTTCTGGAACTACGTATTTAGCTTTTTGAGTTATTGTAGAATCTATAAAAAGTATTTTTTTACCAGAAGCTGATAATATTCTAGCTAAATACAAAATTAAGTCTGTTTTATCATAAGCCCCTATAAACCCTATTTTTCTCATAATTTCCTCCTTTTAAATTAGCCTGCTAATGACTCTAAATATTGTTGTCTTTCTTCTTGAATTAATGTAATTTCTTCTTCTGTCTTATCTACTACATTATCTGCAGCATCTTCTGAATTCTGATTTATTACATCATTAATATTATTTCTATTTGTTCCATTTGTGTATCTATTATTTAACTCTTTTTTAGCAACCTCAGAAATATTTGGATTTTGATCTATTAATGTCTTAACTTTTTGTGATGGCAAATATGTTGGTGTTGCTTTATCTTGTAAACCTGGTTCTACATATCTTGCTGCATATAAAACAGATCCTGGTACCATGTATGATTCTACTATTGCGTTGCTGATTGTTATAATTTCTTCTTCTGTAACTTGAATAGAAATAGTATTTGGTGAATCCATTTCTCCTATAACTGGTATTTCTATCTCTTTATGTGATGCTACTATATAGTCTGTACCATCTGGCATTCTAAGTCTAATGTCTATACAATCTCCAGTTGCTATTTGTGAGCTTATTAATATTACACTATACTCTTGTTTTCTTAAGTTAGCTGTAACTAGCTCTGTTGACCTTGTTATAGCATAATTTGTTAATACAGTATCTTTTGCCATATCTATTTTAGCAACCATAGGAATTTGAGTTAAAGGATATTCTACTTTGTTTTCATTTTGTCCTTCTTGATGTTCTGCATAATACATACCATTTATCTCTGTAACAGGTACATTACCTGATGCTGTAGATACAACATATCCATCTTGATTTTTTTGTACTTGTGAAGCATTATAAGAGGTTTCTGGATTTGAATATCTGTAATATTTTTCTCCATCTTCTGTAGTAATTACATAAACATTATTTATTTCTTGTCCTGCTGCATTTGTTTCTTGCACAGCAACATAAAGTTCCCCAAATGCATTTGTATTAATTGGATTTCCATTAGTATCTGCTAAATAATAGCTTTTTAACAAATCTATATTTTCTCCTGTAACTGCATTTTTAGGAACAGAATTTCCATCTACTTCTTTTAAAGTTAACATATCTTCTGTTATAGTTTGTCCTGAACTTATATCTGTATTTAATGTATATACCTTTACTCTATTAGCCTCGTATGTTTGTATAGTTTCCTTTGATTTTAGTAATTGCATTACTAAGAAAACTATAACTATACCTGTTATTAATAGTGTAATTAAAATACCTAAAATAAATGAAGTATTTGCTCTTCTTTGCATTGGATTTTTTGCCATTTTCTATTCCTCCTTAAATTTGACAATATACAACCTTATAAAATAATTTTACAACAAAAAAACTATAAAAACAACAGAATTTTTATGTATGTAACACAAAAATAATATATGTGTAATATTTTTGTAATATTCTTTCATCTATTTTGTAGACTTTTCTTAGAGTTTCTTTTATGCTATAATATTATGAGTATAATTTAAAAATCAATTAAAATATACTCATCCCCTAAATCAATATAATATTAACATAAAGAAAGGATTAAAACATTTATGGAAGATGATAACAAAAATTTAATTTCATTAGAATATAATAAAATTGTTAATTTGTTAGAAAAATATTGTAAAACTTATATAGGAAGAAAAAAACTATTTAATATGAAACCTTCTTTTTCTTTTGAGGAAGTACAAAAACTACTTAATTTAACCACAGAAGCTATAAATATGAGAATAGCTTTTGGAAATATTCCACTTTCTGAAATTGCAGAAATAGAGCCATATTTTAAAATTATAAGAAGTGAAATAAATTTATCTTGCAAAGCATTGTTAGAAATTGCACAAGTATTAAAATTGTCTTCTGAATTGAAAAAATATTTCAATTCAAATATTTCAAACAATAGTAATTCTTTTATTTTGCTAGAAGATATATTTTCTTCTTTATATGTTAATGATTATATTGTAATGGAAATAACAAATAAAATAATAGATGAAAATATTATTGCAGATAACGCGTCCCCTACTCTTTTAAATTTAAGAAAAAAAAGAAGAATTTTAGAGCAAAGATTAAAAGATAAATTGCAAGATTTAGTACATTCAAAATCAAAATTTATGATGGACTCTATTATAACAATTAGAGATGGTAGATATGTTGTTCCTGTAAAAGAAGAATATAGAAATGAAATAAAAGGCTTAGTACATGACATTTCTTCAAGCGGTTCTACACTATATATAGAACCTATTACTACTTTCGAAATGAACAATGAAATACAAAACATTAAAGTAGATGAAGAAAAAGAAATAATCAAGATTTTAAAAGAATTAACATTAGCACTTGCTCCATTACAAGATGCCATTTTTAGTAACATAGATACTATTGGAAACTTAGATTTAATTTTTGCTAAGGCTTCTTACTCTTCTGAAACAAATGGAAATGAACCTATACTAAATAAAGATAAATATCTAAATTTTGTTAAAGTAAGACATCCTTTAATAAACAAAAATGTGGTTGTTCCTATTGACATTGAAATTGGCAAAGACTTTTCTTGTTTAGTAATTACAGGTCCTAATACTGGTGGAAAAACAGCTACTTTAAAAACAGTAGGGCTTAATTTGCTTTTATCATATTCTGGAATTTATCCACTTTGTAATATTGGAACAAACATATGTGTTTTTGACAAAATTTTTATAGATATTGGTGACGAACAAAGTATACAAGCATCTTTAAGTACATTTTCTTCTCATATGACAAATATAATAAATATAACAAATTCTGCTGATAGCAATAGTTTAATTTTATTAGACGAACTTGGTTCTGGAACAGACCCAATTGAAGGGGCAAGTTTAGCAATTAGTACATTAAAGTATTTGTATAATGCAGGCTCTATAATTTTATCAACTACACACTATCCAGAACTAAAAAATTATGCATTAGTCACAAAAGGTTTTAAAAACGCAAGTTGTGATTTTGATGTTGCAAACTTAAGACCTACTTACAAATTACTAATAGGTATTCCTGGAAAAAGTAATGCTTTTGCAATTAGTAAAAAATTAGGTTTAAAAAAAGATATATTAGAAGATGCAGAAAATAATATAGATAAAACCACTATTCATATAGAAGACTTACTAAAAAATATATATGATAACAAATTGCAAATAGAAAATGAAAAATTAGAAATAGAAAAAAATTTAAATCAAATACAAGCTTTGCGAAAATCACTTGAGGAAGAAAAAAGCAAATTAGATTTTGAAAATGCCAATCTAATAAATGAATCTAAAATTAAAGCAAGAAATATTATACTTTCTGCCAAAGAAGAAGCCAATGAAATAATAAAAGAACTAAACAATATTTTGGAAAACTCAAATGATAGCTTAGATAATAATTTAAACAATAATTTAAAAAGCGCAAACTCTTTAAGAGATAAGCTAAATAAATCACTAGAAAAATCTTTAGTAAATAATAATACTTCACAAAATATTTCAAGTACTAAATTAATACCAGAAAATATAAAAATTGGTATGTCCGTATTTGTTATCCCTCTTCAACAAAAAGGAATAATACAAAGCTTGCCAAATCGTTCTAAAGAAGTTCTAGTACAAATAGGAAATGCTAAAATAAATGTAAAAATTAATAATCTTAAACTTATGGAAGATGATAATTTTGAAAGTAATATTTCTACTATTGGAAGCAATTATAATAATCACAATAAAAGTAATAAATCTTCTAGTAGTAGTATAAGTTTTAAAAAGTCGGATAACTTCAAGACTGAAAATTTAACTACAGAAATAAATGTAATTGGTTTAACAATTGAAGAAGCAACTCAAATAATAGACAAATATTTAGATAGCTGTATGTTATCAAGTATACCAACAATACGTATTGTTCATGGAAAAGGTACTGGCAAATTAATGCGTGGCATACATGCATATTTGAAAAACAACTCTTATGTAAAAAACTATAGAATTGCAGCATATGGTGAAGGTGACTTAGGTGTTACCATAGTTGAACTAAAAAACTAGAAAAACTATGAGCAATAATCTCTCAGTTATACTGGGGAATTATTATCTTTTCCCGTTATTTCAAGCTATCTATTATTTTGCACTATATCTACAATGTCAGCAATAAATTCACCTATAACAGGAATATTTAATGCAACTATTTTTTGTAATAATATTAATAAAATAGCTGTTATTAATGTTACACCTATTCCTATTCCAATTCCTTTAAATATGCCACTAGAGAAATTTCTTATAAAGAGCTTTTTTCTATCCCCTAATAATTCTACTAAGTCTAGAAAATTATTTCTTTGTAAAGATTTATTTAATTTGTCTATATTTTCTAGTAATAATTTTTCAATCTTGTTTCTTTTAAACATTATAAAATCCACCCAATATTAGGGTGGATTTTTTTACTTAAATTATACTATAAACTTTACTAATGTATAGTTTTTTGTAATTTTTTATTCATTATTTGTTATATCATTTTCACCAATTGTATTTATAGTATTATTTATTGTATTTTCTTGTTCTTCCTTTTTTTGCTCTTCTACTAGCTTATTTAATTGTTCTATTAACGTTTGTAATTTATCCATGTCTTTTCCCATCATAGTCCAATCTCCATTTTGGCTAGAATCTTTTAAATTATCATTTGCTCTAATTATTGCATCTATTAAATCATCTACATTGTCTGTATTTTCTACTTCTATATCAACCGCATATTGAGAAACTAAGTTTGTTAAAGATTCTTTTAAAGTATTTCCTATTGCAACTTTGTTGCCTGAAGCTGCAATTACTCTTTTTAAAGTAGGAACTGAATCCGCTTCATTAATATATTGTTGATATATTGGCTCTATATATAGTATTTTATTATCTATTGGAACTGCAATTAAATATTTTGTTATTTTAGTTCCTGTAGTATTTAAACTTTCTAATTCACTTGCTATTCTTTCATCCTGTTCCAATTGAGTGTTTAATTGCATTGGACCTAGCACATTACTATCTGATGGATATTTGTATATTTTAAGTTGTGGCTGTCCATTTTCATAAGTTCCTACCATATATGCAAGCATATTTTGTTTATTATATGGTGTATATGGTATAACTAATCCAAGCTCTGGATCTGACTTTTCTACAGTTTGTACCATTGTATAATATGGTTCTATTTCTGTTCCAGTTTTTGTAGATACTTTACTAATATTATTTGTAGCAATACTCCAAACATCATCATTTCTATATAACACATCTGGTTGAACATCATGATATCTTGTAATTAGTTCTGCTTGAATTTTATATAAAAATTCAGGATATATAAATTGATTGCTTATATACTCTGGTATCTGTGTATCTTTATTTACAAATAATCCTTCATATAAATTGTAATATGCCATTGCTATTGGGTCTGTTTTATCTGTTATATAAAAATTAATTGTTCCATCATATGCATCTATTAAAACTTTTATAGAATTTCTTATATAGTTTACTTCTTTTCTTCCATAGTCTGTATCTATTGTTATTTTTTGTGAATATGGATAATTATTTGAAGTTGTATATGCATCTAGTACCCATAACATTTTACCATTTTCGTCTATTATAATATATGGATTTTCATCATAAATTAAATCTGGAAGTAATGTTTTTGCTCTTTCTTTTATATTTCTATTTATTAAAATTTTGCTTTCGTCTGTTACGTCACTTGAAAAAGCCAATTTTAAATCTCTTTCTTTTATCGCTAATATCAATCTATCTAAAAATCCAAGTTTTAGTCCAGCATTTCCATTATAAGTATTTTCAGCATTTTTAGTATTCCCTTTGTCTGTTATAGGATAGTCAAATTCTTTTTTTGTTTTACTGTTTGTAACAACTGTATCATTAGTTTGAGTTCCAAAATAAATTCTTGGTTCTGTAATTTCTAATATATTGTCCTCATTACTAAAACTTTTTTGTAAATTAACTAAATTCCCTTTTTCGTCTATGTCNNNNATTCCCTTTTTCGTCTATGTCTGTTGCAGATGTTACAATTCCTCCAAAACCATGTGTATACTCATAAGTTTTATTATTATATGTACCTTCACTGCTTATAATTTCTCTTGGAGAAATATATACTAATTTCTTTTCTCCATTTATTGTTTTTTGTGCAATTTGAGTATTTCTATATGCATAATATCCTTTATTTGTTTGTAATGCATTTAAATCTTGTAAAACAATATCTCTATTTACTAAAGCTATGTTATCTAAAAGCTTACTATTATTCACTATATCTGACTTTGTAAGAGTTCCTTCATCTTTTAAATTAACTTCTTCTACATTTATGTTATAAGCTTGTTTTGTATAGTCTATATTTGCTGCAATATTTAACTTTTCTTTGTCAAGTTCATTTGAATTAACAAAAAACGCTTGGAAGGCAAATAAAACTAAAAACATTGAAATCATATATATTGGCACAGCCATTAAAGATAATAATATTTTTTTAGTTTGCTTTAACTTTATATATTTTACAGCAATAAAAATAGATATAATTATTACAACCGCTAAAATTCTATATCCCCAAAGTTGTATTGTTGTATCTGCTACTCCTGCACCATATAAAGAATATGCTATACTATCTTGCTCTAAAGTCATAAACTTTTGAGTTCCTATATTTTGAGTCCATATAATAATAAATATTCCCAAAAGAACAGCAAGAACTCTTAAATTAACTAGTGCCTGTTTTATTAATGGGCTTTTCCTTAATGTTTCTCTATTTACACCATCAAAATAATGATTTATTGCTATAATATAATAAAGTGCTGCATAAATTGTTAATCCTACAACTATTCCCATTGCATACAACAAAATAAATTCTATAAATGGTTTCTGAAATACAAAATAACCAATATCATAATTCATAATAGGGTCATTTATTCCAAAACCAGCACTATTAAAGCATAGCATTACTTTATCCAATAAAACTGATGTTGTTAATCCACTTACTAAAATAGATAAGATAAAAGCAAGAGATTTGTTTAAAATTTTAGGCATCTTTCTTTTTTCTTCATCAAAAAATGGTTTTAGTCCGTTTTTAATTTTTCTATTTGTCAAATAAATTAAAATAAATAATACTAGAAAATTTACAATAAAAGTAATACTCATATATGCAATATTTCTCCAAAATATTGGTAAATAATTTTCACCAAGTTCTAGTATTTCTAAGTAATTACCTCTATATATTACATACATAACAACTGCAGTTAAAGCTAAGAATAATAAAACAAGATACATTCTACTTTTTTTCTTTATAGGTTTTGATTCTGTTTTTACATTTTCACTTGATTTTTCATCTTTAATACTTGAATTTAAAGTTTTTTGATTGTTTGTATTATCTTGTTTATTCTCATTTGAGTTATTAATATCCATTAAAATCTCCTTTCTTATAGTTTTATTTTATACATATTTTTTACTTTAGAATTACTCTATAATTGCTTTTACAAAGTCTTTACTGTTAAACACTTCCATGTCATCTATTTGCTCTCCTACTCCTATAAATTTAACAGGCATATGGTTTTCATTTGTAATTCCTATTACAACTCCACCTTTAGCTGTTCCATCTAATTTTGTAAGAACTAATCCTGTAATATCTACAGTTTCTTTAAATGCTTGTACTTGTAAAATTGCATTTTGCCCTGTTGTTGCATCTAATACTAATAAAATTTCTTTAGATGCATCTGGAAGTTCCTTATCTATAACTCTTTTTATTTTTTCTAGTTCATCCATTAAATATTTTTTATTGTGAAGTCTTCCTGCAGTATCACATATTAATACATCTGCATTTTCTTCTCTTGTTTTCTTTATTGCATCATATACAACAGATGCAGGGTCTGCTCCTTCTTCTTTTTTTACAATTTGGCATCCTGCTCTATTTGCCCAAATTTCAAGTTGTTCTACAGCTGCTGCCCTAAAAGTATCTGCTGCTGCAATAACAACCTTTTTGCCATCTTGCTTTAGTCTATTGGCAATTTTACCTATTGATGTAGTCTTTCCAACTCCATTTACTCCAACTACTAATATAATAGATGGCGTTGTATCTAAATGTAAAGTATTGTCTATTTCATCAAAAATATTTTGTATTTCCTCTCTTAAAGCTTGTTTTACCTCATCTGCCTCTTTTAAATTCTGTTTTTTAATTTTGTCTCTTAAATTTGCAATAATTTTAGTTGATGTCTCTACTCCTACGTCTGACATTATTAAAGCTTCTTCTAACTCTTCTAATAATTCTTCATCTACTTTTCTAAATGCACTAAATACATTATTTACTTTGTCATTAAATGATTGTTTTGTTTTACTTAATCCCTGTTTTAATTTATCAAAAAATCCCATTTGTGCTTTGCATGACTATTTTATTATTTGCCATGTTCTCCCTTCTTAATTAATATACATTATTTAGTATAACATAATTTTTTCCAAATGTGTAGAGTTTTGGAAACAAAAATGGCAGACTATTTTTATATGGTCTGCCATTTTTTATCTTTTAGTAATTATCTTTAAGTTATTTGTAAAATATTTTTTTGACTTTATTTCATATTATAGCTACATTTTCTTAACTTTAGAAATTAATACTTGTTCCTAATTTCTTATTTTTCCTCTAAATACAGCTACTTCTCCTAGTTCGTCTTCAATGTTTAATAATCTATTATATTTAGCAACACGGTCTGTTCTACATGGTGCACCTGTTTTTATTTGTCCGGCATTTGTAGCTACTGCAACATCTGCTAATGTTGTATCTTCTGTTTCACCGCTTCTGTGTGATACAACTGCTGTATATCCATTTCTCTTAGCAAGCTCTATTGCATCTAATGTTTCTGTTAATGTTCCTATTTGATTTAATTTAATTAATATACTATTAGCTGTTTTGTTGTCAATTCCTTTTTGTAGTCTCTTAATATTTGTAACAAATAGGTCATCTCCTACTAGTTGAACTTTGTCTCCTACTTTTTCTGTTAAAGCTTTCCAAGATTCCCAATCTTCTTCTGCTAATCCATCTTCTACAGATATTATTGGATATTTATTTACTAAGTCTACAATATAATTTACCATTTCTTCTTTGCTTAAGAATTTGTCTATTTTCCAGAAGTAGTATCCATCTTTTCCTATCTTCTTAGCTTCATCATACATTTCTGTTGAAGCTAAATCTAATGCTAGACATACATCTTTTCCTGGTTCATATCCTGCTTTTTCAATTGCTTCTAATATAATTTGAATTGCTTCTTCTTCTCCTGAAACGTTTGGAGCAAAACCTCCTTCGTCTCCTACTGCTGTCGAATATCCTTTAGCTTTTAATACTTTCTTTAAGTTGTGATATACAGAAACTCCCATTTCCATGCATTCTGTAAATGTTTTTGCTCCAACTGGCATAATCATAAATTCTTGTATACTCAAACTACTATCAGCATGTTTTCCACCATTCATTATGTTCATCATTGGAACTGGTAATTGTTTTGCATTTACTCCACCAATATAATTATATAAGCTCATTCCTAAAGAATTTGCAGCAGCTTTTGCAACAGCTAAAGAAACACCTAGCATTGCATTTGCTCCAAGTTTTCCTTTATTTTCTGTTCCATCTAATTCTATCATTGTTTTATCTATTAAAGCTTGCTCATAAACATTCATTCCTTCTATTTCTTTTGCAATTTTCTTGTTAACATTTTCTACAGCTTTTAGTACACCTTTTCCCATATATCTATCTGTATCGCCATCTCTTAATTCTACTGCTTCAAAGCTTCCTGTTGATGCTCCAGATGGAACCATTGCAACTCCTGAAAATCCTCCTTCTGTAACTACTTCTACTTGTACTGTTGGATTTCCTCTTGAGTCTAATACTTCTAGTGCTTTTACTGTTTCAATTCCTAAAAAATCTTTCATTTTAAAACCTCCTAAATTTTTGTGTTTTATTTATTATTAACATTAAAATACAAAATTACATAAAATTGTATATTTATAATATAAAACTAAAATTTAAAATTAAAGCCTTTTGTATAATAATGTTATTTTCGCTTATTAAAATAATACATTTTAAACTTGTTTTATTTAATAATTTATTTAATTAAAATTAATTCGTTTATATT
>FR901467.1:36547-53977 GCA_000438355.1 Clostridium sp. CAG:273
ATTCGTTTATATTTTAACATATATAAAACATAAATATCAAATATTAAATATTTAATATTTAATTTATATTTTATGTTTTATTTATTTTTAAACCATTTCTACTTCTTTGATATAATTTGGCTTTTTATAGCATGTTGTTGTTCTTCTATTTGGTCTATATATGTCTTTTTCTTTTTTTGAAACTCACTTTTAGTTTCTTCCTTTTTATATTTTACATTTTTTATTTTTTTATTTATTTCTTTTCTTTTTCCAAGATTATATGTTTTTGCTTCATCCCTTTTGCCATATTCATGTCTAGACTTTTCATCGATTCTTCCAAATTGGTCATTTATAATTTGGTCGCCTATATCTTGGTCTTCTTCAGAAATATATACTTCTTTTTCTTTTCTATATTTTACAACATTAAAATTGTGATTTTTGTATATTGGCTCAGAATATATATCTTTTTTTTCATTGTGGTTTTCTAGCAAATATTTACTTATTATATTTCTTTCTGATTTGTTAAAACTCTCTAATGGCTTATTTAAATTTTCATAAACCCATATTATATGTCTATCCGAATTCGAGTATTCTGAGTGTAGTAAATCTTCATAGCTATATTCAACAATAAATTTAAAATCTTCTATTTTTATTGTCACACTTGACCACAATTCTTTTTCTGGTTTTCTTGCTAATTTTCTAAGTTCTTTTATTGAGCTATACAAATCTTCTACTAATTGAAGATACATTTCTTCATCTAAACTAAATTTACTTGGAATTTCATATACATTTACAGGATTTTTCTTAAGTATTCCCTTAGGATAATAATAAAAATATAGCTCTCCAGTTTGTAAATTATTTATTTGATTTGTTATAGATGCATATAAATATATTTTATCCCATTTTTCTGGAATCATATAAAAAAGCTGTCTTTGTATTTTTGCATATTCCAACTTTATACTAGGACTGGAAAGCAATAAAAATCATCCCCTCTTACGACTATTATTACATTCATTTTCTACTAATAATTATTGTTTCAAATTTGTTTTATTTTTATAATTATTAATATATTTTTGTTAATTGTTATTTTTGTTTTTACAATTGTTTAATATTAATTTAGTATTATTTATACTTATTTTTCTATTAAGCTTTCTCCTGTCATTTCTTCTGGTTTTTCTAATCCCATAATATCTAACATTGTAGGTGCTAAATCTGCTAATTTACCCTCTTTTAGTTTTATTCCTTCTAATCCAACTAAAATTAATGGTACTGGATTTGTTGTATGTGCAGTTTGTGGTTCTCCCGTTTTATAGTCTACCATCTGTTCTGCATTTCCATGGTCTGCAGTTATAATTAGTATACCATTTTGTTTTTGTATTGCTTCAACTACTCTTGCAACACATCCATCTATTGTTTCTACTGCTTTTACTGCTGCCTCCAAGCTACCTGTATGTCCAACCATGTCTGGATTTGCATAATTTAATATTATACTGTCATATTTTCCAGAATTAATTGCATCTACCACTTTATCTGTTACTTCTAAAGCACTCATTTCTGGTTTCAAGTCATATGTTTCTACTTTAGGTGATGGAACTAAAATTCTATCTTCACCTTCGTATTCTTTTTCTTCTCCTCCGTTAAAGAAAAAAGTAACATGTGCATATTTTTCTGTCTCCGCTATTCTTAGTTGCTTTAGTCCATTATTACTAATGTATTCCCCAAATGTATTTATTAAACTTTCTGGTTTAAAAGCTATTTTTACATTTGGCATAGTTTCGTCATATTGTGTAAAACAAACAAAAAATAAATTCATTTTTTTAGTATCAAATTCATTAAAGTCTTTATCTACCAATGTTCTTGTTAATTCTCTCGCTCTATCTGGTCTAAAATTAAAAAATATTACAGAGTCGTTTTCTTCTATTGTTGCAACAGGTGTTTCTCCATTGCAAATAACAGTTGGCCTAACAAATTCATCAAACACTTCTTTTTGATATGATGCCTCTATAGCACTTAAAGCTGTTGTTGCTTTTTCTCCTACTCCATTTACAATTGCATCATAGGCTTCTTTTACACGGTTCCATCTTTTGTCTCTGTCCATTGCATAAAATCTACCTTCGATTGTTGCAATTTTACCCACACCTTTTTCTTTCATTTTTTCTTCTAATTTTGCAATATAACTTTCTCCAGATGTTGGTGGAGTATCTCTTCCATCCATAAAGCAATGTACATATACATTTTCAAAATCTTTTCTTTTTGCAAACTCCAAAATTGCAAAAAGATGTCTCATGTGACTATGAACTCCTCCATCTGAAAGTAATCCCATAATGTGAAGTTTTGAATTATTTTTCTTGCAATTTTCTATTGCGTCTGAAAGTTCTTTTATACTAAAGAAATCTCCATCTGCAATTGATTTTGTAATTCTAGTTAAATCTTGGTAAACAATTCTTCCTGCACCAATATTTGTATGTCCTACTTCTGAGTTTCCCATTTGTCCTTCTGGCAATCCTACATCTAATCCACTTGTGTGAATTGTTGTTGTAGGCCATGTTTTCCTTAGTTTATCTATATTAGGTGTATTTGCAATTGCTATAGCATTTCCCTTTTCATTTTGGTTAATCCCAAATCCATCTAATATCATTAACATAACTGGTCTTCTATCCATATTTTGTCTCTCCCCATTCTATATTAATACTTTAGATAATTATTTATTGTAGTTTACTATGTTAGCAAATTCTTCTACTTTTAAACTTGCTCCACCTACTAAACCACCATCTATATCTGAAGTACTAAATAACTCTTTTGCGTTTGAAGCTTTTACACTTCCGCCATATTGTATTATAACGTTTTCTGCTATGTTTTGTCCATAGTTTTTCCTAATTTCATTTCTTATATCTTTTATAGAATTATTTGCATCTTCTGCTGTAGCCGTTTTTCCTGTACCTATTGCCCATATTGGCTCATAGGCAATAATTGTATTTTGCACTTGTTCTTCTGTTAATCCCTCTAATGCAAGTTTTGTTTGAGATGTAATAACCTCTTCTGTTTTTCCAGCTTCTCTTTGTTCTAAAGTCTCACCTACACATACAATTGGTTTTAAGTCATTTCTTAAAGCTGCTTTTACTTTTTTATTTACAGTTTCGTCTGTTTCGTTAAAGTATTGTCTTCTTTCAGAGTGTCCAATTATAACATATTCAACACCTATACATTTTAACATCTCTCCAGAAACTTCTCCTGTATATGCTCCACTTTCTTCCCAATGCATATTTTGTGCTCCTATTTTTATATTAGTGTTTTGTGCTGTAAGCAAACTATAAAACAAATCTGTATAAGGAACACATAAAATAATTTCTGCTTCTGAATTTTTTACTAATGGAGCTATACCTTCTATAAACTCTATTGCTTTATTTGGAAGCATATTCATTTTCCAATTTCCTGCTATTACTTTTCTTCTCAATTCAAACATCGTATAAATAAAATATGTAAAATATCTTATTTATACTCTCCTTTCTCAAAAAAATATTTATTGAATTTTCATATCTGGTATTTTTAAAACTTTATATAATATATTTGCACTTTGATAAATTAATTCTTTTATTAAATTTCTATTTATTATTTAAGCAAGCAATTCCTGGAAGTTCTTTTCCTTCTAAAAATTCAAGTGATGCTCCTCCACCTGTTGAAATATAAATATTTTCAAATGTTGTATTTGCTTGTTTTTGGATTTTCTTTACAGCAGCTGCTGAATCTCCTCCACCTATTATGCATTTTGCACTACTATTTGCAATAGCTTTTGCTATTTTTTCTGTTCCTATTCTATAATTATCAAATTCATTAACTCCTAAAGGTCCATTCCATACAATAGTTTTTGCATCTTTTAGTTCTTTTTCAAACATTTCTTGTGTTTTTGGTCCTATATCTAATATTTCCCAACCAGCAGGTACTCCTTCTGTTATATCTATAAATTTGTTATCTGCATCATTTGAAAATTCATTTGCAATATGGCTGTCTACTGGTAAAACAAGTTTTACATTTTTTTCTTCTGCTAATTTTAATATTCTATTTGCTTCTTCTAGTTTGTCATCTTCACATTTAGATTCTCCTATTTCATATCCCATAGCTTTAAAAAATGTACAAGCCATTGCTCCACCAATTAAGATTTTATCTACTTTTGTAAGTAAATTTTCTATAACACCGATTTTATCTGAAACTTTAAGTCCACCTAAAATAGAAACAAAAGGTCTTTCTGGATTAGAAATGGCACTGCTTAGCTCACTAACTTCTTTTTCCATTAAATAACCTGCAACTGCTGTATCTACGAAATGAGAAACTCCTTCTGTTGAGCTATGTGCTCTATGTGCTGTACCAAAAGCATCATTTACATATATTCCATCTGTTAATTCTGCCAAAGCTTTACTAAACTCTGTATCGTTTTTCTCTTCTCTTTCATCAAATCTAACATTTTCTAGTAAAACTACATCTCCTTCTTGCATTTGGCTCGTAAGTTCTTTTGCACTTTCTCCTATAATATCGCTTGCAAGTTTTACTTCTTTTCCTAAAAGCTCTGTTAATCTTTTAGCAACAGGTTTCAAAGAAAATTCTGGATTAATTTTCCCCTTTGGTCTACCTAAATGTGAGCATAAAATAACCTTAGCACCATGTTCCATTAAATATTTAATTGTTGGAAGTGCTGCAACTATTCTGTTGTCACTTGTAATATTTTTATTTTCATCTAAAGGAACATTAAAGTCACATCTTACTAGTACTTTTTTATCCTTTACATCTATGTCTTCAATTGTTTTTTTATTCATAAAATACCTCCCTAAAAATCAATATTTTGACCATTAAGTATAATAAACCTAATGGCCAAAAAACTAGTTATTTTCTATTTTGTAGAAATGTAAACAGCTAAATCTACAAGTTTATTTGAATAACCCCATTCGTTATCATACCAAGCAACTAATTTAACAAATGTATCTGTTAAAGCAATTCCTGCTGTGCTGTCAAATATTGATGTATGTTCATCATGTGTAAAGTCTGATGAAACAACTGGGTCTTCTACATATTCTACAATACCTTTCATTTCATTTTCTGATGCTTTCTTAACTGCTGCACATATTTCTTCATATGTTGCAGGTTTAGCTAAATTACATGTTAAATCAACAACTGAAACATCAACTGTTGGTACTCTAAATGCCATACCTGTTAATTTTCCATTTAACTCTGGAATTACTTTTCCTACTGCTTTTGCTGCTCCTGTAGAAGATGGGATAATATTAGCTGTTGCTGCACGTCCACCTCTCCAATCTTTCTTAGATGCTCCATCAACTGTTTTTTGTGTAGCTGTTGTTGCATGAACTGTTGTCATAAGTCCATCTTTAATTCCAAAATTATCATTTATAATTTTTGCTAAAGGTGCTAAACAGTTTGTTGTACAAGAAGCATTTGAAAGTATGTTTATATCTGGTGTATACTTATCGTTGTTAACTCCCATAACAAACATAGGTGCATCTTTAGAAGGTGCAGAAATTATAACCTTTTTAGCTCCTGCTTTTAAATGAGCTTCTGCTTTTTCTATTGTTGTAAATACTCCTGAACACTCTAATACATAATCTACTCCATCTGCTCCCCATGGAATATTTACTGGGTCCATTTCGTTATAAACTTTTATTTCTTTTCCATTAATAACAAGTTTGTTTTCTTCTGCTTTTATTTCTCCATTAAACTTACCATGTACAGTATCATATTTTAACATATAAGCCATATAATCTGCTTGAACAAAAGGATCGTTTATAGCTACAACCTCAACTTCATTTTTATTTAAAGCTGCTTGAAGTGTAAGCTTACCAATTCTTCCAAAACCATTAATTCCTATTTTTATTGACATTAAAAATTCCTCCTTTTTTAGTGCATAAGCACTATATTTTGTTTAGTATTTCCAAACAAAATCATTTTATAATAAAAAAGAATACTTTTCAAGTATTCTTTACTAAAAAATTAAATTCACTTTAATAATGCATTTAATTATACCAATTGCATTCACTTTACAGAATTGCATTTAACTTTTTACTTAATGAATTCGCTTTAAGTTTAAAGAAACTGAAAAATTCCTTTAAACCTAAATTTGGTTTGGCAATTAACCAAATTTCAATTTTTTCTCTTTTTATTTATAAATCATATAATCAATATCTGGAAAAATGCAATCCTTTTCCTCTATATCTTGCAAAAATTCTTTATCTATTTTGTTATCTAATAATTCATAATATAGTTTTGTAAATCTACCAATATGGTCTTTTATACGTTTTTTGGCATAATCCACCATAGTTCCATTTGTTATAATAAATAGCCAATCACTGCTTTGTGCTAGCACTAATTCTCTAGCACATTGGTTTAAAGCTGCTTTTTTTATTTTGTCTTTTTCATTAGGAAATTTGTTTGCAAGTTCAACCATTCTATCTCCTGCAACGTGTAAATGTCTATGTACATAGTCATTTGTAGTGTTTAGCCATACTTCACTATATCCATTTGCTCCCCAACTAGAACGGCAAGGTGTTGCAACTTGCATTAATGGATATTTTTCTATATATTCACTTGGAGTAATTAATTTAAAATCACATTTATCATAATAAATTTTCTTAAATAAAACATAAAGCCAATATGGACCTTCATACCACCAATGACCATATAATTCTGCATCATAAGGACATAAAATTATTGGTGGATTGGACATTTTAGGTGCTAATGAATTTATTTGTTTTTCTCTGCTATCAAAGAAGTGACCTGCTTGTTTTTCTACAGAATCTTTAGCCCATTGTAAGTTATATAAATCTTTTTCACAATCTTTACCAGTAATTCTATAATATTTTATACCTGTATGAACTCTTGCCCCATTTGCAGCAATATAAGGTTTTATATATTCATAATCTACATCGTAACCAATATCTCTATAAAACTCTCTATAATTAAAATCACCTGGGTATCCATTAATAGAACTCCATACTTGTCTTGAAGATTCTAAATCTCTACCAAATGCAATAACCCCATTAGGAGAAACTATAGGTGCATATGTGCCATATACTGGTGCAGGATTTGCGTATAAAATACCATGTGTTTCTGTAATAATGTACTTTATTCCAAATTCTTTTAAATATTTATCTGCTTCTGGAACATAACCACACTCTGGAAGCCATATTCCATTAGGCTTTCTTCCAAAATATTTTTCATATGTTTGTACTCCTATTGCAATTTGTGCTTTAACAGTTTTTTCATTAACATATAAAATTGGAAAATATCCATGAGTTGCTCCACATGTAATAATTTCTAAAACTCCAATATCTTGAAAATGTTTAAATCCTTGAATTAAATTACAATTGTAAATATCTTTAAAAATATGTAGATCACTAGAATATTTATCTACATAGTATTTGGCTAAATTATTTAATCTATCATCATATTTTGTTCTTTCTACTTCCTTTTTAGCAAGCTCTATATGTGTGTTTAAATATTTTATATATCTTTCTTGAAGCATTTTATTATCAAGCATATTAAGAAGAGGTGGAGTAAGTGACATTGTAATTCTAAAATCAACCTTTTCCTCTTCTAATTTTTTAAAATTTGTAAGTAATGGTATGTATGTTTCTGACATAGCTTCATATAGCCATTGTTCTTCCAAATAATCTTCGCTTTCTGGATGATGAACAAAAGGTAAATGTGCATGTAATACAAAGCTAACGTATCCTTTTTCTTTTGACATGTTATATTCTCCTTTTATTTAAAACTTGAACTAGTATGTGAAGATGGCAAGTTAAAATTAATTTCATCTCCTTCAAGCTCATTATTAAGTAATTCTTTAAAATATTTGTAAAAGTCTTTTGACTTAGCAAAATCTTTAAAGAACGTAATACTTGTAATAGGCTTTTCTACTAATTCTTGAGTTTTAACATTTTTAAATAATACATTATTGGAAATATTCTCAAGTAAAATATGATTATTTGGCATATCCAAATTATTAGAAGTTGTAACATAATAGTAATTTGGATTTTCTTTATGTCTCCTTCCCAATTCTACTTGATACTCACAATTAGCATCATTTACATGAAGATACCAACTATTAGCGAAGTCATTTATTTGTATTTCGTATGAATAATTCATAGTTTTGTTTATAATAAGAAGTACCGGAATTGTATTATTAAAAAAGTTTTCTCCATATTGAGATATAAAATTATTTCTATCTGTGTCTGAAATATCCCAATAAACAAATAAAATATTTGGTGTTTGAGCCAAAATTTTTACAACAGTTTGATTATATCTATAAGGTAAATCATAATATTCAACAATATTAACTTTTTCTGTTATTTCGTTTTCTTCATTTTCTAAATCTACATTGTTACCTTCTAAGTCTACAAGTTTTTCTAAATCTTCTACAGCTTTTTTCTTTCTTTTTGTAGCAGTTGTTTTTGTTGCTTTTGCCTTTTTAGTAGCTGTTTTTTTAGTTGTAGCACTAGATTTCTTTTCAGCATTAACTCCTTTTTTAGTTATAGCACTGTCAGTCTTTTTTTCGGTTTTAGTAGTTCCTGTAACTTTTTTACCTTTTACAGTTTTTGTCTCATCTGTTTTTGCTGTTTTTTCTGAAGTTGTAGCTGTTTTTTTAGCAGTTTCCTTTTTCGTACTTTCTTTTTTAGTAACAACTTTTTTTTCTGCACTAGCCTTATTTTCTTTTTTTACTGGAGTTTTCTTTTTAGTAACTTCTTTTGATACTTCTTCTATTATTTCATCTTTAGCTTTTCTTGGCATGATATCCTCCGAACTTAAATTAATCTTTTCTATAATATACTATATCAAAATTGATATAAATTCAATAGAAAAATGTCAAAAATTAAAAAATTGACATTCTATATTAATTTAAAGTATAATATATGTATTAAAAAATATAAATAATTAATAAATTAAATATTTTATATCAAATGGAGGAATAAAAAATGGGAATAGCAGGATTAGTATTAGGTATTATTTCACTTGTATTAGGTTGGGTTCCAATAGTTAGTATATTAGCTCTAATATTAGCAATTGTAGGTTTAATTTTATCGATAATAGATACTACAAAGAAAAACAAAACAAATGACCCTAGAAGAGGAACATCAATTGCAGGAATTGTAATATCTGCAATAGCATTTGTAATCTCAGGAATTATGACATTTATTTTTACAATTGGAGTAATTATTGGAATTGGAGAAGGCTTAAACTCTCAAGAATTCAAAGATGCTTTAAACAGGATAGAAGATGGTTATTATGATGTCCAAGACAATTATGATTTAGATTATTATTTAGATGATTTTAAACAAAATTATGATTATGACTTTAATTTATAAATAACAAATTTAAAACAAATTTTAATCTTAGTAAAACAAACAATTTAATAAATAAAATTAAAAAAGAGGAGAATTATGAACTGTTTTAGTTCACTTTATTAGTAATTCTCCTCTTTTTTATATTTACTCACTATTTTAAAAAATAAGAAATTTAATTTCAATCTTAATTTCTCATTTTTTATCCATATTTGCTAACAATCTATACTATTTAGCACTATTTATAATTTTATAAGTTCTGCATATGTTGCAGTCTGTACACATATAAACTTTCTCTTCAAATATTAAACATAATGTATCTATAAATTCATCTTTTTTTGTTATTAAGTGAATATTAATTTTCTTTGGTAATAATGAAAGTAATGCATTTAATGCAAAATCATTTGAAGAAAATGTTATATCTGATAAATATTTTGCATTAAAGCTATTATTTGCTATTGTAATTATATCTTTGTTTTTGTCTAATAAAATCGACTCTCCATTTGTATATATTAAATGTATTTCTTCTGTTTCCGGCTCTTTTGAATTTACATACATTTTTAGTAAACTAATAAATTCAGCATATTCCTTTTCTACAATNNNAGCATATTCCTTTTCTACAATATATTTATTGACTCCTTCGTCTACAAGTTCGTCAATTTTTTCTATATATTCCTTAATTCTAAATGTAACAAAACCATCTAAAATCATTGATTTATTCTTTTTCAAGTATTTTTGTATCTTGTTACATATAGTTTTGTTTCTATTTTTAAATTTGTTATTTTTCAAAGATTCTATGCAAACTTCTTCTATTTTATTTCTCTCAAATTCATCAAAATAAAAATAATTAAATCCTAGAATTCGTCTTATTATATGAATTTCATAAAATTTTATTATAGTATCTGTTATTATATTTCCTAATATTTTATAAAATTCTTCTAAGTTTTCGCCAGTATAATGTACAATAAAATTATTATATATTTTAAATTTTCTATCTATATAAGAAATATTTGCAAAATCTATTTTATCAAATTTGTTTAGTAGATAATTTATTATTTCTCTATTGTTAGTTTTAATACAAAAAGATTTCAATGTAAGTCTTCTCCTTTCAATATGTAATATTATCTACTAAATAGCTTTTATATATACATATTTTATTCAGAAAAAACCGTTTTGGTAACATATAACAAAAATTATATTTTTTTAGTTTTATAACTATATACTATTTTCCCAAATTTTATTTCATTAAACTTCTTTTGACATTCCATAACAATTACAGGAATAATTGATATTATTAAAGTTATAATCCATTGAACTGAGCTTAACATAGTTAGCTTAAATAGTTCTGCTAGTGCTGGAATAAACACTATACCTAACTGTAATACTGTGCCTAGTAAAAATGCTCCTATTAAATATTTGTTTTTAAGTAGTCCAACTTTAAATATGGACTCTTCACTTTTTATATTAAAACAATGAATTAGCTCAAGCATTCCTAAACTTAAAAAGGCCATTGTTCTTCCTACTTCTAATCCATAATATTTATTTCCTATAGTAAATGCAATTATTGTAAGTAATCCAATCATAAAACCTTCTGCAATTATTTTTCCAAATAGTCCATCTGCAAAAATACTTTTTTTAGAATCTCTTGGTGGTCTTTCCATTATGTCTTTTTCAGGTGGTTCTAATCCAAGAGCAATTGCTGGAAGCGAATCTGTTACTAAATTAACCCATAAAAGTTGCACTGCTAGTAAAGGAGATTCCATCCCTAACAATAGTCCAATAAATATTGTTACTATTTCTCCTATATTTGTTGCGATTAAAAAATGAATTGCTTTTTTTATATTGTCAAATATATTTCTTCCTTGTTTAACAGCTTCTACTATTGTTACAAAGTTATCATCATTTAATATCATATCAGATGCATTTTTGGCAACATCTGTTCCTTTCCTTCCCATTGCAACACCTATATCTGCTTTTTTTAATGCAGGAGCATCATTTACTCCATCTCCTGTCATTGCTACTACAGAACCAGTAGCTTGAAACGCTTTTACTATCCTTACTTTATGCTCTGGTGAAACTCTCGCAAATACAGAATAATTCATTATATTTCTTATAAGCTCTTTATCATGAATTTTGTCTAATTCTTGTCCAGTAATAGCTAGCTCGTTTCCTTGTAATATTCCCAAATCTTTAGCAATAGCCTTTGCTGTAACAATATGGTCTCCTGTAATCATTACAGTTTTTATTCCTGCTCTTCTACAAGCTTTAACAGACTCCTTTACACCTTTTCTTGGTGGGTCTATCATTCCAATAAATCCAATAAAAACTAAATTATTCTCAATATTATTTGAATTAATTTCATTTGGTAAAACATCTACATCTAAATATGCCACTCCAAGCACTCTTAGTGCTCTTTCTGCCATTTTTTCATTTTGTTTTTTTATTTTATCTAAATAGTTTGTATTAAATGCTTTTTTTACACCATCTTCTTCATAAAAAGTACATTTATTAATTAATACTTCTGGTGCTCCTTTTGTTATAATCCTATATTTTCCATTGTCCAATTTTAATATTACACTCATTAATTTTCGTGTAGAGTCAAAAGGAATTTCATTTATCCTTTTATAAGGATACTTCGTCATATTATTTATTTCTATATTATTTAATTTTTCTTCTATTGCAGCTTTTACAATTGCAACTTCTGTTGGTTCTCCATCAACATTATTTCCTGTAACTTCACAATTTGTACATGTAGAGCCATATAATAACACTTTATTTCTATCTCCTATCACCTCTACTACTTTCATGTTATTTTCTGTAAGTGTTCCAGTTTTGTCAGAACAAATAACTTTACTACTCCCCAGTGTTTCTACTGCTGGCAATTTTCTTATTATTGCATTTTTCTTTGCCATTTTTGTTACCGCAATTGAAAGAATTATAGTTACTATTGCTGGTAATCCTTCTGGAATAGCTGCAACTGCTAATCCTACAGAAGTCATAAACATTTCTGTTATTGGTATATCTTTTATTGTCCCTATTATAAAAATTATAGCACAAATTATTAAACATGCTATTCCTAGTATTTTCCCTACTTCTTCTAACTTTTTTTGTATAGGTGTTGTTGGTGCATCATTTGTTATTATCATATTAGCAATTTTTCCAACCTCTGTACTCATTCCAGTGCTTACAACAATTCCTTCACCATGACCATTAACAACTATTGTACTACCAAATACCATGTTATGCATGTCTCCAAGAGGAACCTTTTTATTACTCATTATTTTTTCTGAATTTTTTAGTACAGGTTCTGTTTCTCCTGTTAAACTTGATTCTTCTACTTTTAAATTAACAGCATTTATTAATCTCATATCTGCTGGAACATAATTACCTGCTTCTAAAATTACTATGTCTCCTGGAAGAACATCTTCTCCCGCAATAGTTTGTATATTTCCATTTCTTCTTACTTTTGCAACTGGTGAAGAAAGTTTTTTTAATGCTTCAATTGACTTTTCTGCCTTGGTTTCTTGCACTAATCCCATTATTCCATTAAACAATACAATTGCAATTATAATTATTGAATCAAAATAATCCCCTGTACCTTCCATATAGCTAACTGCTGCTGATACAATTGCTGCAATAATTAAAATAATTATCATAAAGTCATTAAATTGTTTTATAAGTTTTACTAATAGTCCTTCTTTTTTTCCTTCATTAATTTTATTTTTACCAAATTGTCTTTGTCGTTCTGTAATATCATTTTCCTTTAACCCGGAATTTAGTGTTTGTCCTAAGTTCCCTTGCAACTTCTTCAACACTTTTTGTATACCACATATAAATCTCTCCTTTGTATAGTTTTATTAATTTATATGCTTGTACTAATTTTTTATGATTCTAACTTTTGTTATTTTACATTTTTTATTTTAATTATTCTTTGCTTTTTATTTTCTACCCTTATATTTTTTAATCTTATATTGTATTTTATATATTTTTAGGCTTGTTTATTATTTGTTCACATATATTATTAAGTTTACATATTATATTTAGAGGTGAGACACTTGTTTTTAGCAATATTAATACTTGCTGTATCTGTAAGCATAGACTCTTTTGGAATTGGCATTACATATGGAATTAGAAATACAACAATTAACAAATTATCTAGTTTTGCTTTATTTATTATATCATTTCTTTTTTCTGGATTTTCTATACTTGTAGGTAATGTTATATTTTCAATAATATCTGAACATATTGTAAAACTTATAAGTGTAATATTATTAATTGGTATGGGATTGTGGATTATACTAGAAACAATTAAAAATCCTATTATATTAGACATAAATAAATCTAATACAATAGAATTAAATGAAGCTATTTATTTAGCAATAGCACTTTCTATAGATTCTTTCTGCGTTGGAATTTCTAGTGCATCTTTTGGAATATTTGGATTATTATACCCTTTTTTAGTTCCAGTATTTCAATTATTTCTCTTAAATCTTGGAATTATATTAGGTAAAAAAATTACTAAAATACATTTTCTTAATTATATCCACCTAAAATTTTGGAATATGATTTCCGGAATTTTATTAATTGCTATTGGTATAATTAGAATATTTATTTAAGAAAACTAAAACTAGATATAAATTTTCTAATTTAAGAAATTTATATCTAGTCTTAGTTTTACTTAGCTTTCAACTTTGTCAAGTTTCTCTAATTTTATTTCTCTCTTTACTGTTACAATTATTATTGCTAATGTATATAGTAGTAATCCTACTGGTATTACTAGTTGATTTATTGGTAATCTTGTAAGAGCAATTAAACTTAAGTATAATAGTTCTATTCCTAAAACCCCAACTATATATTTGCCTAATGTTCTAAATGCCCCTAGTTTTCTATAACGTATCATTGCATATACAAATACCAATGTTGTACATATTCCAACTGGCCAAATATATGGACTAATTATATCTCTTAATCTAACTTTTGGGCTATGCACTATACTAATATTTTCCACTTTATTTTCTAATCCATATTTTTCATTTATTTTTTTGTTAAGTTCTTCTACTTTTGGTGCTAGTTCCTCATCTGACTTTTCCTCTACTGTAAATGAAACCATATCTTTGTATAATTCTACAACTTGAACTAATACTCTTTGATTTCCAAATACCTCTTTTGCTATGTCTCTCATTTCTTTTATACTAAATTCTTTACCTACTGATACATATATAGTTGCATTGTCTTTATATGGTATGTCTTTATTAAATCCTTTTATTCCAACCATAACTCCACCTGCTATAATTATGGCTATTAATATAACATAACTAATTTTTTTTAACATTATAAATTTCATTCCTTTCTTTATATAAATCCTCATTGTTTTATTAATCTTTTACCGCATTTACTATTAAAGTTCTTGTTATTACAATGTTGTATATTAATAATGTTATAATTCCCCAGAACATTACCATTCCGAAACTATATAATGGTAACCAATTAGCAAAACATAAAATTACTGTCATTATTATAAGTGGTAATAAAACAAATAGCATTCTTGTAAGTGCTTTTTGAAAATCTATTGCTACTTCTATTTTTTCTTTATCTTTATAGTCTTTATTTATTAAAGACAATAAATAAAATGTAAATGTAAAGTTAACTATTATTGATGCTACAATTGCAAGTAATCCATCTAATGTAAGCATTACATTTGTATATCTTATTGCAAGTAACATGAAAGCTACATATCCAATAAATGCAATTGCTGCTAAAAATCCATTTTTCTTATATTTAATTATCATAATTATTAGTGTTACTAATATAATTGCTCCAATTGCTATTGCTGCTATATAAATTAATTCTTGTGGTATTTCTGAATATACAAATCTGTTTACATCTAAAGTATATGTTATAGGCATAACACCACTATTTAGTAATACTGCTAAGTTTGATGCTTGTTTTATATATCCATTTATGTCTGTTGAAGATGTGCTTGCTTGTCCTATAGATAGTTGTAGTTCACCTGTTGAGTTTTCTTGTTCGAAAGCAGATTCTACTAATGTTACTTCATCTACTGCAATTTTTACTTTCTTACTATTATCTTTTCCGTCTTCATCTAATGATTTTACATATGTATTACTAATTTCTTTTAGTTTTTCTGTACCTTCCTTATTAAACTGTATTGATAAAAATACTGTTGTAGCATTTGAATTGCTACTAACATAACCATATTTTACAGTTGCTTTATCTATATAAGAGTTGTCTAAAAGTATATTTCCATCTGGATCTGTAACCTTAAATTTTCCAGGCAAATACATATATTGTGCTACAGTATCTGTATCTGCATAATCTAACATATCTACCATTATATATCCGTTTTCTTCGTCTAAGCCAATTGTGTAATCTGGTACATTTAGTAGTTGCAATCTTTTATTTACTATTTCTTTTGACTTTTCAAAATTTTCCTTTGTTAAAACTTCTTTTGGATTTACTGGCTCTTCTTTTTTTGTTGTGTCTTTGCCTTCCTCTGTTACAACTTTTCCGTCTTTATCATAAATTACCTCATTAACGGTATCGTCTACAATTACACCCAATTTTCTTGACCCTTCTAAGTCCATTCCCAAAGAATATTCTGGTATTATGCTATTTACACGACCTTTATCTTGTATAAAAATCCCTCCAAAAGAAATAGCACAAACAAGTATAATAACCAAAATAGATAATGTTATTTTTAACTTATTATCAACTCTGCTTGGTTTCATTTCTTTTTCATTAGAACTGTTTTTCTGTTTTTCTATTTTTTTGTTTTTACTACTGTTTTCTGTTTTCTTGTTATTTTCTTTACTCGCAACATCTTTTTTAATCTCTTTTACATCTTTTTTCTTTTCTTCCACTTTATTTGCCTCCCAAAATTACAATAATTTAGTATCATTTATAATTAACTCAAACCATATGTCTAAATATTTTGCTGCAAATTTGCTCATCATGGTTCTATCCATAAATATTTCAAAATAATCTAAAACTGGTGATATTTTTGTATCTATAGTTAAGTCTAATGTAACTTTTCTTTGTTTTTCATCTACAATAAACTTTGACTCTGTAACTGCATAATTTACTTTATCATGTTTATCAAAATTTGATATATTTCTATTTGTCACTCTGCTTCTATGTGCATCTGATTTATCTGCTAAAATTATTGCTGCTGAAATATCACTAACTGCATTTCCTGTTTTTTCATCATGATTACCGATTGCCATCATTATTTCTGTTCTTTTGTCTGCTTCCATACCCATATCTTTTAATATTTGATATGCCAAAATTGCCCCTGTATGCGCATGGTCTACTCTGTTAACGCAATTTCCTATATCGTGCATATACCCTGCAATTTTTGCAAGCTCTATTCTTTCTTCAGGATATTTTAAAGCTGCAAGTACCTCTGCTGCTCTATTTGACACAATTGTTGCATGTCTTACAGAATGCTCTGTATATCCTAATTCATTGAGTTGTCTTTGTGAGCTTGATATTAAAGCTTTTATATCTTCATTATTCTTTACATCTTCAAAAGTTACCATTAAAATCCTCCATTCTTATACTTTAGTATTGTATATTAAAAAATTAAAAATATCAACTATTTTTAATGTAATTTTTTCCATAAAGGATATTACTGCTTTAGTTATATCTTTTTTATACTTTTGTTTTCGCATTTCTACTTCTCATAATTTCTTTTGCTATTTTTTCTAGTAGTTCATCTTCTTCGTTTCTTTCTCTTTTCATAAAAAATCCTCCCTATGATATTTTTATTTTATCATAAGGAGGTATTTTTTCATACCATTTTCAAATTACACAAAATTTTTGGACATTTCCTGACAATTCTCTGGTTGCAACTAAAGTACAGCCAAGACCGGACGGAACGAATAGCCGTTGGCGCTACCACCACTGCTGTAGTGGAAAGCGAGCACGCCTGCATAAGCACCTCTACTGTAACCACTCCCTCGTTCAAAAAAATATCCATAAAAATCAGGAAAATGAGAATAATCGCCGTACCATGAACTGTAATAGCCTCCACTCTTACTTACCTCGTATACTGCATCCCCATACTTACTAGAATTTGCATTATAATTAT